>CAJQMK010000036.1 GCA_905479415.1 uncultured Flavobacteriaceae bacterium | reverse complement strand
TTTATTTTAAATAATTCAAACCCAACTATATATAGAAAATTAAAAATTACTATTAAGGTTAGTAGTTGTAATATTGATTATTGGGAAATTTTAGAAATGAGAATTGAATAATTATATTTGATTAGTGAAATCATTAAATAATATAGAGAAGATTGAAGTGATAGGAGGTAAAACAACTATAACTTATGTAGATGGAACAAAATATTCTACAAAAGATGATATTACTTTAACTGCAAATTATAGAAACGAAAATGATCATCCCATTATAGATCATTGTATATAATGTTATGTATTCTAATGTATTAGAAATACTCATTAATAATGGGTGTTTTTATATTTGATGTATTAATTAGAAATAGTATTTAGTAATAATAAAAATTATTTTAAATAATTCAAACCCAACTATATATAGAAAATTAAAAATTACTATTAAGGTTAGTAGTTGTAATATTGATTATTGGGAAATTTTAGAAATGAGAATTGAATAATTATATTTGATTAGTGAAATCATTAAATAATATAGAGAAGATTGAAGTGATAGGAGGTAAAACAACTATAACTTATGTAGATGGAACAAAATATTCTACAAAAGATGATATTACTTTAACTGCAAATTATAGAAACGAAAATGATCATCCCATTATAGATCATTGTATATAATGTTATGTATTCTAATGTATTAGAAATACTCATTAATAATGGGTGTTTTTATATTTGATGTATTAATTAGAAATAGTATTTAGTAATAATAAAAATTATATTAAATTTGCCGTTCATTACACTGGCCTATGGTGTAACTGGCAACACGTCTGGTTTTGGTCCAGAAGAGTCTAGGTTCGAGCCCTAGTAGGCCAACTTTAATTAACGGTGTTTAATTAAATTCTTTGTTTT
Organism: uncultured Flavobacteriaceae bacterium; assembly: GCA_905479415.1. Lineage (GTDB taxonomy): Bacteria > Bacteroidota > Bacteroidia > Flavobacteriales > Flavobacteriaceae > MAG-121220-bin8. Next base: position 10,749 of record CAJQMK010000036.1, on the reverse strand, counting down.
TGTAGAATTTAGTATATTTGCACTGCATTATTGAAAATTTGAGGGGGACAATGTCCCCTTCTTTATTAAATGTATCTGATTTGAAAGAAATATTAGAAAAATTATTTATCGAATTCTTTGATGACAATAAAGAACTTTTTTTAGTGGATTTAAATGTTGATTCATTTAAAATTGATATTAAAATTGATGGTGATAACGGAGTTAAGGTTAGTGATTGCGTTTTATTGTCTAAACATATCAAAAAACATTTTGATACGGAGTTAGATGATTTTAGTTTAAACGTTAGTTCAGCTGGACTCATGTCTCCGTTAGTTACATACAGACAGTTTTTAAAAAATTTAAAAAGGAAATTGAATGTATCGTTAAAAGAAGGTGATGATATAAAAGGGAGTTTAATTAAAGTAAGCGAACAAGATATCACATTAGAATGGACCGCTCGTGAGCCTAAACCTGTTGGAAAAGGCAAAGTGACAGTTAAAAAAAATAAATTAATTGCTTTTGAAGAAATTAAAAAAGCAAATTTAGTAGTTGAATTTAATAAAATATAAGCATGGAAAATTTATCTTTAATAGAATCGTTTTCGGAATTTAAGGACGAAAAATTTATAGACAGAGTAACATTAATGTCAATACTTGAGGAGGTTTTTAGAAACACTCTTAAAAGAAAGTATGGTGACGATGATAACTTTGATATAATTATTAATCCCGATAAAGGTGATTTAGAGATTTGGAGAAATAGAATAGTTGTTGAAGATGGTGCAGTTGAGGACGAAAATCAAGAAATTTCAATTACTGAGGCTAGAAAAATCGAACCTGATTTTGAAGTTGGTGAGGACGTATCAGAAGAAGTTAAACTAGTTGATCTCGGAAGAAGAACAGTTCTTTCATTAAGACAAAATTTAGTTTCTAGAGTTCATGAGCATGATAATGGAATTATTTACAAACAATTTATTGATTTAATTGGTGAAATATATACAGCAGAAGTCCATCATATTAGACATAATGTTGTGATATTACTTGATGATGATGGCAATGAATTAATTATGCCTAAAGACCGTCAAATCCCCTCTGATTTTTACAGAAAAGGAGATTCTGTTAGAGGCGTTATTGAGTCTGTAGAATTAAAAGGAAATAAGCCCTCAATTATTTTTTCAAGAACTTCTCCAAAGTTTTTAGAAAAACTTTTTGAACAAGATATTCCTGAAGTATTTGATGGCCTAATTTCAGTTAAAAAAGTTGTTAGAATACCTGGTGAAAAAGCAAAAGTTGCTGTGGATTCATATGATGATAGAATTGATCCAGTTGGAGCCTGTGTTGGTATGAAAGGATCTAGAATTCACGGAATTGTAAGAGAACTTGGAAATGAAAACATTGATGTTATCAATTTTACTAATAACACTCAATTATTAATAACAAGAGCATTAAGTCCAGCAAAAATTTCTTCTTTAAAAATTAATGAAGAGAAAAAAACTGTAGAAGCCTTCATGGATCCAGAGCAAGTGTCGAAAGCTATTGGAAGAGGTGGACACAATATTAGATTAGCAGGTCAATTAACTGGTTATGAAATAGACGTATATAGAGAAGGAGCTGAGGAAGATGTTGAATTAACTGAATTTTCTGATGAAATTGAAGGATGGGTTCTTGAAGAATTTAAGAAAGCTGGTCTTGACACTGCAAAAAGTGTTTTAGAGCAAGATATTGAAGATTTGATTAAAAGAACTGATTTAGAAGAGGAAACTATCTTGTCAGTTAGAAACGTATTAAAAGCAGAATTTTCTGAATAATAAAATTATTTATGGGTGAAATTAAATTAACAAGATTAAATAAAATTTTAAGAGAATTTAATATTTCTCTTGATAGAGCAGTTGAGTTTCTTGCCTCAAACGGGCATGAAATTGATGCAAGACCTACTACTAAAATTTCACCTGATCAGTATACTTTGTTTTTGAATGAATTTAGTTCTGACAAATCAAGTAAAGTAGAGTCACACGATTTAAGCGAAGAAAAAAGAAAAGAAAAAGAAGAGTTAAGAGTTAAGCTTGAAAAAGAACTTGAAGAAAAAGAGAAGAAAAGAAGTTCGTTTATTGAAAGAGCTGAAATCAAAAAACCTGTTCATTTAGGTAAAATTGATTTAGAAAAGTTCAATAAACCAAAGCCAAATACAAAAGAGGAACCAGTTGCTAAGAAAGAAATTGCGAAACCTGTTGAAAAGACTGAAAAAACTAAAGAAGAGCCACAAGTTGATAAAGACAGCTCTAGTATTAAAACAAATTACACTAAATTAAGTGGATTAAAAACAGTTGGAGATAATATTGACTTAGGAAAGTTTGAAAAACCTAAGCCAACTACACAAAAACCCAATCCTGCGTCAAAAAGAAAAAGAATTCGAATTTCTAAAGATCCAGTAAAGCCATCTGCCCAAAATAATAATAATAACAAAAGGAATTTTAACAAACCTGGCGGAAGAACTAAGCCTGTTGCAAGTGAGCCTTCGGAAGTTGATGTTCAAAAACAAATTAAAGAAACCTTAGAAAAACTACAAGGTAGATCTTCATCTAAAGGAGCTAAGTATAGAAAAGAAAAAAGAGATTCTCATAAATTGAAATCAGATGAGGATTTAGCTCAGAATGAAGCCGAAAAGAAAACAATTAAAGTTACTGAGTTTATTACTGTTGGAGAAGTTGCTACAATGATGGAGATAACATCAACCGAGATTATTTCTACATGCATGTCATTAGGTATTATGGTAACTATGAATCAAAGACTTGATGCAGAAACTTTAACTATTGTTGCAGATGAATTTGGCTATGAAGTTGAATTTGTAACTGCTGACATTGAAGACTCTATAAAAGAAGATGAAGACAGCCCTGAAGATTTACTTCCAAGAGCGCCAATTGTTACTGTTATGGGGCATGTAGATCATGGAAAAACTTCTCTGTTAGATTATATTAGAGAGGAAAATGTTATTGCTGGTGAGTCTGGTGGAATTACTCAGCATATTGGTGCTTACAATGTCGTATTAAAAGATGGTCAAAACATAACATTTTTAGACACACCCGGTCACGAAGCATTTACTGCCATGCGTGCACGTGGAACTCAAATCACAGATTTAGTAATTATAGTAATTGCTGCTGACGATGATGTAATGCCACAAACAAAAGAAGCAATAAGTCATGCGCAAGCTGCAGGTGTGCCTATTATTTTTGCTATTAATAAAATAGATCGACCAAATTCAAATCCTGATAAAATTAAAGAAAAGTTATCAGGTATGAATTTACTTATTGAAGAATGGGGAGGTAAAATTCAATCTCATGATGTATCTGCTTTAAAAGGAACGGGAGTTGATGAATTACTTGAAAAGGTTTTACTTGAAGCAGAATTTTTAGAACTTAAAGCAAATCCAAATAAAGCTGCAGTAGGTTCAGTAGTTGAAGCTTACCTAGACAAAGGAAAAGGTTATATTTCTACGATTTTAGTCCAGTCTGGGACTTTAAAAATTGGAGACTATTTATTGGCTGGTCAAAATTCTGGGAAAGTTAAAGCAATGCAGGACGAAAGAGGAAATGCAATTATTGAGGCTGGTCCTTCAACTCCTGTATCAATATTAGGTCTTGATGGAGCTCCGCAAGCTGGAGATAAATTTAATGTATTTGAAGATGAGAAAGAAGCAAAACAAATTGCAGTAAAAAGAACGCAGTTAGTTAGAGAACAGTCAGTTAGAACACAAAAACACATTACTCTTGATGAAATTGGAAGAAGAATTGCTGTGGGTGAATTTAAAGAGTTAAATATTATTTTAAAAGGTGATGTTGACGGATCTGTTGAAGCGCTTACCGATTCCTTTCAAAAATTATCAACTGACGAAATTCTTATTAATATAATTCACAAAGCTGTTGGCGCAATTACAGAGTCAGATGTATTATTAGCTTCTGCTTCAGACGCAATAATTATTGGGTTTAATGTTCGGCCAACCGGAAATGCTAGACAAATAGCTGATAAGGAAGAAATCGATATTAGAAATTATTCAATTATTTATGATGCAATAAATGATCTCAAAGATGCTATGGAAGGTATGTTAGCTCCAAAATTCAAAGAGGAAATTTCTGGAAACGCTGAAATTAGAGAAACATTTAAAATTTCTAAAGTTGGTACTATTGCAGGTTGTATGGTGACTAGTGGAAAGATTTTTAGAAATTCCAGTATAAGAATTATAAGAGATGGTGTTGTAATTAATTCTGGTGTATTATCGTCATTAAAAAGATTTAAAGATGACGCAAAGGAAGTGTCTAAAGGTTATGACTGTGGATTACAAGTCAAAAACTACAATGATATTAGAATTGGTGATGTGATTGAAGCATATTCTCAAGTTGAAATAAAAAAGAAATTAAAGTAATTATTTAGGTTGTAAAATAAATGCTGAACTAAATTCTTTTTTAATATTTTTCAGTTCCTTTATTGCTTTAATTCTAGACACATATTTTCCTAATCTTATTTTATAGTATGGCGTCTCAAAACTGTAAAATATTTCTTCATATTTTCCTTCAGTTTTCAATTTATCCATTAAATTTTTATAGTCTGTAAAATTCCCGCTAAAAACTTGAATAGTGTATTGGCCAGATGTAAAAGCCTCCTGATTTACAATTTTTTTTAATTCAATAACTTTTTTAAGTTTTGGATCTTGATTTATTATAATTGAATCTGATTGAGAAAAAGATTTAAAGCTAATTATCAATAAAAAAAATACAGAAAAGACTGATTTATACATCTTTACAAATATAGTTTTTTGCCTAGGGTTTTTTTAAAATAAATAGGTTTTTTTTTAATAATTATTTAGAATGGATATAAATTAAAAATTACATTTAAGTTAGGTTTTAATTATCATTCTTGTGTTGTATTTTTGCCGTCTAATTTTGATACAATTTTTAATTGTCAGTCGTAGTAAAAACATCTTTATTGAAGACTATTTTGAAACTGTTTAAGCAAGTATCTGTTTCCAAGGTATTTTTAGCTGTTTTAATTTTTTCTTTTTCACTAAATATTTCAGCACAAGAAATTGATATAGCAAAAGGCAAATCTCTTTTTAATGCTAATTGTGCTTCATGTCACAAACTAAATAAAAATTTAGTTGGACCTGCTCTAAAAGGCGTGTCTGCTAAATATGATAAAGACTGGCTTTATTCTTGGATAAAAAATAGTGCTGCACTAATCAAGTCTGGAGATGACCAAGCAGTAGCTATTTACGAAGAGTATAATAAAGTTGCAATGAATGCTTTTCCTCAACTTTCTAATGAGGATATTGATAATATATTAGCATATACTGATTATGTTCCTGAACCTGTAGTTAACGCAAATGCTGCGGCAGTTACAATAAATTCTGATAGCGATTCTTCATTAACAAATGATATCGTCCTTGTTTTACTTACTGTAGTTTTATTAGTACTAATAACGATGCTGTTTTTAGTAACCAAAACTTTAAGAAATATTGCTGAAAAAAATGGAATAAATGTTGAAAACAAACAAGGTTCTAAGTTTTCTATTTGGCAAGCATTTATTAAAAACCAATTTTTAATTTTTGTTTCAGTTATTTTACTTTTACTATCTAGTGCATATTTTGCCTATGGTTATATGATGCAAATTGGAGTTGATCAGGGTTACATGCCTGTTCAGCCCATACATTATTCACATAAAATTCATGCAGGTGCAAACCAAATTGAATGCCAGTACTGTCATTCATCTGCTAGGATATCAAAACACTCTGGAATTCCTTCCCTTAATGTTTGTATGAATTGTCATGAAAACATTGCTGATTACAATGGCGAAGAAGATCTTGAAAAAGGATACACTAAAGATTTTTATACAAACGAAATAAAAAAACTTTACAAGGCTGTTGGTTGGGATGAAGAAACTCAATCATACACTGGCGATACTGAACCTGTTAAATGGGTAAGAATACATAATTTACCTGATTTTGTTTATTTCAATCATTCTCAACATGTTTCGGTTGCAGGAATTGATTGCCAGAAATGTCATGGACCAGTTGAAGAAATGGAAATACTGTATCAATATTCTCCTCTAACCATGGGTTGGTGTATTGATTGTCATCGTGAGTCAAATATTAAAGTTAAAGACAATGAGTATTATACAAAAATACACGAAGAGTTGTCAAAAAAATATGGAGTTGAAGAATTATCTATTGCTCAAATGGGTGGTTTAGAATGTGGAAAATGTCATTATTAAAAAAGTAATATTAGAAAATGGGAAACCATAAAAAATATTGGAAAAGTGAATTAGAATTGTCTTCTGATAGTGAATTAGTGGATAAGCTAGAACAAAATGAGTTTGTTGAAGAACTTCCTGTTGGGAGTTTATTTGAAGATGAGAATAGTTTAGAAAATTCTAATGCTAGTAGAAGAGACTTTTTAAAATATTTAGGATTTAGTACTGCTGCAGCTACAATAGCTAGTTGTGAAGGTCCTGTTAATAGATCTATTCCTTATGTTGTACAACCTGAGCAAATAGTTCCAGGTATTTCTAATTTCTATGCAACATCAATTTCTGATGGGTTTGATTTTGCAAATGTACTTGTAAAAACAAGAGAGGGTAGACCAATTAAAATTGAAATCAATAATCAATCAAAAGATAATTCTCCAAACGCTAGGGTTCAAGCTTCAGTTCTTTCAATGTATGATAGTTCAAGAAATCAGGGTCCAACAATGGATGGCCAGGATATTTCTTGGAATCAGTTTAATTTAAATGTTAAAGCTCAACTTGATGCAATGAAAGCGTCAAACAAAAAAGTTGTTTTGCTGACACAAACTTTTGCTAGTCCTACTACTGAATTAATAATTAATAATTTTCTAAAGAAATATTCTAATGTTGATCATATTATTTACGATTCTATTTCAAATTCAAAAGCGTTAGACGCTTTTGAAATTAGCTACGGAGTTAGAGCATTGCCAACCTACGATTTTGAAAAAGCAAATGTTATTGTTTCTTTTTCTGCTGATTTTCTTGGTGACTGGCAAGGTGGAGGATTTTCCAAGGGTTATGCTAAAACAAGAGTTCCTAAGAACGGGAAGATGTCTAAGCACTATCAAATTGAGGCTAATATGTCGCTCTCAGGCGCAAATGCAGATACAAGGATACCTTTAAAACCTTCTTTACAAAAAAAGGCTTTACTTAGAATTTATGACCTTGTTTCTGGACAAAATAGTGGTGTTAAGTTAGACGATAATATTGAAGTAAAATTAAAATCAATATCAGATAGCTTATTAAACTCAAACGGAAAAGGTATTTTTATTACTGGAATTGATGATGTAGGGGCACAACTCATTTCTCTAAAAATTAATCAGTTAATTAAGAGTAAAGTAATTAATGTTCAAAAGCTTAATTATACTAGTCAAGGCGATGATCAAAAAGTTTTTGATCTTGTTGAAGACGTTTTAAATAAAAAAATTAATGGATTAATTATGGTTGGAGTAAATCCATCATATACTCTTCCAAATAGTGAACAATTTAACGAAGCATTAAAGTCCGTTGATTTGTCAGTTTCTTTTTCAATGAATAATACAGAAACTGCTAAACTTTCAAAATGGGTTGCAGCAACTCCTCATTATTTAGAATCTTGGGGCGATGTAGAAATGAAGTCCGGTAACTATAGTTTGGTACAACCTACTATTAAACCTCTTTTTGACACTTTACAGTTTCAAGACGTTTTATTAAACTGGCTAGGTTCTTCAAACTCATTTTACGATGAATTAAAAAGTAATTGGAACGTATCAATTCTTAAAGGTTCATCTTGGAATCAAGCTTTACATGATGGAGTTTATTATAATAATTATAGCTCAAAAAAATTTAGTTCACCCTATACTTTTCCAAATATTAACAACTATATAGATAGTTTAAAATCTTCAGAATCCGATGGTTTTGAATTGACACTTTATTCAAAAACATCAATGGGTAATGGATTACAGGCTAATAACCCTTGGCTACAAGAAATGCCAGATCCAATAACAAGAGTATCTTGGGATAACTATCTAACTGTTTCTAAATCAGATGCAAAAAATTTAGGATTAAAAAACATTAATGATTCTAATGGGGCATTAAACAGTAATTTTGCGAATGTTTCAATAAATGGTAAATCATTAAAAGTTCCTGTTGTTATTCAACCAGGCCAAGCTAAAGGTTCTGTTGGTTTTTCTTTGGGTTATGGTAGAACGAGCGGAGTTAAAAACGAATTACAAACTGGAGTTAATGCTTATAAATTTTACAATAATTTTGTTAATGTCCAAAACGTCTCTCTTGAATCTGTGAATGAAACACACGAATTTGCTTGTGTTCAGCTTCACAATACTTTAATGGGACGTGGAGATATTATTAAAGAAACAACTCTTGAAATTTTTAATACAAAAAAATCTTCTGAGTGGAATTATATGACACAGGTTTCTTTAAACCATATTGAAACTCCTGTGACTTCTCCAGATGTTGATATTTGGGACGAATTTGACAGATCTGTTGGTCACCACTTTAATTTATCAATTGATTTAAACGGGTGTACAGGATGTGGCGCATGTGTTATTTCATGTCATGCGGAGAATAATGTACCCGTTGTAGGTAAAACAGAAGTAAGAAAATCAAGAGACATGCACTGGTTGAGGATAGATAGATACTACTCTTCTGCTGAAACATTCTCTGGTGATAATACTACAAAAGATAATATCAATGGTCTAAGTGATTCTTTATCTGTTTTTGGTGAAATGGAAAATCCATCTGAAAACCCTCAGGTTGCTTTTCAACCAGTTATGTGTCAACATTGTAATCATGCACCTTGTGAGACTGTTTGTCCAGTAGCGGCTACTTCTCATGGAAGACAAGGTCAAAACCATATGGCTTATAACAGGTGTGTAGGAACAAGATACTGTGCGAATAACTGTCCATATAAAGTAAGAAGATTTAATTGGTTCTTATATAACAATAATAACGAGTTCGATTTCAATATGAACGATGATCTGGGCAAAATGGTTTTAAATCCGGATGTTGTTGTTAGATCAAGAGGTGTAATGGAAAAATGTTCAATGTGTATTCAAAAAACACAAAAAACAATTTTAGATGCTAAGCTTGATGGAAGAGAGATAAAAGATGGTGAATTCCAGACAGCTTGTTCTTCTGCTTGTGAAACAGGAGCCATCGTTTTTGGTGATATTAATGATGAAGATAGTAAGGTTTTAGAATTAAAAGAGGATGATAGAATGTATCATCTGTTAGAAAGTGTAGGTACAAAACCAAATGTTATGTATCAAGTTAAAATAAGAAATACGTAAAAAGATAAATATATATGTCATCTCATTACGAAGCGCCCATTAGAAAACCCTTAGTAACTGGCAACAAGTCATATCATGACGTTTCAGTTGACATTGCAGCAGCTATTGAAGGCAAAGCAAATAAACAGTGGTGGATAGTATTTTCTATTGCATTAGTTGCCTTTTTGTGGGGTGTTGGATGTATGATTTATACTATTTCGACTGGAATTGGAGTATGGGGATTAAATAAAACTGTAGGATGGGCATGGGATATTACAAACTTTGTATGGTGGATTGGTATTGGTCATGCTGGAACATTAATTTCTGCAGTACTTTTATTATTTAGACAGAAGTGGAGAATGGCAATTAATAGATCTGCCGAGGCGATGACAATATTCTCTGTAATTCAAGCAGGTTTATTTCCAATAATTCACATGGGTCGTCCTTGGTTAGCTTATTGGGTATTACCAATTCCTAATGCGTATGGATCTTTATGGGTTAACTTTAATTCTCCTTTATTATGGGATGTTTTTGCAATATCTACATATTTATCAGTTTCTTTGGTGTTTTGGTGGACGGGATTATTACCCGATTTTGCTATGATTAGAGACAGGGCTGTTAAACCTTTTCAAAAGAAAATATATAGTTTAGTTAGCTTTGGATGGACCGGAAGAGCAAAAGATTGGCAAAGATTTGAAGAAGTTTCATTAGTATTAGCTGGTTTAGCAACTCCTTTAGTTTTATCAGTACACACTATAGTATCCTTTGACTTCGCAACATCTGTCATTCCTGGTTGGCATACAACTATTTTTCCACCTTATTTTGTGGCTGGAGCAATTTTCTCTGGATTTGCAATGGTTAATACTTTGCTTATTATAATGAGAAAGGTATCTAATTTAGAAAATTATATAACTGTTCAACATATTGAATTGATGAACATAGTTATAATGATTACGGGATCTATCGTTGGTACAGCTTACATAACAGAACTTTTTATTGCTTGGTATTCAGGTGTTGAATATGAGCAATATGCCTTTTTAAATAGAGCTACTGGTCCATATTGGTGGGCTTACTGGGCTATGATGACGTGTAATGTGTTTTCACCACAATTAATGTGGATAAAAAAATTGAGAACAAGTATTCTTTTTTCATTTTTCATTTCAATTGTTGTAAATATTGGGATGTGGTTTGAAAGATTTGTTATTATTGTTACTTCCCTTCACAGGGATTATTTGCCTTCTTCTTGGACAATGTTTTCTCCAACTTTTGTAGATGTGGGAATATTTGTTGGTACAATAGGATTCTTTTTTGTGTTGTTTTTATTATACTCAAGAACATTTCCTGTAATTGCACAAGCAGAAGTTAAGACAATATTAAAAAGTTCAGGTGATAACTATAAAAAAATTAGAGATAAAAAATAATGGCTGATAAAATATTACATGCCGTATACG
>CAJQMK010000035.1 GCA_905479415.1 uncultured Flavobacteriaceae bacterium | reverse complement strand
AAATAAATAATCTAAAACTGTAATGGCGTCTTGTAAAAGAAAATTATTATCAGGAAGATGTTTTACATAGTCATCAGAAATATCATCAATTACGCTAGGTTTAATACTTATGTTTAACTTTTCAAAAGTAGACTTTAATCTGTTATGCCTTAAATATTGCTTTGTAATTTTATCATCTCTGTAAAGATTCCATAAAGAAAAGTTAATTGGCATATAAATTTTCAAAAAGTCCTTAAGATCAATATCAATATTATATTTATTTAATAAAAATTTGAAAGTTAGGGATGAGTTTTTTTCAAAATGCCATAGCGTATGGTCTAAATCAAAAAATATATGTTTAATATTATTCATTAATTATTTTTAATAAAATCAATAATAACATCTAAATCTAGTGAAGCATAATTACCTGAGCTCATAAATAATAAATTTGTATTCAAAAAAGATAATTCAAATAAATAATCTTTTAACTGATTTGAATCTGAAATTACTATCATATTATCATCATTAAACGAATCCTTTATTTTTTGAACTGAAATATTCTTTAATCCTTTACTTGCAACAGCTTTTGGATCATAAAACAATATTCTTACATCAGCCTGCTTCAAACTATTTCGGTATTCACCAATAAAGTCTTCATTTAAACTGCTAAAGGTGTGGAGTTCGAGAAGGGCTATTAATTTTCTATTTTTAAATTGATTTTTTAAAGCATTAGTTGTTGCACTAACTTTGCTAGGAGAGTGAGCAAAATCTTTAAAAAATGCTCTGTCATCCGTTTCTAACAAAGATTCTAATCTCTTATCAGCACCTCCAAAGGATATAATAGAATTATTGAACTCTTCCTCTTGAACACCCATTAATTGACATATTAATTTAGCTCCTGAAAGATTACTTAGATTATGATTACCAAATATCTTTAATGGTAGACTGCCTTCATCTGTTTTTAAAAATGAAATATCGTTTTCAATAAAAAATTCAGGTAAGGAATACTCAAGTTTTCTAATTGAATTTGAACAATTTAAAACCATTTGATTTAATTCTGAATCTAATTCATTGTAAACAACAACCCCCCCTGAAACTATAGAATCAAGAAAAATCTCAAATTGTTTAGAATAAATCTCCTTTGTTGGAAAGACATTGATGTGATCCCAAGCAATTCCACTTAATAAAGCGATATTTGGTTTATATAAGTGAAATTTAGGTCTTCTATCAATAGGAGATGATAAATACTCATCACCTTCGAGTAATATAAAATCATTTTCGTCAGTTAAATGAACCATCGTGCTAAAGCCTTTTAACTGAGCTCCAACCATATAGTCAACTGAAATATTATTGTCATTTAAAACATGTAAAACCATAGCTGTAATGGAAGTTTTACCATGACTTCCTCCAATAACTACTCTAGTTTTGTTTTTAGACATTTCATAAATAAATTCTGGATAAGAAAATATTTTAATTGATTTATTTTGAGCTTCAACTAACTCTGGATTATCCTTTTTTGCATGCATACCCAGTATAACATAATCTAAATCATCAGAGATATTTGAAGCATTCCAACCAATTTTTTGCGGAAATAAACCGTGGTGTATTAATCTTGATTTAGAGGGTTCAAAAATTGAATCATCACTTCCTGAGATTTGGTAACCCTTGATATGTAATGCTATAGCTAAATTATGCATTGCACTTCCCCCTATTGCTATAAAATGAATTTTCATGAAATTAAAACTCTAATTTAAGATTAAAATCTATTCATTTAAAACCTTCCACAAAAGATCTTTTATTTCGACTAATCCAATATTAGAAACAGATGAAATAAATTCAAAAGGAATATCATTTATTTTACTTGAAATATCTTTTTTGATTTTAAGCTTTGCCTTATCATCAATTAAATCAGATTTAGATATTGCTATAATCCTTTGTTTATCTAATAATTCAGGATTATACTTCTTTAGTTCATTAAGAAGAATTTTATATTGACTAACCAAATCATCAGATTCAGCAGAAAGCAAAAAAAGAAGAACTGAATTTCTTTCGATATGCCTAAGAAAATGATGTCCAAGTCCTCTACCCTCTGATGCTCCTTCAATTATTCCAGGAATATCTGCCATAACAAACGATCTGTAATCTCTATATTGAACAATTCCTAAATTAGGTTTAAGAGTAGTAAACTCATAATTTCCTATTTTCGGTTTTGCAGATGTAATAGTTTTTAAAAGTGTCGATTTACCAACATTTGGAAATCCAACTAAACCAACATCAGCTAACAGTTTTAATTCTAATGTTAATTGTCGTTCTTTTCCTTTAATTCCAGGTTGAGAATATCTTGGAGCTTGATTAGTAGAAGATCTAAAATTCCAATTCCCTAAACCTCCTTTTCCACCATCTAAAATGATTTTATGATCACCATCCTCAATAGTTTCATATATAATTTTATTAGTTTCCGTATCTCTAATAACGGTACCTACAGGTACTCTAATAAGAGCATCAGCACCATCTGCCCCAGTACTCCTACTTCCACTTCCATCTCCACCATGACCACATTTAAAATGTTTTTGAAATCTAAAGTGATGTAATGTCCACAAAGATTTGTCAGTTACAAAAACAACATGTCCACCTCTTCCACCGTCTCCTCCGTCAGGCCCTCCTTTGGTAATGTATTTTTCACGTCTAAAATGAGCTGATCCTTTTCCTCCGTTTCCAGAAAATACATTAATCTTTACATAATCAACAAAATTACCTTCTGTCATTATATTTTATTATCAATAGTGTTAAAAATTCTAGCACTTATTTCATTAATATCTCCCACCCCATTTACTTCAAAAAATTTATTTTGATTTTTATAATAATTAATAAGTGGATAAGTCTTGTTATTATACTCCTCAAATCTATTCTGAATTTTAGATCTATCTTGATCATCTGCTCTTCCGCTATCTTTTCCTCTGTTAATTAATCTGTCAATTAGTAAATTTTCATCAACTTCTAAAGCAATTGTCATAGAGATACTCAATTTTAATGTACTTAAAAACTGGTCTAATATTTCAGCCTGAATTGTTGTTCTTGGGAAGCCATCAAAGATGAACCCATTTGCATTTAGATGTTTATTAACTTCTGCTTCCAACATTTTAATAGTTACTTCATCAGGAACTAGATCCCCTTTGTCCATATAAGATTTTGCCAATAACCCTAAGTCTGTATTATTTGAAATGTTATTTCTAAATAAGTCTCCAGTAGATATATGAACCAAATCATATTTTCTTTTTACAAACTCAGCTTGAGTTCCTTTGCCAGATCCTGGCTTTCCAAATAATATTAAGTTAACCATAGTCATTAAAAATATAAGAAAACAAATATAACCCCAAAATCAATAGTTAAATAATTTTATACCAAATAACATTTTAATGTATTTTTGCAAAACAATCTTTTTAAAATGAATTATTCTACGACAGATTTTACATTAGGAATTTTAGGAGGTGGTCAACTAGGTAAAATGTTATTACAAGTGACATCCAGATTAAGTATAAAAACTAATGTTTTAGATCCGAGTGATGATTCGCCTTGTAAAGAAATGTGCTCTGAATTCACAAAAGGGCAATTAATGGATTTTGATGCAGTATACAATTTCGGAAAAAAATGTGATGTTGTGACTTATGAAATTGAACATGTTAATGTTGATGCACTAGAAAAATTAGAGAGAAATGGTGTAAATGTATATCCTGATTCTAAAACATTAAAAATCATTCAGGACAAATCAACTCAAAAAGATTTTTTTTTAAAAAACAATATTCCGACTGCAAATCATAAGTACTTTAAATCATTGAAAGATTTAGAAAATATTAAATATCCTTGTGTTTGGAAAAAAACGAAATTTGGATACGACGGATATGGTGTAAAGATTTTAAAATCAAAAGAAGATTTTAAAAATTTACCAGAAACTGAATTTATTATTGAAGATCTAATACCTTTCAAAAAGGAATTAGCTACAACTATAGCAAGAAATAAAAGTGGGCAAATAGAAATTTTTCCCATAGTTGAAATGATGTTCAATGAAACTTCAAATCAAGTTGAATATGTACTTTGTCCTGCACAAATAAGTCCTGAATTAAATGAAAGAGCAAAAAAAATAGCTTTAAAAGTTTCTGAATCATTTAAACAAGTTGGATTATTAGCAGTAGAAATGTTTTTAACTCATGATAATAAAATTTTAATAAATGAAGTGGCTCCTAGACCACATAACAGCGCACATTATTCAATTGAAAGCTGTTTTAATTCACAGTTTGATCAGCATATTAATTCTATACTAGACTTACCGCTTGGATCATCAAAATCTAATTCTTTAGCAATTATGATTAACTTAGTAGGTGAATTTGGTCACCAGGGTAAAGTAGTATATGATGGAGTTAAAGAAGCTATGTTGCTTGACAATGTTAAAGTACATTTATATGGGAAAAGCACAACAAAACCCAATAGAAAAATGGGACATGCTACCGTATTAGATTCTAATTTAGAAAATGCATTGAAAAAAGCTAAAAAAATTAAAGAATTAGTTAAAGTTAAAACATAATTATTATGGCAAAAGTTGGTATTATAATGGGAAGCAAATCTGATCTTCCAGTTATGCAAGAAGCAATTGATATTTTAAATGAATTTGGTATTCAAAATGACGCTGATATTGTATCAGCTCACAGAACACCTGAAAAAATGATGAAATATGGTGAAAATGCTCATAAAAACGGATATTCAGTAATTATAGCAGGTGCTGGAGGTGCAGCACATCTTCCTGGAATGATGGCCTCAATAACACCTCTTCCTGTAATAGGGGTTCCAATTAAATCCAGAAACTCAATTGACGGTTGGGATTCAATTCTATCTATACTTCAAATGCCTAGTGGAGTACCTGTTGGTACAGTAGCTTTAAATGGAGGAAAAAATGCTGGAATATTGGCTGCTGAAATTATTGGGAGCAGTAATAATGAGATTTTAGAAAAACTATTGAAGTTTAAAGAAAATCTAAAGAAAAAGGTCTTAAACGATTCTATTAAATAAAATAAATTGAATAATTAGCCAATATATAGGTAAAGATTCAACCCAAAAACTTGAAAAATACTTTCCCTGATTTTCCTTTGTTAAGTAGATGATAAATACTAACACAAAAGATATTAATAAATCAGAAATTAAATCAATACTTGTTCCGTTACTAATAAAGGAAATAGAAAAAAAAATAAAAATAAGTACATAACTGATATACTTCGAATTGTTTGTTCCATAAATTTGAGGTATTGTTTTTAAATCATTCGAATCATATTTTAAATCTCTTATTTCGAATGGCACAGTACAAACTATTACAAATAAAAAAAACTGAACAAATAACAACATAGAATCACCATAATTTATATTATTTGATTCTATAAAAGGAAATATCACGGTTGAACCAGACCAACAAATTGCTACTAAAAAAATTTTAATCTTACTCCTATTTCTAAAATTAGAAATAGAATGATTTATTGGAAAAACATATAAAACACAAATTAAAAAAAGAAAAAATCCGAAAAACAATGCTTCAAAGCTTAAAAAAAATAAAGAATACAAAAGAAAAAATCCGAAAAAAAAACTTAGTATTTGAATTTTTTTTATTGGAGCATTTTGTACAAAAAAATAATATGGTAATGTTGAAGCATATTTTATAAAATTATATACAACAATAGTTGAAGAAAAAAGACAAGTTAGAATATAATAATTTAAATCTATTTGAAGTTTATAAATCGATATTATATAAAGAGAAACCACACATACTCCAAGGTGAAAACTTGACTTTATATAAAAATCAAAAAGTTTTTTTATGAACAACATTTAACTGATTTTTTAATTATAATTTTTAGTTAATTAATAAGTTAAAAACTTTTCTTACTTAGAGCTAAATTTATGTATTAATTATAACGATATTAATTATTTTTACATTATAAATTTATATAATATATGTACAGATTTTCTGACAGACACATTGGAATTAATAATTTGGACAAAACTAACATGCTTGATTACGTTGGTTCTAAAAATATTGAAGAATTAATTTCTGAAACAATACCTAAAAATATAAGATTAAAAAAAGAAATGAATCTTAAACCAGCTCTGTCTGAACAAGAATATCTATCTCATATTGAAAAACTAGGAAAAAAAAACAAAATTTATAAATCTTATATTGGATTAGGTTATAACCAAGCTATAGTTCCATCTGTAATAAAAAGAAATATTTTAGAAAACCCAAGCTGGTACACGGCTTATACTCCTTATCAAGCAGAAATTGCTCAAGGAAGAATGGAAGCACTTTTAAATTATCAAACTATAATATGTGACTTAACAGGGATGCAATTAGCTAATGCTTCATTATTAGATGAAAGTACTGCTGCAGCAGAAGCAATGACTATGTTATATAGCTTAAGAAATAGAGAACAAAAAAAGAATAATATTTGTAATTTTTTTGTCTCAAAAAGCACTCTTCCACAAACAATTAGTTTATTAGAAACCAGAGCAGAACCTTTAGGTATTCAAATACAAATTGGTGATTTTGAACAGTTTCAGTATGATTCTAGTTTTTATGGATGCTTAATGCAATATCCTGGTGTTTTTGGTGATATTAAGGATATTGAAAAACACTGTTCTAATGCAAAAAATAATAATATTAAAATTGTAGTTGCTGCAGATTTGTTTTCACTTTGTTTATTAAGAAAACCTTCTCAGTTTGGAGCTGATGTAGTGGTTGGAACCTCGCAAAGGTTTGGAATTCCACTTGGTTATGGTGGCCCCCATGCAGCATATTTTGCAACTAAAGATGAATACAAAAGATCTGTTCCTGGAAGAATAATTGGACTTACAAAAGACTCTGATGATGATCCTGCTCTAAGAATGGCCCTTCAAACAAGAGAACAACACATAAAAAGAGATAGAGCAACTTCAAACATATGTACTTCACAAGTACTATTAGCAGTTATGGCTGGTATGTATGGCGTTTTTCATGGACCAAAAGGTTTAAAAAAAATTGCTGCCAGTATCCATAAAAAAACAGCAATTCTTGAAAGGAATTTAACCAAAATAGGGGTAAAACAACATAATAAATATTTTTTTGATACTTTACTTTTAGATGGTCCTACTAAAAAAATAAAAAAAATTGCAGAACTAAATAAAATTAACTTCAATTACATTAATGAAAAACACTTTTCTATTTCATTAAACGAAACAACCTCTATCAAAGATGTTCAAAAGATTGTTGATACAATTGCAAAGGCATTAAATATTGATCTTTTCGAAATAGATTTAAATGATATTACAAATAGATTTCCCGACAAACTAAAAAGAGAATCTAAATTTATGGATTCTGAAGTTTTTAATAAATATCATTCAGAAACAGCACTAATGAGATATATTAAAAATCTCGAAAGAAAAGATTTGTCATTAACACATTCTATGATTTCACTTGGATCTTGCACAATGAAATTAAACGCGGCTTCTGAAATGCTTCCGATTAGTTGGGCAAAATGGAATAATATTCATCCATTTGTACCGTTAAATCAAGCAAGAGGATATCAAAAACTTATAAAAAAACTTGAAAATCAATTAAATGAAATAACTGGTTTCAGCGGAACATCATTACAACCAAATTCAGGTGCACAGGGAGAATATGCTGGCTTGATGGTAATAAGGGCTTACTTAAAAAGTATTTCACAAGAACACAGAAATATTTGTTTGATTCCTTCATCTGCTCATGGAACTAATCCTGCTTCTGCTGTAATGGCGGGCATGAAGGTTGTAGTTGTAGGGACTGATAAACATGGTAATATTAACGTTGACGAATTAAAAGAAAAAGCATATCATCACAAAGATAATTTAGCAGCTTTAATGATCACCTACCCTTCAACTCATGGAGTTTTTGAGTCATCAATTCAAGAAATTACTAAAACTATCCACTCAAATGGTGGTCAAGTCTATATGGATGGTGCGAATATGAATGCTCAGGTTGGACTTACAAATCCCTTTATAATTGGCGCAGATGTTTGTCATTTAAACTTACACAAAACATTTGCTATTCCGCATGGTGGAGGAGGACCAGGAGTTGGGCCTATTTGTGTTGCTAAGCATCTTGTACCATTTTTACCAAATAATGCTGTAATTAATATAAGCTCCAAAGAAAGTGTTAAATCAATTTCTGGAGCACCCTGGGGATCAGCATTAGCCTGTGTTATTTCTTATGGATATATTTCAATGCTCGGAGCAAGAGGATTAAGATTGTCCACTGAATTTGCCATTTTGAACGCAAACTATATTAAAAATAGAATTGAAAATCATTATGATATCCTTTACACAGGAGAAAAAGGAAGGGCAGCTCATGAATTAATTATCGATTGTAGACCTTTTAAATCTAATGGCATTGAAGTAATGGACATTGCAAAAAGATTAATTGATTATGGATTCCATGCTCCAACTGTATCCTTTCCAGTTCCCGGAACTATGATGATAGAGCCAACTGAAAGTGAAAATATTGAGGAGATTAACAGATTTTGTGATGCTATGATTCTTATAAGAAAAGAAATAGATGAATGTGAAGAAAATGAGACAAATAATTTATTAAAAAATGCTCCTCACACAATGAAAATGATAATACAAGAAAATTGGGATTACCCCTATTCAAGACAAAAAGCAGCATTTCCAACATCATACGTTTTAGAAAATAAGTTTTGGCCCTCTGTTAGAAGAGTTGACGATGCCTTTGGTGATAGGAATTTGATTTGTACATGTGAACCAATTGAATCTTATCAATGACTTTATTAACTTAGTGTATAATATATAATATATGTCCATTAAAATTACTGGAACTGGGTCTTACATTCCTTTATTAACAAAAAAAAATTCTGATTTTTTAAATACTAATTTTTTAAATGCTGATGGTACGGCTTTTAAAGTCAGTAATGAAGTAATTATAAAAAAATTTAAATCAATAACTGGTATTGAAGAAAGAAGATATGCTAAAAATCATCACAATACTTCAGATTTAGCATTTTTTGCCGCTGAAAAAGCTATAAAAGATGCTGAAATTGATCAAGAAACAATTGATTATATAATAGTAGCTCATAATTTCGGAGATATTAAACACGAGACAAAACAATCAGACAGTCTACCAAGCTTAGCCAGTAGAGTGAAATTTAATTTAGGAATTAAAAATCCAAATTGTGTTTGTTACGATATAATTTTTGGATGTCCCGGCTGGATAGAAGGTGTTATTCAAGCCTATGCTTTCATCAAAGCTGGAATAGCAAAAAAATGTTTAGTAATTGGAGCAGAAACACTTTCTAGAACTTATGATATTAGGGACAGAGATTCTATGATCTATGCTGATGGAGCTGGTGCGTCAATAGTTGAATTTAAAAATGAAGTAAAGAATAGTGGAATTTTATCTCACAAATCTTGTACGTTTACAGACAAAGAAACTTTCTATTTATTTTTTGGAAAATCTTATGATTTAAAATCTAATTCAAAAACTAAATACATCAAAATGCATGGGAGAAAAGTATATGAATTTGCAATAGTTCAAGTTCCTCAAGCTTTAAAAGAATGTCTTGAACTAAGTAATCACTCTATTCAAGATGTTAAAAAAGTTTTTCTTCACCAAGCAAATGAAAAAATGGATGAGGCTATAGTTGATAGATTCTACAAATTATATGATTTAGAAACTCCTAGAGGGGTTCTACCTATGTCTATTAACAAATTAGGCAATAGTTCGGTAGCAACTATACCTACACTTTTCGATCTTGTGAAAAAACTAAAATTAAAAGATCACTCATTAAAGAAGGGTGATATAATTATGTTCGGCAGTGTTGGAGCAGGAATGAACATAAACGCAATTACATATAAAATCTAATAAATAATTGATTATTTTGATTTTAATATTTTTATCTTTAGATATATAATTTATTCATGCTATACATTGATGATATTGGAAGGTATTTTTTAATGATAAAAATGTCATTCTTTAAACCCAGCAAATGGAAAGTTCAAAGAAAATTAATTTTTAAAGAAATTAATGATCTTATAATTGAATCTATTCCGATTGTAGCTATTTTGTCATTTTTTATAGGTGGAGTTGTAGCAATCCAAACTGCATTAAATTTAAGTAGTCCATTTTTATCAAAATCCTTAATTGGATTTGCAACTAGACAGTCAGTTATTCTTGAATTTGCTCCTACTTTTATGTCTATAATTATGGCTGGTAAAGTTGGTTCATATATTACTTCCAGTATTGGAACAATGAGAGTAACTGAACAAATAGATGCATTAGAAGTTATGGGAATTAATCCATTAAACTATTTAGTTTTTCCAAAAATTATAGCTCTACTATTTTATCCTTTTGTTATTACTGTCGCAATGTTTGTAGCAATTTTTGGTGGATTTGTAGCAATGACATTTGCAGGAGTTCCAAGTGAAGCTTTTATATCAGGCATTCAGATGGATTTCGATCCCTTTCACGTTAGTTATGCTTATTTAAAAACAATTTTATTTGCTTTTATATTAGCTACAGTACCATCATATCACGGGTTTTATATGAAAGGTGGGGCGCTTGAAGTTGGAAAAGCAAGTACATTATCTTTTGTCTGGACTTCAATTATAATTATTATAGTAAATTTCATTATTACACAACTATTATTAAGCTAATGATAGAAGTTAAAAACATAATAAAATCATTTGACGGAAGTAAAATTCTTAAAAACATATCTACAACCTTTGAAAAAGGTAAAACTAATTTAATAATTGGACAAAGCGGGTCAGGAAAAACAGTACTATTAAAATGCTTATTAGGACTTCACCAACCTGACAGTGGTGAAATTATTTATGATGGTATTTCTAACACAAACATGAATGAAAGTGATAAAACTTTACTCAGAAGAGAAATGGGGATGGTTTTTCAAGGAAGTGCCTTATTTGATTCAATGTCAGTATTAGAAAACGTAATGTTTCCACTCAATATGTTGACTAACAAAAATGAAGAAGAAATAAGAGAAAAAGCAAAACTGGTAATAGAGAGAGTAGAACTAAATAATGCGATTAATAAACTTCCATCTGAAATATCTGGCGGAATGCAAAAAAGAGTAGCTATTGCAAGAGCTATTGTAATGAATCCAAAATATTTATTTTGTGACGAACCAAACTCTGGCTTAGACCCAAAAACTGCTATTGTAATTGACAAATTAATTCATGAGATTACCAAAGAATATAATATCACAACAATTATAAATTCTCATGATATGAATTCGGTTATTGAAATAGGAGAAAAAATTATATTTCTTTTAAGTGGAGAAAAAAATTGGGAAGGAACTAATACTGAGATTTTAAAAACAAACGTAAAGTCTGTTAAAAACTTTGTTTATTCTTCTGAGCTTCTTAAAAAAGTAAAAAAGTATTTATAACTATTAAAATCTAATTATTTCGAAAGTTTGATCTTTTAATTTAAATTTCAACCAATTTTTGATTTTTTGCTCTTGATTATTTATAATCTCATCAGAAATTTTTTCACTCCATTTTATGTAAAAAATTAAAGTTGAGTTTTTATCTTTTTGATTAATATCCAATAAATTTTGAAGATTAAAATCTACAATTTGATCATAATTTAGTTTTACATCCTCTATAAGAGTTTTGTATAAAATATTTTTAGATTCAATTTTTTCTAAGCTGTTCAGCCTTTTTTTTAAAAGTTCAATTTCTTTTGTTTTATTCGAAAGCTCTAACGAATCTCTGCGTCTAAGCTCTCCTAAAAAACGTTTTTGTTCTTTAAAATCATTTTCTACTTTTTGCTGATTGAAACTAATTGAAGTCTTGGAAAGGTGAGGGTATTTTTTAATTTTAGCCTTTAATAAAACAATTATATCCTCAGAAATTGGATCTAATCCAAAACTATTAAATGTTAGTTTAGATATTTTGTCTTTCCAGGGAAAAATATAATTGGAATCATCAATATAATATTCAGTTTTCGAATTTACTATTAAAAAATCTTTGTTGGCAATTCCATCCAATTCAAAATCTAAAAATTGTGTTATTGAATTATTAAACTTATTCTCATATAATATTCCAACAAAAGTATAAAATGCTGGAATTAACATTAGAACTGAACTCAAAGTAACCAATCTTGAAACAAGCCTTCTTCTTTTAGAATTTACATAATCTATTAAAGGAAAACGAAGTAATTTAATTATTAAGTATGTTGCTAAAACTATATATAACGTATTAATCATAAATAAATACATGGCACCGCTAGCAAAATCAAATTTTCCAATTGCTAATCCATATCCAACTGTACATAAAGGAGGCATTAATGCAGTAGCTATTGCGACACCATAAATCACAGTCGATATAGTTCCTTTTTTTGTTTTAGCAATAATAAGAGCCAAACCTCCAAAAAAAGCAATTAAAACATCTCTAATGTCAGGATTAGTTCTTGATAATAGTTCTGAAGATTCTTCTCTAAGTGGGAAAAATGAAAAAAACAAATATGCGGTAAGAACACTTAAAACAACCATTACTGAGAAGTTGAGAACCGATTTTTTAAGAGTTTCTAAATCATTAATAGCAATAGACAAACCAAACCCTAAAATAGGGCCCATTAGAGGAGAGATAAGCATTGCTCCAATAACTACAGGAATTGAATTTGCATTTAAACCAACAGATGCAACAAATATTGAACATATTAAAATCCAAGCTGTAGGGCCTTTAATTGAAATATCATTTTTAATAGAATGTAGAGTAGCAGCTTTATCTGTTTCATTTCTAAAATCTAAAATTTCTTTAAAAAATGACAACGTTGACGAAAACAAACCTTTTGCATTGCCAGAAATTGAGTTATCAGAATTTTTTAGCGACGAATTTTCGTCAGAAAAATTAAATTTATTTTCCATAAATTAAATTTGTTTTAAACCAGTCAAATCAGATGAACTACGAATTTTATCTCCAAGCCCATCTGTCATTTGTATATTGTATTTTTCACAAATCTTAGACTCAGGTACCTCACCAACAGACCTATCTCCACCATTAGCAAAAATATTGGGTTTGATGGCTTCTAAAGAAGCACATACAGATTTATCTTTATCAATAGACAAGAATACTTCATCTACCATTTTTAATGATTTTACAATCTCTAATCTATCTTTTTCGTCCATAAAGGGTTTTCCTTTTTTCAAAACACATTGATGATTATTGTTAACAATAACAACAAGTTTGTCACCTAGTTTTTTTGACATTTTTAAATATTCCAAATGACCTACATGTATAGGATCAAAATATCCACTAACAGCTACAACTTTCATTTATTTTAATTTAACTCTAGCAACTGGTGAAAACAAAAACTTTCTTCCAGTCAAAATGTTTTTACAAATATATCGTTTTCTTCGTTTATGTAATTTGAGGAAGCTTTTATTTTCTTGAAATACAAATGAATCTTTAAATGGAACTTGAAAAAGAAAAATTTTATTGTCCTCATTTAGTTCATATTTGTGTAGGGCAATTACAAGATCAGTGTCGGAATCAGTTGTTGCTGGAGGATTAATCATATGCAAAGCCAAAAACTTTAAAATATCATCAGGAAAAATTCTATTATTTAAAAATGGCAGCATTAAAAATTTATAATTTTTTTTCCACTCAAATCCATGAGGACTAACTCTGTACTTATAGGATTGACTCACTTTAAAATGAGCTAGCTCGTGTATAAGAGTTATTAAAAATCTAAATTTATTATCAATATGATTTAAGGTAATTTGAAATTTACCCCCTCTTAAAGATCTAAAATCTCCATGTTTAGTTTTTCTAGATTTAACAATTTTAATTGATAAATTTTCATTCTTAATCAACTCGGATAATAATTCTGTAGAATTATCAGGAACTAAATCAAATAAGCTAATCACCTTAAGGGTTTGAAATTGATACAGGTAGTATTTTGCCATTGTAATACTTATGACCTTTTATAGAAAAATCATAAATATAATTCGCCATTTCAAAAGAAGATAATGGAGCTTTATAACCAGGAAAAGCTGCCTCAAGCATTTCAGTTTGAACAGCACCTAAAGCAAGAGTATTAATAATTGGACCTGATGTTTTAAACTCTTCATATAACATTTCAGTCAATACGTTTAAAGCTGCTTTACTACTTGAATATGCAGATAAACCAGAAAACTTACTAGAGCCTGCAATGCCTCCAATACTACTAATATTAATTATATGTGATGTAGTACTAAAAGAGGGCAATAATAGTCTTACCAACTCTGCAAGTCCAAAAACATTTACACTATAAACTGAAATAAAATCTTGTGTAGTTGTTTCAACAAAAGGTTTGTTTATTAATTTTCCGGCATTATTAATTAAAATATCAACAGAACTGAATTTATTATTAATAAATTTAACAGCTTTATTTATTGATCTAGAATCTGAGAGATCAGTACTAAAAGCAGAAACATTGTTGAAGTTTAATTTTGAGATTGAAGAAGCATTTCTAGAAAGAGCAATAACATTATAATTGTTTTTATTAAATAAATTGACCAATTCAAATCCTATCCCTCTACTTGAGCCCGTAATGATAACATTTTTCATTAAATAATTTTTTAAACTAACATTGTAACAGGATTTTCTACAAAACCTTTTAAGGTTTGTAAAAACAAAGAACCTGTTACTCCATCTACAGTTCTGTGATCACATGCTAAAGTAAGTTTCATTGTATGACCAATAGTTATTTTATCTTCTTTAACAACTGGCTTTTTTACAATACTTCCAACAGATAAAATAGCAGAATTCGGCTGGTTAATAATTGAAGTAAACTCTTCTATTCCAAACATTCCTAAATTAGAAACCGTAAATGTACTTCCCTGCATTTCGTCAGGAGATAATTTTTTATCTCTTGCTTTTGAAGCATAATTTTTAACTAAACTTCCTATTTCAGGAATTGATTTTTCATCTGCAAAGCGAATAACTGGTACCACGAGTCCATCTGGAACACCTACGGCAACACCTACATGGACGTGATTATTCAATCTCATTTTATCTTCAAACCATTGAGAATTTACTCTTGGGTGTTGTTTAAGAGATATAGCACAAGCTTTTACAACAATATCATTGAATGATATTTTAGTTTCTGGAAGTGAATTGTATTGGTTTCTAAAAGCAATAGCATTATCCATTTCGAATTCGACACTCAAATAGTAATGAGGCGCAGAGAACTTAGATTCCTTAAGTCTTCTTGCAATAGCTTTTCTCATTTGAGAATTTTCTATCTCTTCAAAACTTTCGATTCCTGATTCAGATATTTTTAAATCTGTATTGTTTTCAACAGTAGTAGTTGCTGAAGGTTTAAAGTTTTCAACGTCCTCTTTAACAATTCTTCCGTTATCACCAGACCCTTTAACTAAATTTATATCTATATTTTTTTCTTTTGCAATTTTTTTAGCCAGTGGGGATGCTAAAACTCTTGAATTTTCATTATTTGGAGATGGCTCTGTAACTAACTCGGATTTTATATCAGTTGTTTTAGAAATTAAATCAGGAACATCAGTTTTTTCAATTTTATCACTTGGCACTTGATTTACTCCAAAATTATCAACAGCTATTTGAAAATCAGAATTAGCATCTCCAATTACTGCCAACAAACTATCTACTTTTGCAGTTTCTCCAACATTTATTCCGATATATAATAAGGTTCCCTCATGAAATGATTCAAATTCCATAGTGGCCTTATCAGTTTCGATTTCAGCAAGAATATCACCTTCTTTTACTATATCGCCAACATTAACAAGCCAAGATGACACTGTTCCTTCTTCCATTGTATCACTCAGCCTAGGCATTGTAATTATTTCAAATGAATCATTTAAAGCAGAGTTACTTGTCTTTAAAGTTGGTTCTTCTTCAATATTTGAAGTTAGATTTTCGGATTCATTTATCTGATCGACTAAATCTAATTGTCCTGAATTCGCGGTTGGATTTAATAATCCAGAAATATCTTCATTCTTTTCTCCTACAATTGCTAAAAGAGTGTCAACAGCTGCAGTTTCACCTTCATTAATTCCAACATGAAGTAAAACTCCATCATGAAAAGATTCAAATTCCATAGTGGCCTTATCAGTTTCAATTTCAGCAAGTATATCTCCCTCTTTTACAGTGTCTCCTACATTTACTAGCCACTTAGCAACTACTCCCTCCTCCATTGTATCGCTTAAACGCGGCATGTTTATTATTTCAGCCATTTATTTTAATTTATGAGATATAAAATTATAATTTTCTTGTTCGTAAACTGCATCATACATAACCGATTTTTCAGGATATGGAGAATCTTCTGCAAATTTTTGACAATCAATAACTCTATTTTTTATACTAGAATCAATAGACAATATTTCTTCTTCTGAAGCAAAATCGTTTTCTAAAATTACTTTTTTTACTTGAGAGATAGGGTCAATTTTCCTGTACTCGTTAACTTCTTCTTTAGTTCTATATTTTTGTGCGTCAGACATTGAGTGCCCTCTATATCTATATGTTTTCATTTCTAAAAAACTAGGTCCATCACCATTTCTAGCTCTTGAAATAGCTTCATGAAGAGCTTCAGCAACCTTCACAGGATTCATACCGTCAACTGGTCCACAAGGCATTTCATATCCTAAACCTAATTTCCAAATATCAGAATGGTTCGCTGTTCTTTCAACAGACGTACCCATTGCATATCCGTTATTTTCAACAATAAATACAACCGGAAGTTTCCAAAGCATTGCTAAATTTAAAGTTTCGTGTAATGATCCTTGTCTAACCGCTCCATCTCCCATATAACATAAAGTGACAGCTCCTCTATTAAAATATTTATCTCCAAAAGCCATACCAGCTCCAAGTGGAATTTGACCTCCTACAATTCCATGACCTCCGTGAAATCTATGTTCTTTCGAGAAAATATGCATAGATCCTCCTAAACCCATAGAGGTTCCTGTTGATTTCCCATACAACTCTGCCATAACTCGTTTTGGATCAACTCCCATTCCAATTGGCATTACATGATTTCTGTAAGCAGTAATCATTCTGTCTTTTTCATGATCAATTACATGTAAAGCTCCTGCTAAGACTGCCTCTTGCCCGTTGTATAGATGTAGAAATCCTCTGACTTTTTGCTGAATGTAAACAGCAGCTAATTTATCTTCAAACTTTCTCCAAAACAGCATGTCCTCATACCATTTCAAATAAGTTTCCTTCGTTATTTCTTTCATTTAATAAATTCTATTTTATAATTCTTACTTATACTTCGAATTATTTATTTTTTTGTAAAGTTAATGTATCTAATTAATAGATTATAAATAAAATTAAAAATATTGATTTACTTAAAATTATATGTAAAAGAGAATCTCAGCGTGTTTTCTAACGGACTTATCACATTAGAGGTAGACAAAAGATAAGATAAATCTAAATTAATATCCTCTAATTTAAAACCAGTTCCAAACGTTACATACTTTCTAGCCCCCTTGTTTTCATTTTCTCCAAAATAACCAATTCTAAGAGCAAAAGAATCATCATAAGTGTATTCAAGACCCAAAGCAAGAGTTATTTCCTTTAATTCTTCGCTAAAACCATCTGGCGCATCTCCAAATGATTTAAATAAACCGGATAAAAAATTTACATCGGCCTGATTGTAACCAATTATTTGATTATTGGTGTTTAATATTGGGATACTAGGAGAAGGGACTAAAAGTTTATTAAACTCAAGATTTATTGAAAGTTTATTAGACGAATCAAAAATAAAATCAAATGCAGAACCTAGCTTTAAATTTGTAGGAATAAAATTTTCCTTACCGAGTTCTTCATATTTCATTTTGGGCCCTAAATTGGAAATGTTAAATCCAAATCTCCATAATCCATTAAAATTTTCATAAGCTCTTTCTTCAGATTGATAAAATCCTGAAATATCAACTGCAAATGAGTTTGCAGAGCTTGAATCTGAGCTGACGCTTTGTAATTTTACGTCTGACATTAAAAACCTTCCAGTTACACCCATTGAAAAATAGTCACTCAATTTTAATATATATGAAGCATCTAAAGTAAACTCATTTGGATTTTCTAAATAAGGAATATCCTGAGGGTTTTGAAGAATATCAATATCTCCTAAACTAAAATATTTAAAACTAGTTGACCAAGAACTTCTATCGTCAATGATATTGTAGTAGTTAATATTTGCTAAAAAAACATCACTAACTAATTTACTTAAGTAAGGTGTGTAACTAACCCCGACCCCAGACTTATTATCTAAAAAAACATATTTAGCAGGATTCCAATGCTGAGAAAATGCATCAGGAGATGTTGCGACACCTTGTTCACCAAGTCCTGAAGCTCTTGCATCGGCAGAAATCATCAAGAATGGCACGGCTGTTGTAATAACCCTTCTATCCTGTGAGTACAGGTTTGAATTAAATAAAATTACTAAAATAAAAATACTGTAACCCTTGAAATTGTGCATACAATACAAATATAAATAATGATTATTAATGAATAATCATTTTTTTAAACAATTTACTATCTTGCACAAAAAAGTATATCATATGAAATTTAACATAGTCTTAAAATCTTTTTTACTTTTTATTCTTATTTCAATAATAGGTTGTAATAACAATCCTTTTAAAAATAACAGAAATATCTCTAACGCAACTGGATGGAAAATCAGCACTAAAGACGGTGGATACAAAAACAATAAATCATTTAAAGGTCAGCAAACTGGCCCTGGATTAGTTTTTGTTGAAGGAGGAACATTTACAAAAGGTAATGTAAAAGACAACGTAATGCACGATTGGAACAATAGTCCAACTCAACAATATGTAAGATCCTTTTTTATAGATGAAACTGAAGTTACAAATTCAATGTATGTTGAATATTTATTTTGGATGAATAAAGTTTTTTCAAAAGATTACCCTAATATATATAAAGCTGCTCTTCCGGACACCTTAGTATGGAGAAATCCACTTGGTTTCAATGAAGATATGGTAAATAATTATTTAAGACATCCAGCATTTGAAAATCATCCTGTAGTTGGTGTAAGTTGGAAACAAGCTACTAATTTTGCTAAATGGAGAACAGATAGAGTTAATGAAAGAATTTTAGTTGAAAATGGCTATCTAAGACCTGAATCAATACATCCTGATAGTTTAGCTAATGGATATTCTTTTAATACCAAAGCTTATTTTTTAAACCCTGGGGAATCTTTTGGAGGAAAAATATATGAAATGGCTGACAGTAAACAGACTGAAACCAATGAAAATGGAGAAATAGTTTATAATAATGTCAAAAGAGAAAGTGGATTATTACTTCCTGAGTATAGACTTCCAACCGAAACAGAGTGGGAATATGCTGCCCTCGCTTTAAGTGAAATTTCAGAAATGAATTTATACCGAGGAAAAAAGAAATTTCCATGGAGTGGAGAGTATACTAGATCTGGTAAGAGAAAAAATCAAGGTGATCAACTAGCAAATTTTAAATTATCAGACGGTGATTACGGAGGTATTGCAGGTTGGTCCGAATCAGGTTCTGGAATCACATCATCAGTTAAATCATATCCTGCAAATGATTTTGGAATTTATGGGATGGCTGGAAATGTTGCAGAATGGGTTGCTGACGTATATAGACCTATAATTGACGAAGAAATGAATGACATTAGTTATTACAGAGGAAATCAATATTTTAATCCAAGTATTGGAGAAGATGGGAAAGTATTAATTACAAAAAATACAGATTCAATCTCTACACAAAATTTACCTGGATCGATACAATATGGAGATTCTAATTCAGTTGATTTAAGAAATTTTAATGATGGTGACTTAAAATCAACAAGAGAGTTTCTTAGTTCATCAGGAATATCCCAAATGTATAATTCTCCTGATTTAAATGATCCTAACAGCGAAAGTACAACGCTAATTAGTGATAAAGCAAGAGTTTACAAAGGTGGTTCTTGGTTGGACAGAGCTTATTACCTTGATCCTGCACAAAGAAGATATCAGCTAGAATCTATGACTTCAAACTTTATTGGATTTAGATGTGCAATGTCATATTTAGGTGAAGTAAGAAATACTAAAAAATCAAGAAAAAGATAAAATAAATACTCATACCTTTTCTTTTGTATTTTATTATATTTAACTGATGCTTACGTCAGAACTTTATAAATATTTTAAAGAATCAAGTTCAGTTTCTACTGACACTAGATTAATTAAAAAAGGTTCAATCTTTTTTGCTTTAAAAGGAGAAAATTTCGATGGAAACAAATTTGCTGAAGAAGCAATCAATAACGGAGCAAGTTATGCTATTATTGATGATCACTCATTAAACAATCCAAAATTTATTAAAGTCAAAAATGCATTAAAATCTTTACAGGATTTATCTAACTTTCACAGATCTAAATTTTTAAAAACTAAAATAATTGCTCTAACAGGAAGTAATGGTAAAACCACTACCAAAGAATTAATAAGTGAAGTATTAAAAAAGAAATACAGAATCATTTCAACAATTGGAAATTTAAACAA
The DNA here is from genome assembly GCA_905479415.1 of uncultured Flavobacteriaceae bacterium. Lineage (GTDB taxonomy): Bacteria > Bacteroidota > Bacteroidia > Flavobacteriales > Flavobacteriaceae > MAG-121220-bin8. Next base: position 9,591 of record CAJQMK010000035.1, on the reverse strand, counting down.
CCACATTGGAGTTCCGCTAACATTATTAAGAATTAAGTCTGATACAGAAATTGCTATTGTTGAAATGGGAGCAAATCATCTCAACGAAATTAAATTTCTAACAGAGTTAATAAATCCAGATTTTGGATTAATAACTAATTTTGGCAAAGCCCATTTAGAAGGATTTGGTAGTATTGAAGGAGTAATAAAAGGGAAAAGCGAGTTATTTGATTTTCTAATTAACAACAATAAAAAAGCATTTATAAATAATGATGATCCCGTACAAAATCAATTTGTTGGCAATAAAATAAGTTTTAGTAGTGAAGGTAAATCAAATTACATATTCAAAGAAGTTAAAGAAACTGATTATGTTGGTCTCAATTATAAAAACTTTGTAGTAGATTCAAAACTTACAGGAAATTATAATTACCTCAATATAGCATTTGCTACATCGATAGGACTTTATTTCAATATTTCAATAGAAAAAATAAAAGAAGCAATATCTAATTATACACCTTCAAACAACAGGTCTCAAATAATAGAAAAAAACAATAAATCAATCATACTTGACGCTTATAACGCTAATCCTAGTAGTATGATTTCTGCTCTAAATTCTTTAATTAAAAAACAGGGAAAGAAATCAATTATTTTAGGAGATATGTTTGAACTAGGAAATCAATCTGAAAAAGAACACCATGATTTGATTGATTTTTGCGTAAAAAATAATTTTGAAAATATTTTTCTAATAGGAAATGAATTTTTTAAACAAAAAGACAAATTTCAAATTCCTTTTTTTTATAAAACTAAGGATGAATTAAATAATCATATTAAAAAGTTTCCAATTACTTCAAAATATGTTCTTATTAAAGGCTCAAGAGGAATGAAAATGGAAGACTTAGTAAATTATATTTGATAATAATGAAGAAAACAATTTTATTTTTTTTTATTTCTGTACTCATAGGGTGTAATAACCCAGTTCCGTGGAAAAATTATGATGAATCTATTGAAATTGAGAAAAGCAAAAGTCATTCCAACAAAAGAATGCAATTCAAACTAATTCAATCTAAATATGAATTTAAAAATGATTGGTTTAAGAACATAAATAAAGAGTTAAATCAGTTTAGTGAAAAAGAATACAATTTTCTTAAACCATTGGTAATTGAAAAAAGTATTCCTGAAATTCAAACAAGTATATTAGATGGAAAACTTACATATGAAAAATTGGTATTGTTCTATTTATACAGAATAAAATCTATTGAGTATGATAAAAATCAGTATTTAAATTCAATCATAAGTATTAATCAGAATATAGTAAAAGAGGCTAGAGAAAAAGATAAAAGAAAACCTGAATCCATTTACTCGCTACATGGTATTCCGGTTCTTTTAAAGGACAATATAAATTTTGAAGGTTTAGCAACTACAGCAGGATCATATGCTTTAAATAACAATACATCTAAAAATGCTTTTGTTGTAGACAAATTGAAAGAAAATGGAGCTTTAATACTTGGTAAAACTAACCTCAGTGAATGGGCATACTATTTCTGTAATAACTGTCCTTCGGGTTATAGTGCTTTAGGTGGACAAACCCTAAATCCTTACGGTAGAAAGATATTTGACTCTGGCGGATCAAGTTCAGGAAGCGGAGTTGCTATTTCTGCAAATTTTTCTAGTGTTTCACTAGGTTCTGAAACTTCAGGGTCTATACTATCTCCATCATCAGCAAGTTCAATTGTAGGTCTAAAACCAACTGTTGGTATTGTAAGTCGGTCAGGAATAGTACCAATATCTTCCACGCTAGATACGTCTGGTCCTATGACAAAAAACGTAATTGACAATGCTATAGTTTTAAAAGCTATTTCAAGCTATGATCAAAATGATTCTATGTCAGTAAATAGTAAAGACATTGATTTAGAATCCATAATGGATTCCTCTTTGAAAGGAAAACGATTTGGAGTATTCAATGAGTTTTTAAATGATTCCCTTTATTCGAATGCAATTAACAAAATTGAAAAACTTGGTGGAATAATTATAAAATTCAATCCGCCCCAAATTAATTTTAATGGTTTTAGGAAGATTCTTGACTATGACATGAAAAATGATCTTCCCATATATTTTAAAAACAATAATATTTCTTTTAAAAGTATAAAAGATATTGTTGAATTTAATAAAAAAGACTCATTGAATAGAGCACCATACGGACAAGGAATTTTTAAATCTATTATTAGTGATTCTACTAAATTTAATGAAATATCCTCAATCAAAACCAGAATTAAAACCGAGGGAAAGAAATATTTTAATACAGCAATTAAAAAACATAAATTGGATGCTATTATTTCTATAAATAATTACCACGCAGGTTACGCCGCCGGAGCCTATTATCCCTGCCTTACTATTCCAATGGGTTATAATAAAAATGGTAAACCTTTTAACTTAACATTTATTTCAAAATCTTATACTGAAAACAAACTTTTACAGATCGGATATGCTTTTGAAAAAGAAACCAGATTAAGAGTTAAGCCATTTTAATTAAATCTCTGATAATAAGTAGAATAGCTGAGTTTCAAAGGAGATCTAATTTCAAATAATTCTAAATCAGAACTAGCCTTAAAATTAAATTTAGATTCTTTATCAATTTTAATAAAAGTACCCTCATTTAGGTTTTTATTTTCATGCAAAAGATTTCCTTGTTTTATAAAAAAAGAATAAATCTTCTTAGAATCTAAATTAATTTCATGAAGCCCATCATCATATTTAATTTCATAAATTTCTATTCCTTCTGAATCCATTTGAAAAGGAGAATCATTCCCTTTGATAGTTGTAATACTTATTTTTTCTTTTTTTAATACAGGAAAAGAAGCATGTTTATAATCACTATAAGTTGCAGGTTGTGTAATTGTTTTGGAAATATTTGGGTCAAACCAAATTTGAAACATTCGAGAATTATCTAAAATTTCTTCTGCATGAGATATTCCATTTCCAGATCTAATAATCTGAGCATCTCCTTTTTTTAATTCAATCCATTTGTTCTGTTGTGAATCAAAATGTTTTATACTTCCCTCAATAACAAAACTACATATCTCAAATCCTTGATGAGGATGTAAACCTATTGTGCTTCTAAATGAGGGAGTCCATGCATCTGCCCAATAAAATAAATTTGAATATGGCTTTAATTCTCCACCATCTTGAAGGAATCCAATGGGTTTTTTTTCCAAAATCTCACCATTATTAAAATTTCCTGAAGCCTGGTCTTGCTTACTAAAAATTAAAACTGACATATTAAATTTTTTTACATCTACAATATTACTAAAATTGGTTGTATAAATTAACTTGTTACCTTTAAGTAACTATTAAATTCTAGAAACTTTTAGATTACTAAAACAGTATTATGAAAGTAACTAATATTTATTTTTATTTGTTGTTTTTTAAATAATCTAATGCTAGAGTTGTCATTGATTTTAATCCTGTAATCATAGCTGAATCGTCAACATAAAAATCAGGTGTATGATGAGGAGCCGCCTTAAGAGGATCTGTACCTTTTTTAGCTCCACCAATAAAGAAATAAATTCCCGGAATTTTTTCTTGAAAAAAAGAAAAATCTTCTGCACCAGTAATAGCATTCATTGAATTAACATTTTCAGAGCCATTTATTCTTTTAAGAGATGGTAACATTTGTTCATACAAATCTGGATCATTATATGTTATAGGATAAGTAACTTGATATGTTATTTTTGCTTTAGCATTATTAGCTTCAGCAATATTTTTAACAATTTCTTCAAGCCTTTGTAATAAAACTTCCTTCATTTTATTATCAAGTGTTCTTATAGTTCCTAACATATACAAACTTTCGGGAATAATATTGCTTCTTACTCCTCCATGAATACTTCCAATGGTAACAACGGCAGCAGCTTCAGTTAAAGGCATGTTTCTACTTACAATAGTTTGTATGGAATTTATCATTTGAGATGCAGTAACAATTGGATCTACTCCTGTCCAAGGTGTTGACCCATGAGTTTGAACACCTTCAATATCTATTCTAAATTCATTTACTGCAGCCATTATACCTTTAGGTCTAACGTAAACCTGTCCAGCGCTAATTTGAGACCAAATATGAAGACCAAAGATTGCATCAACATCAGGATTTTTTAAAACACCCTCCTTAACCATTAACTCAGCTCCCCCTTCCTCCCCAGCCGGAGCTCCTTCTTCAGCAGGTTGAAAAATAAATTTCACAGAACCAGGGATTTGATCTTTTATTTCATAAAGAACTTTTGCCACACCTAATAATATTGCAGTATGAGTATCGTGACCACATGCATGCATTACTGGAACAGTATCTCCGTTATATTCTCCTGTCATTTTTGAAGCCCAAGTTAAATCAGCTCTTTCTTTGACTGGTAATCCATCGATATCTGCTCTTAATGCAACAACTGGACCTGGTTTTCCTCCCTTAAGTAACGCTACTACACCCGTTTTAGCTATGCCCGTTTGTGGATTAAGACCAATTTTTCTTAATTCTTCAGCTATCCTTTCAGATGTTTTAAATTCTCTGTTACTGAGCTCTGCATTTTCATGAAACCAGTGTCTCAGTTCAATGACTTGATTTTCATAGCTAGAGATTAGATCAGAAATTTTTTTATCAAATTTTTGAGAAAAAGAAAAAAAAGAAACAAACAGTAATAAAAGAGACAAATAATTTTTCATAAAATTATAGTAGGTTTAAATTAGATTGAAATTTTTTACAAGCATTTAAAAATGATTCATTTAGGTCATTATTTAATATTCCTTTGTTGGAAGAAAAATTTGAAGAAAAATTTGGAAGGGAAAACATAGGAACATCGAACTTATGATTAAATGAAATACGACTGTGAGCAGTTTCTAAAACAGAGAGTGCACCTCTTTCACCATCAGATGTAGATAAAAGCAACATAGGTTTATCCCACCAAACTATTTTGCCAATTCTAGAAATCCAGTCAAATATATTTTTAAAAGCAGCTGTATATGATCCATTATGCTCAGCGAATGAAATTATTATTGCATCTGAACAATTTAATATTTCATAAAACTTTGTTGCTTTTTCAGGTATTCCAAAGTTTAATTCTTTGTCCTCACTAAATATTGGCATCTCAAAATCATTTAAATCTAAAATAATTATTTCAGTATTATTAAATTGAGTGGATGCGTATATAGAGAATTGCTTATTAATCGATTTTTTAGAGGAGCTTGCTCCAAATACCACAATTTTTTTCATAAATAGTGGGTCATACTGGATTCGAACCAGTGACTTCTACCCTGTCAAGGTAACACTCTGAACCAACTGAGTTAATGACCCTATTGAGGTGCTAAATTTATAAATTAAAATTTATATTTAGCTTATTAATTAAACTGAATTTTGAAATCGTTACATTTTTAAAAATAGCATTTGGTTTATTTTTTATATTAGTAATATGAAGCGAAAAGAAAAAATGATTAGATTTTGGATTGATATTCTATTTAAAATTATTGTATTTATTGCTGCTGTAATTGCTATGAAGTTAATCTTCTTTAAATCATAAACAATACTTATTTTTTATTAAATACAACTGGGAACGAATAACGAATCGCTACAGGGTAATCATTTTTTAAAGCAGGTTCTAAAGAAGGTATTTTTTTAATCACCTTTTCAGCTTGAACTCTATAATCTTCAGGACCAAAAGAGTTTATTTCAAAAATATTTCCGTCATTTTCAATAATCAGATCTAAAAAAACAATTACCTGATTACTACCATCATTATGAGTTTTCGGATACTTTAAATGTTTTTTCACATAAAACTGCATGTTTTCTTTAAAAAGGGTAATAGAAGTTTCTGGTGTAACATCTTTAGCTTTAGGAAATAATGGAGCCCAATCTATATTCTCTAAACTAAACACATCATTAGGATCAAAATTTTGTGTTTCATTTCTGTAGGTAACCGGGATTCTTATTGGAAAAGGCTTAACAACTCCATCAACTTTTCCTGGTCTAAAGACAGGAAGTTCATTAAATATTTTCATTGCTGCTTGTTCAAATATCGAATTAGCTGTATTTAAAGCATCAGCGTCATTAAATTCAACACCAACTATTGAAGATTTAGCAAACAGTTTATCAACTTTCCCATTAACATCTATCTCAAAAAAAACATTAACAACAGATTGTAAACCTAATTCTTTAGCTGTTTCGGGAAAAATAAAATATTTTTCAATATGCTCAGCTATAGTTTCATTAAAACAAATACTTTGATTCTTTACGGGAACTAATTTACATATTGGAAATACAGGATATTCTTTAACAACTGGATTATTTTCTTGAGATTGCAGAAAAGAAAAAAAGCAAATAAAAAAAAACGAAAGTAATTTGTTGTACATAAAATATATTTAAATAATGTTTGTTAAAAAAGCTAAAGTACAATTTAGATAACTTTTTATTACTTTAGTTATGTAATAAAATATTAGTGATATGAAATTTTATAAATATATATTGCCTTTCTTTTTAATAGCATTATTGGGTTCTTGTGAAAATATGGATCAAGAAATGTCTGATGACGAATTAATTCAAGCTATTATTAGTTCAGAAAATCGAATCTCAGTAACAAAAAATGATCTTCCAAAAACAGCAATATCTACTCTGAACTTTAAAATGGATAATGATGTGATTCGTTATGCAGAACTAGCGCCAGAGCTAGGGTTTGAAATTGAAATGAAAAGTTGGGAATTTTTTGATTTTGAGTTAGATTACGAAAGAAATGATAATAAATATTTTACAACTAAGGGAAGAGAATTAGAATCTAATAAAGAAAACAAAGACAGTTGGGGTGACAAAAAAAATAAAGATAGTAAGAAAAAAAGAGGGCCTTGCTTTAAATTTGTATACCCAATATCATATACATTGGGGGATAACTCTGTGATTACGGGAGATAACAGAAAAGAAATTCACAATCAGATAAAAATCTATTTTGAAATAAATGGTAAAACAAAAGAAAATAAACCTAGTTTAAACTTTCCTATACAAATTTTAACGCTGGACGATAATAAACAAGTTTTGACTAAAGATATTTTATCTCTTGAAGATTTAAAAGCTTTATGGAAGATATGTAAAGGTGACAAAAAAGAAGATGGAGATAAAAAGAATGATTAATAGTACTTTTTCATAGGTTATACATTTATAATATAATTATTATTTCTAACCTTTCTCAACCTTTCTTTCCATTGATTATAGTTTTCTTTAGGCAAATCTGGAATAGTGTCTAATGATTTTTTTAATAAATCAAATACTTTTAAGACTTATTTATTTTATTCCAAGCAAAAAACATTGCTGAAGTAAAAAAAAACAATGCGCCTAACGGTAATAAAAAGAAAGGTTCGTTTAGAAATCCATTTTCATCAATTTCTGATCCAATAATAAAAAATAAAACATAGCAGGATAAACTAATTATAAATAAAATCAATGGTATTTTTTTCTTCATATTTAATTAATTAATAATTATCAATTGTATATAAAGCTAAAATATTATTTTATTTTTGAACAGACTTAAAAGAAATGAAACATATTACAAAACAAGATTTAAAAGATATGAATCGCATATATCGTTTAAATTTAATAAATAGTTGTACTGGCTATAAATCTGCTAATTTAATTGGAACAGTTTCTACAAAAAACATTCATAATGTCGCAGTATTTAGCTCCATAACTCACCTGGGAAGTGACCCAGCTTTACTAACTTTCATTGTAAGACCTACAACTGTACCTAGGGATACTTATAAAAATATTATTGACAACAAAGAATTTACAGTTAATCACATAAATGTTGATGACATTAAAGAAGCTCACCATACATCTGCTCGATATCCATCTGTTATTTCTGAATTTGATATGACCAAACTAGAAAAAGAATTCAAAGATGATTATAAATCACCATTTGTAAAATCATCTAGAATTAAATTAGGCTGTAAATACTTAAATCAATACGAAATTAAAGAAAATAACACTTTATTAATGGTTGCTGAAATAAACGATATTTATTTTAGTGAAGAAATTATTCAAAATGACGGCTGGTTAAACTTAGAAAAAGCTAAAACCGTTACTATTAATGGGCTTGATGGTTATGCACAACCAAGCCTAGTAAATAGGTTCGAATATGCTAAAAGAAAAGATGAATAATTTTATAGACAATAAAATTTTGGAATATTCTGAAATCAATTCGCAGAAAGAACCTAACTTACTAAAGGAGCTTAACAGAGAAACTCACTTAAAAATTTTAAATCCCAGAATGTTAAGTGGTGCTTTTCAAGGTAGATTATTATCATTAATATCTAAATTAATTAACCCTGAAAAAGTTTTAGAAATAGGGACTTATACTGGATATTCTGCATTATGTTTATACGAAGGATTGGATAAAAAAGGTGTGATTCATACTATTGATAAAAACGAAGAATTATTTGAAATACAAAAGAAATATTTTGAAAAAACTGGAGAAAAAGAAAAATTTATTCAACATACAGGAAATGCATTAAAAATAATTCCAACAATCAATGAAACTTTTGATTTAATTTTTTTAGATGCAGATAAAGAAAATTATATTAATTATTTTAATTGTATAATAAATAAATTAAATAAAAAAGGAGTGATTTTGGCTGACAATGTGCTTTGGAGCGGAAAGGTAGCAGATGAAAAACAACAAGACGAAACCACAAAAATATTAAGAGAGTTTAATAATATGGTAAATAATGATTGTAGAGTAGAAACAATATTACTACCAATAAGAGATGGTATTTCTTTAATTAGAAAAATCTAAAATTTTCTTTTTATTGATCCCCCTAAGTCGTCCATTTTTTCTTTCACTTCATCAATCTCTTTTTTTATTGAATCAGTATCAATTCCTTGATTTTCAGCACTTTTTTTTATTTCAGACTTAATGTCTTCAGTTGCGTCTTTAACTTGACGAATACCTTTTCCAAGGCCTTTGGCAATTTCAGGAATTTTATCGGCTCCAAAAACTAATAATACAATTAATCCAATAAAAAGAATTTCGGGACCACTTATAAATAAGATCATAAATAATTTTATATAATGTAAATATAAAAAAAGGTCAATTAAAAAATTGACCTTTTTTATTAACCTTTAACCTTTGATTTAAATTTATCAAATTCAGATTCATCTTGTTTTTTAGGCCATGAATTATTTGACGTATCAATGTCAGCTGTTTCTAAATCTGGATCTAAATTAATATTTATAATTTTTTTATTTGAAGTAATTAATTTTTTTACTTCATTATCATTTTTTCTCCAAACTTGAGCAGGGTAAGTAATTCTTTTTGTTGTTCCGTCTTCATATTCAAAATCAACAATAATCGGCATAACTAAACCTCCTGGTTTTTCAAAAACAACTTCATAAAAGAATTTTGGAACTTCTTTATTAGAAAGTTCATTTTCATTTAGATAATTATTAAGCAATTTCGAATTATCTAGAGGATCTTTATCTTTTATACTATTAGTATCATTTTCAAAATTTTCTAAGAATACTAGTGGTCTTAATTTTGTGATTCCTCGTTCTTCCATTATTTTTTTCACTGCAACACTTGGTTCGTTAGAAACAAAATA
>CAJQMK010000034.1 GCA_905479415.1 uncultured Flavobacteriaceae bacterium | reverse complement strand
AATTTAAATCTGTTTTTTCATTTTTAAATTATTTTGTTTATGTAGTTGTTGCTTTAATTACTTTTCAAAATTTTGGAATTGAACTTACTGGAATATTTGCTGCATCAGCTGCACTTTTTATTGGTATTGGTCTAGCACTTCAAACTTTTTTTCAAGACATAATATCTGGTATTTTAATTTTAGCTGATCAGACTGTTCATGTTGGTGATATTATTGAAATTGATGGAAAAATTGGGAGGGTGGAAAACATAAAAATTAGAACCACAAGAGCAGTTACTTTTGATAATAAAGTTTTAATTATTCCTAATCATAAATATTTAACATCAACATTATTCAATTGGACAGAGAATGGAACTGTTTTAAGAGGCTCCGTCTCTGTTGGTGTTGATTATAATTCAGATGTTGAAAAAGTAAAAGAAATACTATTAGAAATTGCTGATTCTCATCCACATCTAATGAAAAATCCTACACCAAATGTTATTTTTAAAAATTTTGGAGACAACTCATTAGATTTTCAATTAATTTTCACTTATAATAATGGTTTTAGAGTAAATCTTATTGAAAGTGATATAAGATTTTTAGTTTATAAAAGGTTTAAAGAAAATAATATTAACATACCATTTCCTCAAAGAGTTGTTCACTTACAAAAATAAAATATGCCAAAAATATTAATAATTGAAGACGAAGAAACTATTAGAAGAGTTCTTAAAAAAGTATTACATCAAGAAGATAAGAATTATGAAATTATTGAAGCAGTTGATGGTGTTGATGGTGTTTCAAAAATAAATTCTAATAAATTTGATTTGATTTTATGTGATATTAAAATGCCTAAAAAAGATGGTATTGAAGTATTAAGACATGTACTTAAAGAATGTCCAAACACGCCAACAATAATGATTTCTGGACATGGTGATCTGGAAACTGCTGTTGAATCCATGAGAATAGGAGCTTTCGATTATATTTCTAAACCACCAGATTTAAACAGATTATTAAATTCTGTTAGGTCAGCCCTTTTGAATAATAATTTTATTAAAAAAGGAAAGGTTAAATCTAATAAATCAAATGAATATAATATTATAGGTGAATCTCATCCTATTTTAGAAATTAAAGCGATGATAAACAAGGTAGCTTTAACAAATGCAAAAGTTTTAATTCAAGGTCCTAACGGTTCTGGAAAAGAATTAGTTGCTCATCAAATACATATGAATAGTTTAAGGAATTCTGCACCTTTTATTGAAGTTAACTGTGCTGCCATTCCCTCAGAACTAATTGAAAGTGAATTATTTGGCCATGTTAAGGGTGCCTTTACCTCAGCAGTTAAAGATAAAGCTGGTAAATTTGAAGCTGCCAATGGTGGTACAATATTTCTTGATGAAATTGGAGATATGAGTATGTCAGCTCAATCTAAGGTTTTAAGAGCCTTACAAGAACATAAAATTCAAAGAGTTGGAAGTGAAAGAGATTTAATTGTTGATGTTAGGGTAATTGCTGCAACTAATAAAAAACTACGATCTGAAATTGAAAATAACAATTTTAGAGAAGATCTTTTTCATCGTTTAGCTGTAATAGAAGTTAATGTCCCCTCTTTAAACGACAGAGTTTCTGATATTCCATTGTTAGTTGAGCATTTCTTAAAAGATATTTCTAAAGATTCTGGTGCTGACATAAAAACAATGGATAAGGAGGCAGTTAATAAATTAAAAGAATTTAATTGGTCAGGAAATGTAAGAGAATTAAGAAATGTTATTGAAAGGTTAATTATTCTGTCTGATAAAAATAAAATTACAAAAAATGATGTTGTTAAATATTCAAATAAATAATTAAATGAAGCTTTTTATTTCTATATACTTATTATTATTTTCTTTTTTTACTTTTTCTCAAGATGACAAAGCTGTCATTAAAAATATTTTTGATACTACAATGACTTCTAGTTCTAGCTATGAATTATTGGATTTTTTGTCAAATGAGATAGGACATAGATTATCAGGTTCATTAGGTGCAGAAAGAGCAGTTGAATGGGGTAGAAGTGAATTATCTAAAATAGGGTTTGATAAAGTTTGGTTACAAGAGGTTATGGTTCCTAAATGGGTTAGAGGTCCAAAGGAATTTGCCTTAATTGAAACCCAACCTGGGATTACATTTAATGTGGATGTGTGTGCATTGGGAGGGTCAGTAGCTACACCTTCAGTGGGTATTAAATCTAACGTAGTTGAAGTTACAAATTTTGAGGAACTAGAATTATTAGGTAAAAAAGAGATTGATGGTAAAATAGTTTTTTTTAATAGACCGATGCAACCAAATCTTGTTAGTACTTTTCAAGCTTATGGTGAAGCTGTTGATCAAAGAGTAAATGGTGCTTTAGAAGCGATTAAATATGGAGCTATTGGAGTGATTGTTAGATCTATGAGTTTAAGATTAGATGACATTCCACATACTGGTACAATGAGCTATGGAAACCTACCATCAAGTAAACGTATCCCTGCAGCTGCAATAAGTACAAATGCTGCTGAAAAATTAAGTAAACTGTTAAAAATCAATCCAAACCTAAAGTTTCTTTTAAGGCAACAATGTAAAACATATAAAGACGTCAAATCTTACAATGTTATTGCTGAATTAAAGGGATCTGAATATCCAAATGAAATTATTTTAGTAGGAGGACATTTAGATTCTTGGGATTTAGGAGATGGATCTCACGATGATGGTGCAGGAATTGTACAGTCAATTGATATCATAAATATTTTCAAAAAAATTAATTATAAACCCAAAAGAACAATTAGAATTGTTCTTTTTATGAATGAGGAAAATGGTTTAAGAGGAGCGTTAAAATATGCAGAAATATCAAATAAAAATAAGTTGAATCATATCTTTGCTCTCGAATCTGATGCTGGAGGATTTACACCAAGAGGATTTTCTTTTACATCAAGTGATAAAAATTTTGAATTAATAAAGTCTTGGAAAAATTTATTTGAACCTTATTTAATCCAATCTTTTGAACGTGGAGGAAGTGGTGCAGATATATCTCCATTAAACAATGAAAAAAATGTTTTAGCTGGACTAAGACCTGATTCACAGAGATATTTTGATTATCATCATACTTCTATTGATACTTTTGATGCTATAAATAAAAGAGAACTAGAACTGGGGACTTTTTCAATGGCTTCTCTGGTTTATTTATTTGACAAATATGGAATTATTAAATAATATTATTTGTGGAAACATTAATTGATTTAGATAAGTCGCTTTTTGTTTTTTTGAATGCTTTAGGAATTGAATTGTTTGATGCTTTTTGGATGTTTGTCACTAATAAGAAATCATCAATTCCTCTATATTTATTCTTAATTTATTATATCTATAAAAAACTATCTCATGCTGAATTTCTAAAATATATAGTTTTAATAAGTATATTAATAGTATTTACTGATCAACTAAGTAATTTGTTTAAAGATTACTTTGAAAGATTTAGACCGTGTCATGATGAAACAATAAATGATCAAATTAGGATTGTTAAATCAAGTTGTGGAGGATTATATGGATTTTTTTCCGCTCATGCAGCAAACTCTTTCGCTTTGGCTACTTTTTTCTATTTTTCATTTAAAAGATTATCATCAAATTTTAAATATCTTTTTTTATGGGCAATTATAGTTTCCTACAGTAGAATTTATATTGGAGTCCATTTTCCGGCAGATGTTTTATTTGGTTCGTTTTTTGGAATTCTATCGGGTTATTTCTTCACATTTAGTTCGTTTAAAATTAAAATATAATGTATAGTAGAATACAATCATACAAAACACTCTTTTTAAGAATTTCATTGGCATATGTTTTCTATTTTTTTGCTAGAGTGTTGTTTTATTTTTATAACAGTAACATGATTATTATTGAAAGCGTTCATGAGTTTTTTTATTTATGTTTTATCGGATTAACTTTTGACACTTCTGCAATACTATATGCTAATGTTTTATTTATACTCATATCATTAATTCCGTTCAAAAATATCAATAACGACAAGTTTCAAAAAAGAATAATGATATTGTATTTCTCAACTAATTTAATCGCTTATTCAACTAATTTTTTTGATTTTATTTATTATAGATTTTCTCAAAGTAGATTAACTACAAGAGTTTTTGATATTCTTGAAAATGAAACAAATAAGATGGCATTAGCTGGATCTTTTATTTATAATTATTGGCATGTTTTTATCTTCTTTTTTCTGTTGGTTTATGTCTGGATTTATCTTTACAAAAAAATTGAGATTACCCATATCAAACCTATTTATGATTTAAAATTTTATATTTTTTCTACTTTGTCATCTCTTTTTATAGTTTTTGTTTGTGTTATTGGTGTTAGGGGTGGAATAGGAAATGCTACGCGGCCAATAAATATGGTTGACGCTCATCGTTTTGTTAAAAAGGGCATTCATGCTGACTTTGTATTAAACTCTCCATTTAGTTTTATTAGAACTTTTAATAAAAACTTTTTTAAGAAGAAAAATTTCATGGATCCCTCTAAAGTAAATCAAGTTTTAAATCCTATTAAAAAGGTTAATGATAGTGTTTATTCTCAACCAAATGTAATGATACTAGTTATGGAAAGTTTTGGTCGTGAATATATTGGTGCGTTTAATAAAAAAAGAAATATCGAAAATTATGTAAGTTATACTCCTTTTTTAGATTCTCTTTCAAATAACAGTATGATTTTTACAAATGCTTTTGCTAATGGTCGACAATCAATAGAAGCATTACCATCAATTTTAGCTAGCGTACCATCATTTAAAATACCCTTTACTTCCTCACCTTATGCTAACCAAGAGATACAATCTTTAGTTTCAGTCTTTAATGAAAAAGGTTATACTACCTCTTTTTTTCATGGAGCACCTAATGGTTCAATGGGATTTTTAGGATTGTCTAATATTTTAAAGTTTGATAATTATTTTGGAAAAAATGAATTTAATGATAATTCTTTATATGATGGTTTTTGGGGAATTTGGGATGAACCATTT
>CAJQMK010000033.1 GCA_905479415.1 uncultured Flavobacteriaceae bacterium | reverse complement strand
CTTTATCTTTTATACTATTAGTATCATTTTCAAAATTTTCTAAGAATACTAGTGGTCTTAATTTTGTGATTCCTCGTTCTTCCATTATTTTTTTCACTGCAACACTTGGTTCGTTAGAAACAAAATACTGGTTCACTTCCTTAATTCCAATATCAACATAATCAGTTGTATAAAACCATCCTCTCCAAAACCAATCTAAATCAACAGCAGATGCATCTTCCATAGTTCTAAAAAAATCTTCAGGACTTGGATGTTTAAACATCCAACGCTTTGAATATGTCTTAAAAGCATGATCAAATAATTCTTTACCCATAACTGTTTCTCTTAAAATATTTAGAGCTGTAGCAGGTTTACCGTAAGCATTAGGACCTAGGCTGTATACATTTTCAGGATTACTCATTATTGGTGCTAAAAAGTTTTGATCAACACCCATATATCTTGTTATCATATTTGCAGGCCCTCTATCTGATGGAAAATTTTCAAGTGGATAAATAATTTCTGGAATATCTTTACCTAATTTTTGTTCAGTAATATATTGAACAAAAGTATTGATTCCTTCGTCCATCCAAGCCCATTGTCTTTCATCATTATTGACAATCATTGGAAACCAATTATGTCCAACCTCATGAATTATCACACCTATCATTCCAAATTTTACATCGTCAGAATAAGATCCGTCTATATTAGGTCTTCCAAAATTAAAACATATCATAGGGTATTCCATTCCAATTTGTTTTGCGTGAACAGAAATGGCTTTATGATAAGGATAATCAAATGTGTAATCTGAATAAGTTTTTAAAGTTTCAGCTACAACAACAGTTGAATAATCTTCCCACAAAGGGTTACCTTCCTTTGGATACATAGAAACAGCCATCACATCTTTATCTCCAATTTTAACTGCCATCATATCCCATATAAACTTTCTAGAGGTTGCAAAGGCAAAATCTCTAACATTTTCAGCTTGAAAATGCCATGTTTTTTTCTTTTTTGAAAACCCTTTTTCAACTTCTTCAGCTTCAGCCTGAGTAACTATCATTACAGGCTTATCATACGTTTTTTTAGCTTTATTGTAACGTTTAATCATTTCCTTAGAAAATACATTTTTTCTATTTTGAAGTTCACCAGTTGCGTCTAAAATATGGTCAGAAGGAACAGTTATTTTTACATCATAATTTCCAAATGGTAAAGCAAATTCACCGTCTCCCCAAAATTGATAATTTTGCCAGCCTTCAACTTCGTTATAAACAGCCATTCTAGGAAAAAATTGAGCAATGATATAAACTCTATTACCATCCTTATCAAAAGATTCATATCCAGATCTTCCGTCTTGGTTAACATGATCTTGAATATTGTACCACCACTTGATTGAAAAAGAAAAACTTTCCCCACTTTTAAGTATGTTAGGTAAATCAACCCTCATCATGGTTTGATTGACAAAATGTTTTAATGGATTTTTATTTTCGTCAACAACGTATTCAATGTTAAATCCTCCATCAAATGAATCAGTTAAAAATTCCTTTGTAAAACCAGATGGAAGATATGCAGGAGAAACACCACCTCCATCAATTAGAAGAGATGGAGAATCTTTTTTTCTTATATTTTGATCTAATTGAACCCATAAATACTCTAAATTATCAGGTGAATTGTTCGTATACGTTATAGTTTCAGAACCATAAATTCTTTTATTTTCGTCATCTAACTCAATATCCATTTTGTAATCAGCTTGTTGCTGGTAATATGCTGGACCCGGTGCTCCGGAAGCTGTTCTAAACATATTAGGAGAAGAAAATTCTTGATAAAGCTGTCTAAACTTGTTAACATTGATGTTTTCTTGATTTCTTTCTTTTGCATCCTGAGAAAAACCAACGAATGAAACAAAAAATCCAAGAACAAGCAATACTATCTTTTTATAATTCATAATTATTTTTTGAAGATTAAATTTAGTGAAATTGTTTAAATATTAAGTGAAAGAATCGAATTATTCAATCTTGATATAAAACTCTTTTTAATACCGTTCTTTTTTACATGTATAATGTTTTGTTGTTCAGAATAAAGATCAAATAAAAGTTTATTGTCTAAACTAATAACATTAAAACTAGGAAGTTTTTCAATTTCTAAATAAAATACAAACATCTCATTTTTGTTCTCTAAACCTAAAAAGTTTAATTTATTTTTTACACCATCGAACGAAACAGTAAGAAAAGAATTGAAATAATTATTGATATTGCTATGAAATGTAGAGTCAATAAGTACCTGATCAGTTAACACACGATTTATAGAGTATTTTTTTTTGAGAGCATCTTTAAAATCATCTTTGAACAATCTTATGGTAATTTGAAGTGAATTAGTGTCTGTAAAATTAAAAAGAGATGTACTCACGTAGTATTTATGAGAAGAAAAACCCAAACAAAAAATTATTAAAAGCAACTTAAATTTATTCATTTCTACTTTTATAAAATTTATCAAATGCTTCTAAAACTAATCCATGATTTGAAAGTTTAAAATCATTTTGGATTGAACTATTTTCAATAGCTCCAAGTACAAATTCATACACCTCATCTTGCGTTAGATTATAAGATCTTGAAAAAAAACTGACTCCGTAAAACTCTATAACATCTAATGTAGTTATGTTTTGCTTATCCCATACTCTTCTTTTTTTTAATCTATTATAATATCCACTTAGATTTTTATACAAAGCTTCAATATTAATAGCCATTACTGGCAAACCAATAAAGGGTACAATTTTTTCAATTTTTTCTTCTCTAATTCCTTTAAAACCAGGGATACCTACATCATCAAAATTTATTGGAACCTTTACGTTAGAATTTGCCATATCATCTAGTATATTTCCTGATAAGTTATGAGACCTAACTACTACATTATTTAATTGATTTATAAACTGATCAACATAAACTTTTAAAAATGATTGATCCAATATTTCTCCTTCCATTATAAGAACCCTAGGTTTAATTTGAACTGAAGATATTATAATGGTGTCTTGTTTTTTAATTCCAATTTCAAAGATCCCGTTAATATCAGTTATTGTTTTAGAACCACTTGTCTTATTTATAATATGAATTCCACTAATATTTATGGAATCATTTACAATTTCACCTTTTAAAACTTTAAAGTTTTGTTTAGTTTGTGAAAAACAAGAGATTAGTCCTAAAAAAAAACAAACTATAAAACTAACCTCTCTCAAGTACCTTTTTAAATTTATCACTTTGTTTAATTAGAAAATCTAACAGCTGAAATTCATTGCTTTTTTTAAATAAAAATTTTGAAGGAAATTTATCATCACAGAACAATAAAAATTCAGAGATATTTTGTTTTTTAAGCCCAAGATTTAATACAAAAAAAGCGTCATCGTATACCTCTCTTATTAAATCACTTGGTTTATAATTAGCATTACTTAATTGACTGTCTATTTCTCCACTTTTTGAAGTAGATTTAGCTATCATTTTATAAAGATTTATAAAATTTAATCCATTATTAAATGTTCCTGCTTTTAAAATTTGGTTTTCGATTTTAGATGATTTATCAAAATTGTAATAAGTTCTTTTAAATTCTTCCTCCTTTAAATCCAAAAACTTTTCTGTATTTTCCGGACCAACAACTACCTCATCTAATACAGTTACCTTTTCATTCACATCTATAACTAAACGACTTTTTTGAAGTATCTCTTTATTTATGACAACTGATCTGATTTGATATTGAACAGAGGAAAAAACAAGTCTGTCATTTAGCTTAACTAACATTTCAAATTCTCCATCACCATCTGTTATTGTAGCTTGTCTGCTTGTATTATTTACTACGTTAGCAGATATCACATTACTATTTTTGTACAATACTTTTCCTCTAATCCAGGTTCTGTTATCTGACTGAGAATAAACAAAATTTGAAATAAAAAATAATATAAAAACGTATCTCATTAAAAATAAAATTGAGCGGGAGACCGGGTTCGAACCGGCGACATTCAGCTTGGAAGGCTGACGCTCTACCAACTGAGCTACTCCCGCATTATTACAAATATAAAAATTAATGAATTGTTAAATTATATTAATAACAATTAAATATATTATTAATTTTAACTTACATGAGTTTTATTTTAAAAAAAGTTGAAAGCACAGATTTATATCCTCTTAGAAACAAAGTCTTAAGAAATAACAAAGGTTTTAAGTTCTGTAAATTTGATGGAGACGATAGTGTAGATACAATTCATTTTGCTGTAATTAAAAATGAATCAATTATAGGAGGAGTTTCTCTAATTAAAAACAATACTAATGATATTAAATCATTAAAAAATATTCAACTAAGAGGAATGGCAGTGTATAAAAATTATCAAAAAAATAAAATTGGTTCATTATTACTTAAAAAAGTAGACTCCCATTGCATTAAAAATAATATTGACTGTATATGGATGAATGCAAGATTAGAAGCATTAGGATTTTATTTAAAAAATGGTTTCACAAAAACCAAAAAAAGTTTTAATATTGAAGGAATTGGAAAACATTATTTATTATATAAAAAATTAAATGAAAAAGGATATTAAATTATTATGTATTCTATTTTTTTTAATTTGTAACAAGAATTACTCTCAAAAAATTATGAATTTAGACTTAGTTACCGGAATTAATCATAATGATTTAGTTGGAGACAGTTTAAAACTAGAATCTCAAACATTTTTTGCTTTCAAAAAAATGAAAGAAGCTGCAAAAAAGGACGGTATTATTTTAAAAATTGTTTCAGCTCATAGATCTTTTGAAAGACAAAATTTTATTTGGAATAAAAAATATAAAAAATTTACCAATGAATATTCATTAAATCCAATGGATGCTATTAATGAAATTATTCGTTTTTCTACTATTCCAGGAACGTCTCGACACCACTGGGGAACTGATATAGACATTATTGACGGTAAATATCCAGATGAAAATAATGTTCTAATGTCTGAAAAATATGAAAAAGGGGGTGTTTTTTATGACTTAAAAAAATGGCTTTCAAATAATTCAGAAAAATTTGGGTTTTTCCTTACCTACAACAACGATCCAAAAAGAAAGGGATTTGAATACGAACCATGGCATTACAGTTACAAACCAAGCTCAAAAAAATATTTAAAACTGTTGCTTAATTCTGATTTAGAAAAACTTTTCAAAAACAAAAATCTAAATGGTTATCAATATTTTGACAAAAAATTTATTGATAAATATATTTCAGAATTTATAATGGATATTAATCCTGATTTAAAATAAACGATCCTTAGATTATAATTATATTTGTATTATAATATTAATCACTATACTTTGACAAACAATAAGAAAGTTCTTTTAATGATTTTAGACGGTTGGGGTATCGCTAAAGAACCATCTGTTTCTGCTATTGACAAGGCAAAAACACCTTATATTGATTCCTTATACGATAAACATGCTAATTCAAAGCTAATAACTTATGGAGCTGATGTTGGACTTCCCGAAGGTCAAATGGGAAATAGTGAGGTAGGTCACATGAATCTTGGAGCCGGAAGAATAGTCTATCAAGATTTCGCTAAAATAAATTTAGATATCGATCAAAATAAATTTAAAGAACTAGAGAATTTAAAAACCCCATTAAAAGAAGTTCAAAAAAATAAAAAAAAATTACACCTCATTGGGTTAGTTTCTGACGGTGGAGTACACTCTCACATCAATCACTTGGAAGCTATCTTAAAATTAGCTGGTGAGATGAATCTAGAAAAAGTTTTTGTTCATGCTTTTACTGATGGAAGAGACGTAGATCCAAAATCAGGTAAAGGTTTTATTGAAAGAATTGAAAAATACACTCAATATACTGGGGCCACTTTAGCAAGTGTAATTGGCAGATATTATGCAATGGATAGAGATAAAAGATGGGAAAGAACAAAAAAATGTTATGATCTTTTGGTAAATGGAAAGGGTATTAAAACTTCCAACATATCAAAATCTATAAACGAATCTTATGAGAATAATATTAGCGACGAATTTATTGAACCAATAGTTGCCGTTGATAAAAATAACAACCCAAAAGCTATTATTGAAAATGGTGATTTTGTTATATTTTTTAATTTTAGGACAGATAGAGGTAGACAACTTACCGAGGTTTTATCTCAAAATGATTTCTTAGAAAATGGAATGTCAAAACTTGACTTAGAGTTTATAACTATGACTAACTATAATGAATCCTTCAAAGGAATTAAAAAAATATATGAAAAAGATAATTTGAATGATACTTTAGGTGAAACCCTTTCAAAAAATAAAAAAAATCAAATTAGAATTGCAGAAACTGAAAAATACCCACACGTTACATTTTTTTTCAATGGTGGAAGAGAAGAAGCTTTTAAGGGTGAAAAAAGAATTCTCTGTCAATCTCCTAAAGTTGCTACATATGACTTAAAACCTGAAATGAGTGCTTACGAAATAACTGAAGCTATTATTCCGGAAATTGAAAAAGGAGATGTTGATTTTATTTGTTTAAATTTTGCTAACCCAGACATGGTTGGACATACAGGTATAATGTCTTCAGCTATAAAAGCGTGTGAAACAGTAGATGTTTGTACAAAGCGAATAATTGAAAAAGCAAAAGACAAAGACTATTCAATTTTAGTTATTGCTGACCATGGAAATTCAGATATAATGGTAAATAAAGACGGTTCACCAAATACAGCACACACAACAAACATGGTTCCATTAATTTTAATTGACGACGATATTAAAAAAATTAAAAATGGAATTCTTGGTGATATTGCTCCAACAATTCTTGATATCATGAATATAGAAATTCCTAAAAAAATGACCTGTAAATCTTTAATTATTTAAGAATGAAAAAAAATTCAAAAATAATAATCGCTATAATTATTGTATCCCCGATTTTTTGGATTTTTCAAGATCTGATTACTTTTAATGATTCAAAAATTATAGAAAATTCGGAATCTGAAGAATACACTGACATAATTGGATTATTTGATAGGAAAGAACTTTCAAACAATCCACATTCAGAATGGTTTAATCAAAATTATTCAGATTACAATCTTGATCAAGAAACCTTAAATAAACTAAAACCATTATTTAAGGATATAGAAATAACTGTCTTTATGGGTACGTGGTGTTCTGATAGCAGAAAAGAAATTCCAGTTTTTTATAAATTAATTGACAAACTTAACTTTAGTGAGGAATCAATTGAATTAATTGGAATGACATTAGAAAAAACTACTCCTGACAGTCTTGAATTTAATCAAAACTTAATAAACGTACCAACTTTTATATTTAAAAAAGACGGTAAAGAAATAAATAGAATAGTTGAATTTCCATTAGAAACAATTGAAAAAGATATATTAGAAATTTTAACTACAAACAATTATCAAAATCCATACGATTTTTAAAATGAGTTTAATTAAAAGTCTTGAAGAAATTGAGTTAATCCAAGAAAGTGCTCAGTTAGTGTCTAAAACCCTTGGTATGCTTGCCAAAGAAATCAAACCTGGAATAAATACTTTATTTCTTGATAATTTAGCTGAGACATTTATCAGAGATCACAAAGCTGAGCCTGGGTTTTTAGGTTTATATGATTTTCCTAATACGCTTTGCATAAGTCCAAATTCTCAAGTTGTTCATGGAATTCCTAATAGTGATATAGTTTATGAAGGGGATATCCTTTCAATTGATTGTGGTGTCTTAAAAAACGGATACTACGGAGATCACGCATATACTTTTGGAGTTGGAGAAATTGATTCGGAAGTTGAAAGATTATTACAAACCACTAAAGAATCTCTTTATGTAGGAATTGAACAATTTAAAGCTGGGAACAGAGTTGGGGATGTTGGTTATGCCATTCAAAACTATAATGAATCTAGGGGATATGGAGTAGTTAGAGAGTTGGTTGGTCATGGTCTTGGAAAAGAAATGCACGAGAAACCTGAAATGCCTAATTATGGTAAAAGAGGATCTGGTAAAAAGTTTCAGGAAGGAATGGTAGTAGCCATTGAACCTATGATTAATCTTGGTACATCGAAAATAAATCAATTAAACGATGGCTGGACTATTCTGACTAGAGATAAAAAACCAAGTGCTCATTTCGAACATAATATTGCTATTATTGATGGAAAACCAAAACTTTTATCAACCTTTGATTATGTTTATCAGGCATTAGGAATTAAAAGTGATGAAGAAGTGCCTTTTAAATAAATAGATTGAAACAATTAGTTAAATTTTTAATAAACACCGTCCCAAGACCTTATTTGATATGGTGGAGTAACTTTTTTAGCCCAATTTTAGATATTTATTTTAGAGGAACAAAGTTTATTGACCCAATAAATGGTAAATCGTATAGAAAATTTCTCCCTTATGGTTATGTTAGACAAAGAGAAAATGCACTGAGTCCTGGAACTTTATCTCTTGAAAGACATAGATTATTATGGTTATTTTTAAAAAACGAAACTATCTTTTTTAAAGAAGAAATAAAAGTATTACACATAGCACCTGAACAGTCTTTCTATAATATTTTTAAAAAACAGAAAAATATAGATTATACAACATTTGATTTAAATTCTCCACTTGCTTCAATAAAAGGGGACATTTGTAATATGCCATTTAAGGACAATTCCTTTGATTTTTTATTGTGTAATCATGTTCTTGAACATATTGAAGATGATCATAAGGCTATGAGTGAAATATATAGAGTTTTAAATATTGGTGGTACTGCAATTCTTCAAGTCCCATTAAATCAAAATTCAAAAAATACATTGGAGGATAATTCAATCACAGACAAAAAAGAAAGAATTGAAAAGTTTGGACAATATGACCACGTAAGATTATATGGCATGGACTATTTTGAAAGACTCAAAAAAGTTGGGTTTGAGTTAGAGCAGGTCAAATATGCATCAAATTATAATAAAAAGGATATAAAGAAATTTGGAATAATTGAAAATGAGATTATTCCTTTGTGTAAAAAATTAATCAAAAATTAATTTTTTAAAACCAGAACTGTAATAGGTTTGAATTTCATTATTTGAATCGAAATAAATAATCATTCCATCTAAGGACTTATCATCATTAATTAAACTTATGGATTTATCAAGAGGCATAGCCATAAATGCTGTTGCATAGGCATCAGCAGTCATACAATTTTCTGCAATTACAGAGGATGCTAGAATATTTGTTTGATTTGCACTGCCATTATTAGGATTGATGGTATGTACAATTTTAACACCTGTTTCTGGATCAATCAAAAATTTTCTGTAATTTCCTGAGCTAGCGAGTGCGATATTTTTTAAAAAGATTTTTTGCTTAGTATCATCGGGTTTTAATGGATCTGAAATTCCAACTTTCCATCTAGTATTGGTTATATTATTGATTCCGCTAGCATACATTTCACCTCCAATTTCAATTAAATGATTTGTAATATTATTTTTCTTTAAAGCATTAGATAATAAATCAACACAATAACCTTTAGCAATGGCATTAAAATCAAGATACATTCCTTTATTTAGTTTAACTGATCTATTATTTAGTAATACTTTTTCAAAACCTATAAAATTCATAATACTGTCCACATTCACAGAGTATTTAGGAACTGTATTGGGTCCCAATCCGTAAGCATTAGCAAGAATACCTGCAGTTGGGTCAAAATAACCCATAGTATGCTTCCAAATTGATTTTGACTTTTTAAATACATTAACAAAATTATCATCTACTTCAATTAAATCATATCCATTATTAATTTTAGATATATCAGAACTAGGAATATAAGTTGAAAGTGATTTATTTAAATTAAAAAAAATAGAATCGGCCATAGATTCTAAATTCTTTAAGGGCTTTGCTGAATTATATATAATAGTAAACTTAGTACCTAATGCATAACCTGAATAAGAGTAGGTATTATATGACTTTGTACAACTAATTAAGAAACAAATAAAGAATAAAGAACTAATTAATTTCCTCGATACCATCATAATTTACAATATAGCTTGAATTCTTAAACAAAGGTAATTCATAATCATCAGAATTTGCTAGTCCTACTTTTGCACACAATAATTTTGCATCAAATTTAGTACAGTGATCTAAAATTTTATTAAGATTTTTAATCTCAAATGTTTTAGGGTTTTTAGGATACAAAATCACTTTAACTATTATGAAGTATAGTTGTTTGTTTTTGGTACAAACGAACTGAGGATTTTTTTCTAAAGAACTATTAATTGATAAAAATTCATAATTATCTTTCTCAAGATCTTTGCCGATGATATTCATTGCTAATCTATGAAGCTCATCTTTACCTAATGGGACTGGTAATAAATTATCCTCCAAAGTCGTCAAATCTGACATTTTCCGGCGGTACTCCAAAATCGTCAGCCATTTTTTCTATAGCTTGGTTCATTAAAGGTGGCCCACAAAAATACACTTCAATATCTTCAGGGTTTTCGTGATGATTCAAATAATTATCTATGACCGTTTGATGAACAAATCCTGTAAATCCATCACCCTTTCCATCTAAACCATCTTTAACTTTCCAATCGTCTTCATCTGTTGGTTCAGAAAGGGCTAAATAAAATTTAAAATTAGGAAAGTCTTTTTCAAGGGCCTTAAAATGATCAACATAAAAAAGTTCTCTTTTAGATCTTCCTCCGTACCAAAAACTGACCTTTCTTCCTGTTTTGAGTGTTCTAAACAAATGATATAAATGTGATCTCATTGGGGCCATTCCTGCACCACCACCTACGTACAGCATTTCAGCTTCAGAATCATTTATAAAAAATTCTCCAAAAGGGCCAGAAATAATTACTTTATCACCAGGTTTTTTAGAAAATATATAAGAGGAAGCAACACCTGGATTTACATCCATCCAATTATTTGCCGCTCTATCCCACGGCGGAGTAGCAATCCTTACATTTAACATTATTTCTTTACCTTCTGCTGGGTAAGAAGCCATTGAATAAGCACGTTCGACTGATTCAGTATTTTTCATTTTTAAATCCCAAAGCTTAAACTTATCCCATTCTAATTGAAATTTATTTGGATCTCCTGGATGTTCCTCAGGATGGGACTCAATATTCATGTCTTTAAAATCTACATCGCATTCTGGAATTTCGATTTGAATGTAACCACCTGCTTTATAACCCATATCTTCAGGAATTTCGACAACAAACTCTTTAATGAACGAGGCAACATTCCAATTTCTAACAACTGTTCCCTCCCACTTTTTTATTCCAAAAACTTCCTCAGGAACTTGAATAACCATGTCTTGTTTAACCTTAACTTGACATCCTAATCTCCATCCTTCTGCAATTTCTTTTCTAGAAAAATGAGGTGTTTCAGTTGGTAATATTTCACCACCACCCTCACTAATAACACACTTACATTGCACACAAGTACCACCTCCTCCACAAGCTGATGGTAAGAATATTTTATTATTACTTAAAGTTGAAAGAAGAGTATCTCCTGAGTTTACCTCAACTTCATTTTCGCCATTAACTAATAACCTGACAGGACCTGAAGGGACTAATTTAGCCTTAACCCCAAGTAACATCCCTACTAAAAGAAAAATAATTCCTAAAAAAATTATAATACTAAATAAAATATAAGTTGAAATTGTCATAAAAATAATTAAAGTTTAATTCCCATAAAGCTCATAAAACCAATTGCCATTAGTCCAGTTATAATAAATGTTATTCCTAATCCTTTCAGAGGAGCTGGAACGTTAGAGTATGCTATTTTTTCACGTATGGCAGCAATTGCAACAATAGCTAAAAGCCAACCTACTCCTGATCCAAATCCGTATATAGCTGATTCTGTAATTCCTGAAAAATCTTTAATCTGCATAAAAAGCGATCCTCCAAGAATAGCACAATTCACAGCAATTAATGGTAAAAATATTCCAAGAGCTCCATATAAAGCTGGTGAGAATTTTTCAACAATCATTTCAACTAATTGAACCATAGAAGCTATAACTGCTATGAACATGATAAAACTTAAAAAACTTAAATCAAGTTCTGCATATTCTGGACCTATCCATTTTAGTGCCCCTGCTTGTAAAAGATATTGATCAATTAAAAAGTTCAAAGGAACAGTAATAGTTAATACAAAAATAACTGCAAAACCCATTCCAATAGATGTTTTAACAGTTTTAGAAACAGCTAAATAAGAACACATTCCTAAGAAATATGCAAAAACCATGTTTTCTATGAAAATACTTTTAATAAATAAATTTGCGTAATCCATTGTATTGTTTTTTATCCTTGTTCAATAAGTTTTCTGTTTCTTGATCTTTGTACCCAAATAATTAGACCAACAGTAATCAATGCCATTGGTGATAATAGCATTAGACCATTATCTACATAACCCATTTCATAAATGAAATCAGGTATAGCTTGAATGCCTAATAGTTTGCCAGATCCTAAAAGTTCTCTAAAAAAGGCAACCAATATCAAAATCCATGCATATCCAAATGCATTTCCTACTCCATCCAAAAACGATCTCCAAACTCCATTACCAAGTGCAAAAGCTTCTAGTCTTCCCATTACAATACAATTAGTAATAATAAGTC
The DNA here is from genome assembly GCA_905479415.1 of uncultured Flavobacteriaceae bacterium. Lineage (GTDB taxonomy): Bacteria > Bacteroidota > Bacteroidia > Flavobacteriales > Flavobacteriaceae > MAG-121220-bin8. The sequence continues at coordinate 2,493 of CAJQMK010000033.1, read as the reverse complement.
CAATAAAAATTGATAATTCTTTACTAACATCATATGCATAGGCCCTTAAAACTTGATCAACCAATACAACCATAGAAGCTACTACTACGAGTTGAACTATTATTCTTATTCTATTTGGAATTAAATCTCTTAAAATTGAAATAGTGACATTACTAGCTGCCATTACTGCAATCACTGACAAACTCATTACAATAGCTGCTTTAAGTTGAACTGTAATTGCAAGAGCGGAACATATTCCAAGAACTTGTACAGTAATTGGATTATTATCATCTAAAGGATCAGTTAGTAAAACTTTATTTTTAGACATATTAGTTAAGATTTAAGTTATTATTTGACACTACAGCAATACTATTAGTTGATTTTATAAACTCAAAATAAGGTACATAATGTGTTATTCTTTCCTTTATCATATCAGTAACCCCGTCGCCTGTGATTGTAGCTCCAGAAATTGCATCAACTTCATGGTCAGTTTTATCAAGGTTTGAAGGATCATTATTAGTTTTTGAAACAGTTATCCCCATAAGGTTACTGTTAGCATCAAATAGTTTTTCATCAATAAATCTTTCTATAAACCAGTCTTGAGTGATTTCAGCACCTAGTCCTGCAGTTTCTCCAACATGATCAAAAACTACTCCTTTAATAGTGTTTAAATCTTCTTTTAAAGAAATATATCCAAAAATCGCATTCCAAAGACCATTACCTCTAATTGGAATTATGTAAAATTTCTCAGAATCAATTTCGGCTACATATAATGGAAAATCTTGTGTATCAGGCGATTTTTTTAATTCTAGAGCAAGTTTAACATCTTTAAAAACATTTACTGAACTATCTATTGAACCATCACTTTGAACAGCTAACTGCTCTTTAATATATTGATTAAATAGTTTTTCAGCTCCTTCCCTATCTGTTTGAATTCCAACAGTTGAAAGAATATTTTGCATTTTTTCTTTTCTTACATTTTCATTTTGCAAATCTTTTAAAGAAAAAGAAGTGTATGCTAATACTGATGCTACAACAAAAACCATTAAAGTAGCAAATGTAAAAGTGTAAACGTTTGAGTCTCTGTTCATATTAAGCTACGTTTAAATTAGATTTTAATTTTCTGTTTAATCTTTTTTTGATGTTAGATTCAATAACATAGTGATCAATTGTTGGAGCAAACACATTCATAAGTAAAATTGCTAACATAACTCCTTCAGGATAAGCTGGATTAAAAACTCGTATTAAAATACAAAATAACCCTACCAGAACACCATATATCCATTTACCTTTCGTTGTTTGAGCCGCAGAAACAGGATCAGTAGCCATAAATACCACACCAAAAGCAAACCCACCAACTATTAAATGATTGAACCAGCTAAAATTCATTAATTCATTAGCTCCCCACAAATTGAATAATAGTCCGGTCACAGCAGCACCAATAACACTTCCTAACATTATCCTCCAACTTCCAACTCCAGTAAAAATTAAAATAAATGCGCCTATTAAAACCATAAGTGTAGAAGTCTCGGCAATTGACCCAGGAATAGCACCGTAAAACATTTGAGAAACGTCGTATGGAATTGTACTTTCACCAGAAGCTAACATACCTAATATAGTTTCACCAGAAACACCATCAACATTTGAAGCTTCAGAAACCCATACTTTATTTCCTGACATATAAGTAGGATATGCAAAAAAAGCAAAAGCTCTAGCTGTAAGAGCAGGGTTTAAAATATTCATACCTGTACCACCAAATGCTTCTTTTCCGATTAAAACAGCAAATGCAACAGAAAGTCCAACCATCCACAAAGGGATATCGACTGGCATAATCATAGGTATTAAAAGACCTGTTACCAAATAGCCCTCATTAACCTCATGTCCTCTAAATATTGCGAATGCAAATTCAATCGCAAGTCCAACAATGTAAGAAACAGCAATCATAGGAACTATTTTAAGAGATCCATGTATAATTGCATCTAGTGTTGTAAATGAAGAACCTAGTTGAGAGTAATACTGAAATCCTGTATTATAAATTCCATATAATAAAGCAGGTAAAAGAGCTATAATAACTGTAATCATTGTTCTTTTTAAATCAACAGCATCTCTAATATGCGCTCCGTGATTTGTAGTGTGATTAGGAACAAATAAAAAAGTATCAAAAGCATTTACAGCGGGTGCATACTTTTCAAATTTTTCACCTTTAGAGAAAGGTTTTTTGACAGTATCTAAAATTTTTCTAATATTCATTTATAACTATTTTTTTATCCAACTTCTAAAACCATTAAATCTAATCCCTCTCTTATTATTTTTTGAGCTTCAATTTTAGAGGAAGAAGAATAATCAATTAATGCAAAATCTTCTGGAGCAACTTCATAAATTCCTAGGTTTTCCATTTTTTCTATGTTGCCGGACATACATTCTTTCAATAATTGCATTGGAAAAATATCCATTGGGAAAACATTTTCCATTTCGCCAGTAACCACAAAAGCCCTTTCCTCACCATTTAAATTG
>CAJQMK010000032.1 GCA_905479415.1 uncultured Flavobacteriaceae bacterium | reverse complement strand
TCATTTATATAAGAATCAAATGTTGTTAACCTGTCTATAACTCCTTTGGGAGTCAGCTCAATCACTCTGTTTCCTACAGATTTAGCAAATTCAAAATCGTGAGTACTTAAAATTACATTTCCCTTAAATTTTTTAATTGAATTATTTAAAGCTGTTATAGATTCTAAATCCAAATGACTTGTTGGTTCATCGAACATTAAAACATTTGATCTTAACATCATCATTCTTGAAAGCATGCACCTTACTTTTTCACCTCCAGAAAGTACATCACAGTTTTTTAAAGCTTCTTCACCACTAAAAATCATTTTTCCAAGAAAACCTCTTATAAACACCTCTTCTCTTTCCTCGTCATTTTTAGACCATTGTCTGAGCCAATCAACTAAAGAAATCTTTTCTCGAAAATATGAATTGTTATCCAAAGGCAAATATGATTGACTAGTAGTTATTCCCCAGTCAAATCTACCAGTATTTGGGTTTAATTGATTGTTCAGAATTTCATAAAATGCTGTTGTTGCTCTTGTATCTTTTGAATACAAGACTACTTTATCACCTTTGTTTAGATTAAAATCTATTTTATCAAATAATATACTTGTAGAATCGGAATAACTTAAATTTTCAACAGAGAGAATTTGATCACCAGCTTCTCTTTCAGATGTAAAAATCACGGCAGGATATCTTCTAGATGAGGGTTTTATATCCTCAATCTTGAGATTATCTAGCATCTTTTTTCTTGATGTTGCCTGTTTAGATTTTGATGCATTTGCACTAAATCTGGCAATAAAATCTTCTAGTTCTTTCTTTTTTTCTTCAGATTTTCTGTTTTGTTGTGTTTTTTGTCTAAGTGCTAGTTGACTTGATTCATACCAAAACGTGTAGTTTCCGGAATAGTTATTTATTTTCCCAAAATCAATATCTGAAATATGGGTACATACAGAATCTAAGAAGTGTCTATCATGAGATACAACAATACAAGTGTTATCGTAATTTGAAATAAAATTCTCAAGCCATTTAATTGTTTCAAAATCTAAATCATTTGTAGGTTCATCCATTACTAATACATCGGGATTACCAAATAGCGCTTGAGCTAATAAAACTTTTACTTTTTGAACACCATCTAATTCACTCATGTTTTTATAGTGATGTTCTTCTTTTATATCTAAATTAGACAATAATGCTGCTGCCGAACTTTCTGCGTTCCATCCATCCATTTCCTCATATTCTAATTGAAGAACCCCTACTCTATCACTATCCTTGTCTGAAAAATCTGGATTAGCATAAATTTCATCCATTTCCTTTTTAATACTAAAAAGTTCTTTATTACCCATGATAACTGTTTCTAAAACTTGTTTTTCATCAAAAGCAAAATGATTTTGTTCTAAAACTGACATTCTTTTACCAGTTTCTAAATGGACACTTCCTGAGTTTGGCTCAATTGATTTTGATAAAATTTTTAAAAAGGTTGATTTACCTGCACCATTGGCACCTATAATACCATAACAGTTACCTTTTACAAAAGAAGTATTAACTTCATCGAATAATACTCTTTTGCCGAATTGAACAGAGAGATTAGAAACACTTAACATATAATAAGATTAAATTTTTGCAAACTTAATAAAATCAAGGTTATGAATTTTCTTTATTATTATTTAAATTAAATAAAAAAACAATTCATTAAATGTTTAGATCAATTGCTGTTTGTTTATTAATCACATTTTTTATCGGATGTAATAATCATAATAAAACTTTTATTAGTGGAAAAATTATTAAACCAACAAATAATGAAATTCTAATTTTAAAAGACGAAAAGATTATTAAAAAAATTACTATAAATAATGAGGGAGTTTTTTCATCATCTCTAGAAAATTTAAACAATGGCCTTTATAATTTTATTCATCTTCCTGAATTTCAATACTTAATTATAAATAAGGGAGATAGTTTAGTGTTACGATTGAATTCTTTGGATTTTGATGAATCTTTAGTTTTTTCTGGTTTAGGCGCCTCTAAAAACAATTACCTGATTGATGTTTTTTTAGAACATGAAAAAGAGGAAAACTTTTTAAAGTCTAAGTACAAATCTTCAAAAATAGAATTCAAAAGTATCATTGATTCATTGACAAATATAAAAATCAAACATTATTCAAACTATAAATCTGTTATCAAAACTAATTTTATTTCTGATTTAATAATAAGTCATGCTATACTTATTCCACTCTACTCACACATTGAAAACTTTATAATATTGAACAAAGAAAATCATACAGAAAATATTGATTATTTTAAAAAATACAGAGAAAGCATAGGCTTAAATATTTCTGAACTGTCTCACTTTAAACCCTACTTAGATTATATTACATTAAAATCTATTAATGAATCATTTTCATTAGATAAAGGTTACGATTATAATTTAAATTTTAATCTAGAACGATTGAATTATATAAACGATCAAGTGTCTGATCAAACTATTAAAACAAAATTATTAAGGTTTATAGCGTATGAGTATTTATTGGAGGAAAAATTATTGATTAATATAGATCAATTCATTTATGAGTTTTTAAAAATTTCTGAAAACAATAGTACAAATAATGAAGTTTCTGTTCTTTATGACAATATAACAGCTTTACAAGAGGGTAAGTTATTACCAAAAATCAATCTTTACGATGAAAATAATATAATTAATGATATAGGTCTACAAATTAATTTTAATAAAAAAAATATTATTGTTTTTTGGTCATATGATCAAAATGCTCATCAAGTCAACTTGTTCAATAAAGTGAATTTATTAAGTATGAAATATTTTAATTATCATTTTAATTTAATTAACATTAATGATGATAGTTATAAATGGAAAAATAATTATCTAAATAATTTTAACAGTAATAGAATAGATAATTTTAGAGCAGTTAATTTTGAATCTATGAGTAAAAAAATGGTTTTAAACAATTTGAATAAGGTTCTAATTACAGATAAAAAAGGTGTGATTATAAAAATTACGACTCTAGCAGACTTAGAAAAAATAGTAATAACTGATTAATTGCCTTTCTTGTAATCTGCTAAGAACTTTTCTAAACCAATATCAGTAAGAGGATGTTTAATTAAACCTTTAATTGATGATAAAGGACCTGTCATAACATCAGCTCCTATTTTAGCACAATCTATAATGTGCATAGTATGTCTTACTGAAGCGGCAAGAATTTGAGTATTAAAAGCATAATTATCATAAACATTTGCAATTTCTGAAATAAGATTAAGACCATCAGTTGAAATATCATCCAATCTTCCAATAAACGGTGAAACATATGTAGCTCCGGCTTTGGCAGCTATAAGCGCTTGACCTACTGAGAAAATTAATGTACAATTAGTTTTTATCCCTTTATTTGAAAAGTATTTTAATGCTTTAACTCCATCCAAAATCATTGGAATTTTTACAACAATTTGAGGATGTAGTTTAGCTAAAGCTTCACCTTCCTTAATCATACCTTTAAAGTCAGTAGAAATAACTTCAGCCGAAACATCTCCATCAACAATTTCACATATTTTAATATAATGATTTAAAATATTTTCACTCCCTGTTATACCTTCTTTAGCCATCAATGAAGGATTAGTAGTAACTCCGTCAAGCACACCAAGATCTTGTGCTTCTTTAATTTGTTGAAGATTTGCAGTGTCTATAAAAAATTTCATAATTTAATTTTTACTATAATTTAAAAGTATTTTTTCATACAACCTATCCGGAAGAATATTTTTTAAAACTATTGAAAATTTCTGAATAAACTTACCTACTTTGTAGTGAATTTTTGGATTTTTTGAATTAATTATTTTATATATTAATGTAGAAATAATTTCTGGTGTCCAAGCATTATCAACATGTTTATTTGCTGAAATCAAGGACCTAGTATAATCGTCAGTATAATTAGAATGATTTTTTGATATTGAATCAATTCTTCTAGTGGCTATGTTTGTTTTAAAGTCACCTGGAGCAACATTAACTACATTAATATTAAATTTTTTAAGTTCCATACTAAAAACTTCACCAATGATTTCAAGCGAACTTTTTGTGGCACAATACACTCCTCTAAATGGAATGCCAAAATAACCTAGAATTGAAGTTATATTAATAATTAAACCATTATTACGATCTCTCATTGATGGTATGCACTCCTTGATAATTGCTATTGGTCCAAATAAATTAGTTTGATATGCACTTTTTATATCTGACTCACTCGTTTCCTCTAGTGGACCAGTTATTCCAATGCCGGCATTATTAATTAGTACATCGATATGATTTTCAATACTTAGAATATGTTTTATTGTTTTCTTTATGTCCAAACTAGATGTTATATCACATTTTAATAATTCATACTCTGGAATATCGTATTTATCTGGGTTTCTACAGGTCCCATAAACCTTATATCCTTTTGTAGTTAAAAATAGGGAAATGGATTTTCCTATACCAGATGAAGCGCCTGTAATTAAAATAATTTTAGACATATTAAAAAAAAAAGGGCAAGCTACTTACATCACACCGCTACAACTACCTACCCTTGCTGTGTTCCCACCCTGGGGGAATTAAATAGGAGCTGGTTGTGTAAGACTTGCCCATTGCAAATATATATATGTTTTATTAAATAAATATCTTTAGAAAAAATAATTAATAACTAAATTTGAAAAAAAATTGATAATGATAAATAGACTTTATTCAATAATAATTTTGCTTTTATTAATCTCTTGTGGCTCAACAAAAAAAGAAAATTTTAACATTGATCTTATAAAAACAAAAGAATATTTAAAAAATAATGATCAAATTGAATTTACTATCAATAACCCCTTAAATAAAAACATTACAAATCTTCAATTTAAAATTGATAATAATTTAGTTTCAAGTCCATTTTTATTAAATAATAATTTAGGTAAAAATATATTAAAAGCTAGTTTTACTGTTGATGATAAAGAATATACTTTAAAAAAAGAATTTATTATTTATTCTTCAATCAAACCAAAAATATATACATATGAAATAATTAACGAGTTTTCACATGACATGAATTCTTACACACAGGGTCTTGAATTTGATAATAATAATTTTTTATACGAGGGGACTGGTCAATATGGATTTTCAATGTTAAAAAAAGTAAATTTTGAATCTGGAGAAGTTCTAGAAAAATTATTTTTAGATAAGTCTTATTTTGGTGAAGGAATTACTATTTTAAATAATAAAATTTATCAGTTGACTTGGAAAAGTAAAATTGGTTTTATATATAACTTAAATGATTTCAAATTAATAAAATCCTTCAACTATAAAAATAGCATTGAAGGTTGGGGTTTATGTAATGACGGTGAATATTTATATAAATCAGATGGATCCGAGAAAATTTGGAAATTAAATAAAAATGATTTGGAAGAAATTAGTTTTGTTAATGTAGTAACCAACAATAAAGTGATTAATAAAATAAATGAACTAGAATGGTTTGATAATAAAATTTATGCTAACACTTATCAGTTTAATAAAGAAGTTGGGTTAATAATAGAACCATCTAATGGTCAAGTTGATGGCGTTATAGATTTTAGTGGACTAAAAGATAAAGTCAAGAACCATCCTAAACTTGATGTTTTAAATGGAATAGCTTACAATAAAAAAAGGGGAACTTTTTTTATTACTGGAAAAAACTGGAATAAATTATTTGAAATTAAAATAATTGAGAAAAATTAGTTAAACAAAAGTCTACCCTTCATTAGTTTGTTTACCTCAACTTTAACTCTACTAATCTCATCTAAGTTTTGAGAATTTTTAATAACTCTATCAATTAAATCTACAATTAGTATCATATCTTTTTCTTTCAAACCTCTTGTTGTTATTGCAGGTGTTCCAAATCTAATTCCAGAGGTAACAAAAGGTGATTTATCATCAAATGGAACCATGTTTTTATTGGCAGTAATATCTGCTTTAACTAATGCTAATTCAGCATCTTTACCTGAAATGTTTTTATTCCTTAAATCAATTAACATCATATGATTATCCGTTCCTCCTGAGATAATTTTATAATCTCTTTTAATAAACTCATCTGCCATTGCTTTTGCATTTTGTCTTACTTGAACCATGTAAGACATGAAATCGTCAGTTAATGCCTCACCAAATGCAATTGCTTTTCCTGCGATAACATGTTCTAGTGGACCACCTTGATTTCCAGGAAAAACAGCTAAATCAACTAATGAAGACATTTTTTTTAATGATCCATTTTTAAATTTTAATCCAAAAGGATTATCGAAATCTTCACCCATTAAAATCAGACCTCCTCTTGGCCCTCTCAAAGTTTTGTGTGTAGTTGTGGTTACAATATGACAATGCGGAATAGGATCATTTAAAATTCCTTTTGCAATTAGTCCAGAGGGATGTGAAATATCTGCTAATAAAAATGCATCAACAGAGTCAGCAATTTCTCTAAACTTTTCAAAATCAATATCTCTAGAGTAAGCTGATGCTCCTGCTATAATTAATTTTGGCATTTCTTTTAATGCTATTTTAGATATATTTTCATAATCTAATTCTCCGGTTAATTCATTTACTCCATAAAATACCGGATTATACAATCGTCCGCTAAAGTTAACAGGCGAGCCATGTGTTAAATGTCCACCGTGAGACAAATCAAATCCTAAAATTTTATCACCAGGGTTTAAAAAAGCATGATAAACTGCTGTATTAGCTTGAGATCCAGAATGAGGTTGTACGTTTGCGTATGCTGCTCCAAACAACTCCTTAGCTCTATTAATAGCTATGGTTTCTATTTCATCAACCACTTCGCAACCACCATAATATCTTTTTCCAGGGTAACCTTCTGCATACTTATTAGTTAATACAGATCCAGTAGCCTTCATCACATCTGGGCTAGTGAAATTTTCAGAAGCTATTAATTCAATTCCATTTAATTGTCTTGTTTCTTCTTTTTCAATTAAATTAAAAATTTCTTTGTCCATACTTATTATTGAATATTTAAAAGGCAAATTTAATAACCAAATGATAAATCATAAACAAATTGATAACATATTATTAAAAAATAATTAACAATTTAAAAATTATTTTTTTATGTTTTTAAACGATATGTTAGAATGTGATGAATTATGAACTAACTTTCCATTATTAACAACCATCAACTGAGGCGACTCATGATTTATATTAAAATAAGACGATAATTCGTTCGATAGTTTTTTGTTTTTTATAACATCAATTAAGTAAAATTTTATATTTGAAAAGTCCTTATAATCAAATTCAAATTTCTTTAAAACTATTCTACTTATAATACACCTGTAAGAATGTTTGAATATTACAATTAAATCATCATTATAATTTATATCGTTATTGTCATTCGGCTCAATCCATTTAATTTTAGACATTTTAAAAATACTTGTAACTTTGTTTTGTGAATAAGGCAGTAAATATATTAAATAAAAAAGCAAAATTTGAATATCAGTTACTTGATCAGTATAATGCTGGAATTGTTTTAACTGGGACAGAAATTAAATCCATTAGACTAAATAAAGCCTCAATCTCAGAAAGTTTTTGTGAATTTAATGATAATCAAGAATTGTTTATTGTTAATATGTTTATTGATGAATATGAATTTGGAAATCATTATAATCACAAGACAAAATCTCAAAGAAAACTTCTGTTAAATAAAAAAGAATTAAAAAAACTTAACAAAGATGTTAAGAATTCTGGTCTTACCATTGTTCCATTAAAAGTTTTTATAAATGAAAAAGGATTTGCAAAAATTTTAATATCATTAGCAAAGGGTAAAAAGACTTACGATAAGCGTCAAGTAATAAAGGATAGAGAAAATAAAATACAATTAGATCGAATAAAAAAAATTTAATTTAAATCTTTTAATAATGGAACAAATTTAAAACTTCCATGATTTTCTTTTTCAAATTTTAATTTTGATATTCTTTTGACAACAATCATTTCTTGAACATTTTTTCCTACAGGAATAACCATTATTCCTCCAACCTTGAGCTGAATCAATAATTTTTTGGGAATTTCTTCTGCACTAGCAGTAACTAATATTTTATCAAAAGGTTGTTTTTCATCAAGTCCTTTGTATCCATCTCCATAAAATATGTTATATGATTGATAATTTAATTTTGATAATAATTTTTTTGTTTTTCTATATAATCTATGTTGCCTTTCTATTGTAAATACATTTTTACATATTTCCATTAAAATAGCAGTTTGATAACCCGAACCTGTCCCGATTTCTAAAACTTTATCAGATTTAACTAAATTTAATAATGAAGTTTGAAAAGCTACTGTATATGGCTGTGAAATGGTTTGATTTGAATCAATTGGAAAAGCTTTGTCAAGGTAAGCATAGCTTTCAAAATCACTATCAATAAAGACGTGTCTTGGAACTTTTAGTAATGCTTTTATCACTACAGCGGAATCAATTCCTTTATTAATTAAATTATCTACTAATCTTTTTCTTTGCCCTTGATGTTTTGAAGAGTCTATCATATTAAATTAAAGCTAAAATAAATAAATAAGAATTGTATTTTTGAAAAAAATTAAAAATGATTAATGTTGGTGTAATTGGAATAGGACACTTGGGTTCTATTCATCTTAAATTGTTATTAGAATCAGATTCGTTCAAAGTAATAGGTTGTTTTGATAAAAATACAAGTTTGAAATCTAAAATTAATTCAGATGTATGTTTTTATGAAGATGTAAATCAGCTGATTCTAAAATGTGATGCTTTATTTGTTTGTTCAAACACACCTTCTCATTATGAAATGGTAAAATTGTGTCTGATAAACAATAAACATGTTTTTGTTGAAAAACCCATAACTACTACTTTAGAGGAAGCTTTAGAACTAGTTAAGCTTACAGAAAAAAATAATTTAATAGGTCAAGTTGGCCATGTTGAAAGATTTAACCCTGCTATAACCTCTGTTTTAGATATTATAGATAAACCTAAATTTATTGAATGTCATAGATTGGCTGAATTTAATCCAAGAGGAAATGACGTTTCAGTAGTATTAGATTTAATGATTCATGATATAGATATTGTTCTTAAGGTTATAGATTCAAATATTAAAAATGTTAGTGCTAATGGTGTAGCTGTTATAAGTGATTCTCCTGATATAACTAATGCAAGAGTTGAATTTGAAAATGGTGCGGTTGCTAATTTTACCGCAAGTAGAATATCTTTAAAAAATATGCGAAAAACTAGATTATTTCAAAATAACGCATACATTTCTGTTGATTTTTTAGATAAAAAAAGTGAGGTTGTAAAAATTACTAATCTTCAAGAAGAAAAAAATAATTATGCTATGGTTATAGAAAATATTAAAGGAGAAAAAAAGCAAATTTATTATTCAAATCCAGAATTAAAACCTGTAAACTCAATTATTGAGGAACATAACAATTTTGCAAAATCAATAATTAATAAATCTTCCCCATTAGTTAGTTTTAAAGATGGCTTTAACGCCCTTGAACTTGCTATTAAAATAATTAATAAAGTGGATGGAAATAGTTGAAAATTTAATTAAAATTTCTAAAATAATTCCCGAACATGTTTTACTTGTTGCCGTAAGTAAAACTAAACCGATAAACTCCATTAAATCAGCATATGTTCATGGTCACCGTGATTTTGGAGAAAACAAAGTCCAGGAAATGGTAGAAAAACATGATTCTCTTCCAAAAGATATAAACTGGCACATGATTGGTCATTTGCAAAGAAACAAAGTTAAATTTATAGCACCATTTGTTAATTTAATACACAGTGTCGATAGTTATAGATTGCTTTCTGAAATAAACAAACAAGGGTTTAAAAACAATAGAGTTATTAATATTTTAGTACAAATTGACATATCCAATGACAATACAAAATTTGGTTTTACCTACTCTGAGTTTGATGAGTTAATTAAGTTAAATAAATTGAAAAGTTTAAAAAATATCAAATTAAAGGGAATGATGGGTATGGCCTCTTACACAACAGATTTGTCTTTAATTGAAAGAGAATTTAACGATCTTAATAACTATTTTAAAAAATATAAATTTAATTTAGAATTAGATATCCTTTCTATGGGTATGAGCTCAGATTATGAAATAGCTATAAAATGTAATAGTAATATGATTAGATTAGGAAGCACTATTTTTGGAACTAGAATTAAATAATTAGTAAAATTGTATTCAATATTAGACGTAGAAACAACTGGTGGTAAATTTAATGAGGAAGGAATTACAGAAATTGCGATTTATAGGTTTGATGGGGAAAAAATAGTTGATCAATTTGTAAGTTTAATAAATCCTGAAATTCCTATTCAACCCTTTGTTCAGCAATTAACTGGCATAAATGATAAAATGCTTATTAATGCACCTAAATTTTATCAAATTGCAAAAAGAATTTTAGAAATTACTGAAAATTCTATTCTTGTTGCTCACAACTCTTCATTTGATTACAGAATGTTAAAAATTGAATTCGAAAGACTTGGATATAAGTTCTATATTTCACAGCTATGTACTGTAAAACTTTCAAAAAAAATAATTCCTGATTTAAAATCTTATAAACTTGGAAACTTAGTAAAAAACTTAGGAATACCTATTTCTAATAGGCATAGAGCATCTGGTGATGCATTAGCAACTGTAGAATTATTTAAGCTACTTCTTTTAAAAGACAATGAAAAAGTCATTGTAAACAGTCTAATAACAGAGACCAAACCAAGTTCAAAGAATAAATGGCAAAAGTTGATTAATAAATTACCAAACGATGTAGGGATATACTATTTCCATGATCAAAATGGAAAAATAATATACATAGGAAAGAGTAACAATATAAAAAATAGAGTTAATCAGCATCTAACTGGAAAATCTAAAAAATCATTAAACATTCAATTAGAAGCTTTTGATATAACATTTGAAAGAACTGGAAGTGAATTAATTGCTTTGTTGAAAGAAAACACTGAAATTAAGAAGCATAAACCTAAGTTCAATAAGCTTTTAAAAAAAATTATTAAGAAATTCTGTTTAGAAATATGTGAAAACTTAGATGGTGATAAATATTTAAGAATATGTCATTATGATGACACAGTAAATTATTTAGAATGCTATTCATCATTAAAAACAGCTAATAGTAGACTAGAGTTTTTTAAGAAAAAATATGAACTAAGTGACTCAATCAAAAAAAATAATACAAATATTAATCTCTTGATAAAAGACTTAAGTTATAAATTCAAAAACATGTTACTAATAGATAAAGGAAGAGACATTGATGAAAAAAGTGTTATAGTAGTAAAAAACAATAACTATATCGGATATGGGTTTTTTACTCTTAATCATCAAATCAGTAACTTTGAGGTGTTAGATTCGTTGATAGTCAAAAATGAATATATTGAAAATTCTAAGGAGGTTATACTTAAATATTTAAAAAAACATAAAATTGAAAAACTAATTAATTTTGATTGATAATAAGTTAAATAAAAAATTAATTACCATATCTGGCCCTACTGCTTCTGGAAAATCAAAATTAAGTATAGATCTTGCTTTAAAACTAAATTGTTCAATAATTTCCTCAGATTCAAGACAGTTTTATAAGGAGATGAATATCGGGACTGCAGTTCCATCGAAAATTGAATTATCTAAAGTAAAACACTATTGTGTTCAACATAAATCTGTAATAAATAATTACACTATCAATGATTTTCAAATTGAAGCGTTGGATATTATAAAACATGAATTAAAAATTAATGATCATATTATTATGGTTGGTGGTTCGGGAATGTATATGGACGCAGTAACTCATGGGATGGATACATTTCCCAATATTAGTTCTGAAATTAGCAAAACAGTTAACTCAAATTACAAACTTTTAGGAATCAAATATTTACATGATAAATTAAGAGAATTAGACCCTGAATATCTATTAACAGTAGATATTAATAACCATAGAAGGTTGATCAGAGCCCTTGAAGTATCATTGTGTTCAAACAAACCATATTCATCCTATCTTGGAAATAAAAAAATAAATCACAATTTTCAAATAATTAATACTGCAATTAAAAGCGATCGAGCTACTCTTTATGAAAGAATTAATAATCGAGTTGATGAAATGATAAATAAAGGTCTTTTAAATGAGGTAAAAGATTTATTTAAATATAAAGATTTACGTAGCCTAAATACAGTTGGTTACAAAGAGTTATTTCTTTTTCTTGAAAATAAAATCTCCCTAGAAATTGCAATTAATGAAATTAAAAAAAACTCGAGAAGATATGCTAAGAGACAAATGACTTGGTTAAGAAAAAAAAAGGATATTGTATGGATTGAAAATAATATAAATTCCGATGATCTATTAAAAATTATACATCAAAGTAATTTAAAATATTAGTTTCAATTCTTTTATCTAGTCTATTCAGTTCTTCTTTGACAAATTCTAAACCAGTTATTTTCTCATATAATTCTATATATCTATTTGATACTCCTTTTATGTAATCATTAGACATTTCTGGAATTATTTGATTTTCTTTTCCTTGAAACCCATTGGACATCAACCATTGTCTAACAAATTCTTTAGACAATTGTTTTTGTGGTAGTTTAGAATTTTGTAAGTCTAAATAACTATCTAAATAAAAATACCTTGATGAATCGGGAGTATGAATTTCATCTATTAAAATAATTTGACCGCTTTTATTTTTTCCAAACTCATATTTTGTATCAACAAGTATTAAACCTTGATTTTTGGCTATTCTAGATCCTTCTTCAAATAACTTTAATGAATAATCTTCCAGTTTTAAATAATCCTCCTCATTTACAATGTTGTTCAAAAGTATTTCTTCTCTTGAAATATCTTCATCGTGAGATCCGTTGTCCGCTTTAGTAGTAGGTGTTAAAATTGGATTTACAAATTTATCATTTTCAATCATTCCATCAGGCATAACTACTCCACATATTTTTCTTTCACCAGATTTATAAAGTCTTGCTGCATGACCTGATAAATACCCTCTGACAACCATTTCAACTTTAAAAGGTTCGCATGCTTGCCCAATAGAAACGTTTGGATCTGGAGAAGAAATAAGCCAATTTGGAACTATATGAGAGGTAGCATCAAGCATTTTACAAGCAATTTGATTTAAAATTTGACCTTTGTAAGGAATTCCTTTAGGAAGAACAACGTCAAATGCAGATAATCTGTCGGTTGAAATCATTACTAAAACATCATTTTTAAATTTATAAACTTCTCTAACTTTTCCAGAATACTTAGAAAGCTGGTTTGGAAAATTAAAATTTGTTTCAGTTAATGTGTTCATATTAATTAATTAGAATGTTCAGTGTTTTTATAAGCTTCTATGATTCTTTTAACAACTTGGTGTCGAATAACATCAGAGTCGTCTAGATATATCATTTTTATACCTTCAATATTTTTAAGGACTAAGTTTGCTTCTTTTAAACCGGACATTACTCTTCTTGGTAAATCAATTTGACCTGGATCTCCGTTAATCATAAACTTAGCATTAACGCCCATTCTTGTTAAAAACATTTTCATTTGATTATGAGTAGTGTTCTGACCTTCGTCAAGAATAACAAAAGCATTGTCAAGAGTTCTTCCTCTCATATAAGCCAATGGTGCTATTTCTATAACTCCTCTTTTTAAATAATCATCAAGTTTATCTGTGTCAATCATTTCTTTGAGAGCATCATACAAAGGCTGCATGTAAGGGTCTAATTTATCTTTCATGTCACCAGGCAAAAAACCGAGGCTCTCACCCGCTTCCACAGCAGGTCTAGTTAAAATAATTTTTTTAACAATTTTGTCCTTTAATGCCTTGACAGCTACTGCTATTCCAGTATAGGTTTTTCCTGTTCCTGCAGGGCCTATTGCAAAAACCATATCATTATTAATAAATGCATCAACAATTTTAATTTGATTAATTGTATGAGCTTTAATTTTTTTCTTTCCAACTCCATGTAATATTAATTTACCTCTTAATGAACTAATTAGTTTTTCACCTTGACCAGACATTATTGAAGTAATGGTTTTATCATTGATACTATCGTTATCTTTCATAATCATGATCAATGAATCTAATCTTATTCTTAACTGAGTAATTAAAGCCTCATCTCCGCTGGCAACAATTCTATCCCCTTTAATAATAATCTTAATTGAGGGAAAATTATTTTTAATAATTTTTACGACATCAAAGTTTTTTTTATCAAAAAACTCTACAGGATGAATGTCTTTTATAAAATATTCTAGTTTTTTCAAATTACTTATGTTTTATTAAAGGCATATTGTAAATTTATATAATTTTTAGCCTTAAATATTATTTTATTATCATTAAATGAGTGTAATAACTTTAACAACAGATTTTGGAATTAAAGATCATTATGTTGGTTCTGTAAAAGGTGCTTTATTTAATGAATTAGAAAATGTGAACATCGTTGATGTTTCTCATAACATATCTCCATTTAATATTGTAGAAGCAGCTTATATTGTTGAAAACAGTTATAAAAATTTTCCAGAGGGATCTATTCATATAATTGGAGTTGACTCCGAAAAAACAATTGAACAAAGTCATTTAGTAATCAAATTAGATAATCATTTTTTTATATGTGCAAACAATGGAATTATGTCTTTACTGGCTTCAAAAATAAATCCTGAAAAAATTATTGAAATTAATATTCATAATGATAAAGTCACTACATTCTCAGTGATTGATGTATTTGTCAAAATCGCAGCACATATATACAGAGGCGGTTCAATTGATTTGGTAGGAAATCAGATTTTTAAACTCAAAGAATTATATAATTTAAATCCTATTTTAAATGAAAAATCTAACGAAATTTCAGGAAATGTAATTTATGTTGATAATTATGATAATGTAGTTACGAACATTTCTAAAAAAACTTTTATTGAATTTGGAAAATCTAGATCTTTTGAGATTAATGCAAGGAATTATATTTTTAAAGAAATAGTTAGTTCTTACGGAAATGCTATCAGATTCGATATTAAAAAAGAAAACAGGAAAGAAATTGGTAAAAAAATTGCATTATTTAATAAATCTAATTACCTCGAACTTTCTATATACAAAAGCAATCCTGAAACTTTTGGAGGTGCGGCCAGCTTATTTGGATTAGATTATAGAGATGTAATAACAATTAAATTTAATTAACCAGTGTTAATAAATATGTTTTATTTTAACGATAGTTTCTAATATATTTATTGATTATTAATATAATCTATGAAATTTATAGCATCAAGCTCATTATTACTAAAAAACATTCAGGTTTTAGGTGGTATTTTAAACACAAATAACACCCTGCCTATTTTAGATTATTTTTTATTTAATATTTCTGAATCTGTACTAAAAATAACTGCGTCAGATTTAGAAACGACTTTAAGTGCGGAAATTAAAATAGAATCTGAAGACAACGGTTCAATAGCTGTTCCCGCTAAGTTGCTAATAGATACTTTAAAAACATTTCCAGAACAACCACTTACGTTTAATATACTAGATAACAATACTATTGAAATAAGTTCAAATCATGGAAAATACGCGTTAGCTTATGCAAAAGGAGAGGAATTTCCAAAGACATTGCCTATAACAGATCCTAACAACTCTTCTATATCTTCAAAAGTTTTATATGAGGCTATAAACACTACTATATTTGCATCAGGAAACGATGATTTAAGACCTGTTATGAGTGGTGTCTTTTTTCAATTTTCAAGTGAAAACTCAACTTTTGTAGCAACAGATGCTCACAAATTAGTAAGATACGTAAGAACTGACTATAAATCTGATAAACTTGTTGAATTTATAATGCCCAAAAAACCTTTAAATATTTTAAAAGGTATTTTAGCTACTAATGAATTTGATGTTAAAATTGAATTTAATGATAGTAATGCAAAATTCACTTTCTCAAATTTGTCTTTAACTTGTAGATTAATTGACGGCAAATATCCAAACTATGAAGCTGTTATTCCTAAAGAAAACCCAAATGTTTTAACTATTGACAGATCTTTGTTTTTAAACTCTACCAAAAGGGTGAGTATTTTTTCTAACAAAACAACTCATCAAGTTAGACTTAAAATTACAGGTAATGAATTAATTATTTCTGCAGAAGATTTAGATTATAGCAATAAAGCTGAGGAAAGATTAATTTGTAATTATAATGGAGATGATATGCAAATTGGTTTTAATTCAAGGTTTTTAACAGAAATGTTATCAAACTTAAATTCTAATGAGGTTAAATTAGAACTGTCACTTCCAAATAGAGCTGGAATTCTAACACCAACAAATTCTGGTTCTGAAGCTGAAGAAATCACTATGCTGGTAATGCCAGTTATGCTAAATAATTAAAGATAATAATCTGTTCTAATGAAATGTGATTTTTTAGAATCTATCATTTCCCTTAAAATACCCTTATTGAGTTCATTGTCTTTTGAGGCAACAAATGTTCTTATTGAAAATGATCTAAGTGCATCATGAACACTTAATGTAGCTACTGCAGAATCTTTTCTTCCTGTAAATGGATAAATATCTGGCCCTCTTTGACAAGCACTATTTAAATTCACTCTACATACTAAATTCACCATAGAATCAATTATTGGGCCTAATGTATCTACATCCTTGCCAAAGATACTTACTTGCTGCCCATAATTAGAAGCAGACATGTCTTTAATAGGAGTTGATATGTCAGAAAATGAAATTATTGGTATTACAGGACCAAACTGTTCCTCTTTATAAACTTTCATTTCCTTTTTTACTGGATATAATACTGCTGGAAAGACAAAATTCTTTTGTTTATCCCCACCCTTTTTATTTAATATTTTTGCGCCTTGACTAATAGCATCATCAATTAAGTCAGAAATATATTTAGGCTTTGCTGGCTCTGGCAAAGGAGTTAACAATGTGTTTTCCCAGGGAAGACCTAGCTTTAATTCATCCACAGCCTTGACAAATTTAGATAAGAACTCATCTTTAATTTCATCGTGGACATATAATATTTTCAGAGCTGTACATCTTTGACCATTAAACGATAGAGTACCTGAAATACATTCTTTAACAGTTAAGTCAATATCCGCATCTTTTAAAATTATTCCAGGATTTTTTGCTTCTAAACCTAAAACTAATCTTAATCTGTTTTTTTGGGGATGTAAATCTTGTAAAGAAATAGCTGATGAACTATGGCCAATTAAGGCTAAAACATCAACTTTTCCACTTTTCATAATTGGAGTGGCTATCTCTCTTCCTCTACCAAAAACTATATTCACAACACCGTCAGGAAAAGATTCTTTAAAAGCCTCTAATAATGGTGCAATTAATAAAACTCCATGTTTTGCTGGTTTAAAGATTGTTGTATTTCCCATTATAATAGCAGGTATCAATAATGCAAAAGTTTCATTTAAAGGATAATTATATGGACCTAAACATAATACCACACCAAGTGGACCTCTTCTTATTAAAGCTCTTACACCAGATTTATTTTGAAAAGTAGCTCCCTTTCTATCAATCCTTTTATACTCAACAATTGTATCATTTATGTATTCTACTGTTCTATCAAATTCTTTTCTTGAATCATTTAAATTCTTTCCAATTTCCCACATTAAAAGTTTAACAATCTCTTCTCTTTTAGTTTTCATTTTTTCTACAAAAGATTCCATGCATTGAATTCTTTCATAAACCTTCATAGTAGGCCAAACTCCTTGTCCATAATTAAATGCAGTGTGAGCAGCATCTAATGCTTTTAAAGCATAATCACCTGACATTTCTGGCGTGTTTCCAATAAGTAATGGCTTATCATCATTTTTAACACTAAGTAATGTAGAATAAACTTGAGTGTGTTTTCCGTCCCAATTACTTATTTTGCCATTAATCAAATATTCATTATGATTAATTACTTTATTAATTTGATATTCTTTTGGAACCATATTCATAGTCTTAATTTTAATTAAACAATTGTTTTCATTGAAGTCATTGATGTTCTTAGCTTCTTTCCTATTAATTCAACAGGATGAGATCTTATAATTTCGTTCACTTTAATTAATTCTGTATTATCAATCTGTTTTGAATGAAGAAAAGGTTTGCCGATGTGTTTTGATTCAATTGTTTTAAAAAAATCTTTCAATAACGGTTTGCATGCATGATCAAATAAATAACAGCCATATTCAGCTGTGTCAGAAATAATCCTGTTCATTTCAAATAATTTTTTCTTAGCTATTAAATTAGCTATTAAAGGAGTTTCGTGGAGAGATTCATAGTAGGCAGATTCATCAATAATACCCGAGTTTGTCATTGTTTCAAATGCTAATTCAACACCTGACCTTATAAAAGCTACCATTAGTAATCCATTATCAAAAAATTCTTGTTCGGAAATCTCATCTTTGCAGGGTGAAGTTTTTTCAAATGCAGTTTTTTCAGTTTCAGCTCTCCAACTCAACAGGTTAATATCGTCATTATTCCAGTCTTCCATCATAGTTGAGGAAAAATGTCCCGACATAATATCATCCATATGTTTGTTAAATAATGGTCTCATTATGTCTTTTAAATCTTCTGAAAGATTAAAAGCTTCAATTTTAGCCGAATTATTTAATCGATCCATCATGTTTGTGATACCACCGTGTTTTAATGCTTCAGTAATAGTTTCCCAACCGTATTGAATTAATTTCGAGGCATATGCTGGATCAATTCCGTTTTGTACCATATTATTAAACGAAAGTATTGAACCTGTTTGTAATACTCCACATAAAATTGTCTGTTCACCCATTAAATCTGATTTAACTTCGGCGACAAATGACGACTCCAAAACACCTGCTCTATTGCCGCCAGTAGCAACTGCATAAGCTTTTGCAACATCCATACCAATATTTAATGGATCATTTTCAGGATGAACTGCTATAAGTGTTGGAACACCAAAACCTCTTTTATACTCTTCTCTTACTTCACTTCCAGGACATTTAGGAGCAACCATAATTACTGTTATGTCATTTCTAATCTCCATTCCCTCTTCAACTACATTAAAACCATGTGAATAAGACAGCACTGAATTTTTTTTCATTAAAGGCATCAAATTGGTTACTACACTGGTGTGATTTTTATCAGGTGTTAAGTTTAAAACCATATCTGAACTTGGAATCAGTTCCTCAAAAGTTCCTACTACAAAATCATTTGATGTTGCATTTATATAAGAATCTCTTTTCTGTGAAATTGCTTCCTTTCTTAATGCATAAGAGATATCAAGACCAGAATCCCTCATGTTAAGGCCTTGATTCAAGCCCTGTGCACCACAACCTATAATAACAATTTTTTTACCAAGTAATACTGAAACTCCATCTGAAAACTCAGAGGAGTCCATGAATCTACATTTACCTAATTGATCAATTTTTTGACTTAACGGTAATTTATTAAAATAATTTTTCATAATTTATTTATCTGTATTTAATCCAAGTAAATTGGAAATATTCATTGGTTCTTTAGAAACCGAAATTCTTCCTGATCTTACAAATTGTAATAACCCGTAAGGTTCCAATTCTTTATACAATTTCTCTGTGTCATCTCTCCATCCAGTTTTTTCTATAACAAAATAACTTGGTGAAACTGTTACAATGTTAGCCTGACTATTTTTAATAATCTTTTGAATATGTTTTTCATCAAAAAGTGATTTTGACTTAACTTTATAAAGAGCTGTTTCTAGAAATATAGTTTGATCATCAGTATGATAAAAAGAAGCTATTACTTCAATTTGTTTTTCTATCTGTTTAATAATCCTTTTTATTGAAAATTCAGTTGATTTAACTACAATAACAAATCTGAATATATTATCAATTTCTGAAGGCGATGTTGTCAGACTTTCAATATTTATATGACGTTTTAAAAATATTGCAGAAATTCTGTTTAATAAACCTATGTTATTTTCAGTGTAAATTGATACAGTGTATGTATTTTTTAAATCTTTCATGTTATTCTAATCTAATATCTGAAACTGAAGCACCTGTCGGAATCATTGGAAATACGTTATCCTCTTTTTCAACAGAAACTTCTAAAAAATAAGGTTTTTTAGATTTTATCATTCTATTCACTGCTTCTTTCAAATTTTTCCTTTCACTCACCTTTTCAGCTTCCAAATAATATCCTTTAGCTATAGTTACAAAATCAGGATTTACAAGTTCTGTAGAGGCATACCTTTTTTCAAAAAACATTTGTTGCCATTGTCTGACCATTCCTAAAAAATTGTTATTTAAAACAACAATTTTAACCGCACTACCAGTTTGAAAAATTGTGCCTAATTCTTGAATTGTCATTTGATATCCTCCGTCACCTATAACAGCGACAACTTCTCTATCAGGTGCTCCCATTTTAGCACCAAGAGCCGCAGGAAGTGCAAAACCCATGGTTCCTAATCCGCCAGAGGTAACATTAGATTTAGATTTATTAAATTTAGCATACCTACAAGTAACCATTTGATGCTGTCCAACATCTGTTACAATAATTGCATCTCCATTCGTCGAATTATTAATTTCTTTAATAACTTCAGCCATTGTTAATCCGTTCTTTGTTGGATTAATTTCTTTATTAATAACTTTTTTAAATTCAATTTCATAATGAAATGAAAATTTATCTAACCAACTTTTATGAGAATTTTTATTAACCATTGACGTTAATAAAGGAATAGTTTCTTTAATGTTTCCTAAGACTGAAATATCACACTCAACATTCTTATTTATTTCTGCAGGGTCAATTTCCATATGAATAATCTTAGCTTGCTTAGCGTAAGTCTCTAAATTACCCGTTACACGATCATCAAAACGCATTCCTATAGCTATTAGCAAATCACATTCGTTAGTTAAAACGTTGGGACCATAATTTCCGTGCATTCCAACCATTCCTACATTTAAATAATGTTCAGTAGGTAAGGCAGACAACCCTAAGATGGTCCAAGCTGAAGGTATTCCTGTTTTCTCTATAAATTCCTTAAATTCATTTTCAGCTTCACCCAAAATAACACCTTGTCCAAAAACAATAAATGGTTTTTTTGATTCATTAATTAAATGACTAGCTTTTTTGATTTGATCAGTTGAATAATCGGGAACTGGTTTGTAACTTCTTACAGAAAAACATTTATTATACTGAAAACTCATTAATTCAAATTGAGCATCTTTTGTAATATCTATTAAAACAGGACCCGGCCTTCCTGTCCTAGCAATATAAAATGCTTTAGCCAAAATCTCTGGAATATCTTTAGCTTGAGTTATTTGACAATTCCATTTTGTAACAGGCGTTGATATGCCAATTATATCAGTTTCTTGAAAAGCATCAGAACCAAGTAAATGTGATGCGACTTGACCAGTTATGCAAACCATTGGAGTTGAATCTATTTGAGCATCTGCAATTCCTGTAACTAAATTAGTAGCCCCAGGGCCGGATGTAGCCATGACTACTCCTACTTTTCCTGAAACTCTTGAAAAGCCTTGAGCAGCATGAGTAGCACCTTGTTCATGTCTAGTTAAAACGTGATTTAATTTATCTTGAAACTTATACAACTCATCATATATAGGCATAATTGCACCTCCAGGATAACCGTATATTAAATCTACACCTTCTTCAATTAATGTCCTTATAACTGCCTCTGCACCTGATATTTTCTTATTATTACTCATTAATTATCTGTAACACATCCTTTAGATGCATTTGAAACATTTTTGCAATATTTATATAATATTCCGTTTTTAAACTTAAGTTCTGGTTTAATCCAATTATTTTTTCTTTTTGTCAATTCTTCTTCTAAAATATCTAAAGATATTGAATTAGTAATCGCATCAATGATTATGTTATCGTTATTTTTTATAAGTGCTATGTTACCTCCGTCTTGAGCTTCAGGACAAATATGACCAACGACAAAACCATGAGTACCACCTGAAAATCTACCATCTGTTATTAATGCTACTTCCTTTCCTAATCCACAACCCATTATTGCCGATGTAGGTTTTAACATTTCGGGCATTCCTGGCCCACCCTTTGGACCTACATAACGTATAACAACTACATTACCTTTTTTAACTAATCCATTTTTTATACCATCATTAGCTTCCTGTTCAGAATCAAAAACAATAGCTTTTCCTGAAAATTTTAGACCTTCTTTTCCAGTAATTTTTGCAACTGACCCTTTTGTAGCTATATTTCCGTATAAGATTCTAATATGTCCAGAATCTTTAATAGGTTCTGAGATTGGTTTTATTACATTTTGATTAAAATCTAATGATTTTACATCTTCTAAATTTTCTTTTATTGTTTTTCCAGTAACTGTCATGCAGTCTCCATTTAACAAATTATTTTCTAACATATATTTCATTACAGCTGGAACTCCACCAACATCATGAAGGTCTTCCATAAGAAATTTTCCGCTAGGCTTTAAATCTGCTAAAAAAGGAGTCTTTTCTGAAATTTTTTGAAAATCGTCAATTGTAAAATTAATATTAGCACTTTTAGCAATGGCAAGCATGTGAAGAACAGCATTTGTTGATCCTCCTAAAACTGTTATTAATCTTACAGCGTTTTTAATAGATTCTTTAGTAACTATGTCTAAAGGTTTTAAATCAAGATTAATTAAATTAAAAATTGCTTTTCCAACTAAATCGCATTCTTTAGTTTTTTGAGAACTAGTTGCAGGATTTGATGAATTATACGGAAGTGACATACCCATTGCCTCTATTGCAGACGACATGGTGTTTGCAGTATACATTCCACCGCAGGCACCAGCACCTGGACAGGCATTTTTTATAATATTACTAAATTCATTTTCATCAATTTTTCCAGAAACTTTTTCACCCCAAGCTTCAAATGCTGAAACAACATCAAGTTTCTTTCCTTTATGACACCCAGGAGCAATTGTTCCACCATAAACTAAAATTGATGGTCGATTGAGTCTTAGCATTGAAATTAATGCACCAGGCATATTTTTATCACAACCAACAACAGTAATTAAAGAATCATAAGCCATTGCTTGTACAACAGTCTCAATTGAATCAGCGATAATATCACGAGAAGGAAGTGAATATCTCATGCCTTGAGTTCCCATTGAAATACCATCACTAACTCCAATTGTATTAAATATTAATCCAATTAATTCATTTTTATTAATACCATCTTTAATATTCTTAGAAAGATCATTTAAATGCATATTACAAGGATTACCCTCATAACCAGTACTAGCAATACCAACAAACGGCTTAGATAAATCCTTAGTAGTTAATCCAATTGCATGAAGCATTGCTTTAGCGGCTGGCTGAGTAGGATCTTGGGTGACGGCTTTACTATATTTATTTAAACTCATTTCTAAAAAAAAACCCCTTATCTAAAGAGAAGGAGTAAAAATTAATACTATATAAAAGTAAACAAAAAATCAATTAATTTACCTCATCATTAATTTAATTCATATTTTTATCAAAATCATAATTTAATTATTCTAAAAAACCCTTTTTTTATGGATAAATCATTAAAATCAACAATTGACAATCAAAAAAACTATTTTAAATCAAAAAAAACATATAATGTCGACTTTAGAATTCAAAAATTAAAAGATCTTTTAAATGAGATTAAATCTAGCGAAAAAGAAATAGAATTAGCTTTATTTAATGACTTAGGTAAATCAAAAGGAGAAAGTTATTTAACTGAGATACATTTTGTTTATTCCGAAATTAAAATTGCTCTTAGAAATTTAAAAAAATGGACCAAAAGAAAAGCTGTTAAATCTACCCTACTAAATTTTCCATCATCTGATTACATAATTGCTGAACCCTATGGAAACACACTCCATATTTCACCTTGGAACTACCCTTTTCAATTATCAATTGCTCCACTAATCGGAGCAATAGCAGCTGGAAATACGGTTCTTTTAAAACCATCTGAATACTCTGAACAAACAAGTCAAATATTAAATAAAATTTTAAGTTCAGTTTTTGATAAAGGTCACGTAGATGTTGTTCTCGGTGGTCCTGATATATCAACTAAATTATTAGAATTTAAATGGGATTATATCTTTTTCACAGGAAGTGTTAGCGTTGGAAAAATTATAGCAAAAGCTGCTGCTACAAACTTAACACCTACAACTCTTGAACTTGGCGGAAAAAACCCTTGTATAGTTGACGAAACTGCTTCAATTAAGGTCACAGCAAAACGAATAGTGTGGGGAAAATTTACAAACTGTGGTCAAACATGTATAGCTCCTGATTTTTTAATTGTAAATAAAAAAATAAAAAACGATTTAATTAAAGAATTAATTGCCCAAATTATTAAAACCTATAGTGATGATGTTATAAAATGTGAAGAATATGGGAGAATTATTAGTGATAAACACATGAAATATCTTAATTCATTGCTCAAGAACGAAAAAATATTGCATGGTGGTAAATTTGATATGAATAGTAAGTTTTTTGAACCAACAATAGTAGAAGTTGAAAATTTAGATTCTAAAATAATGGAAGATGAAATATTTGGACCAATATTACCTATTATTGAATATAGTGATTTTAAAGAGGTTGATGAATTAGTAAATAAATATTCACATCCTTTAGCATTATATATTTTTACTAACAGAAGTGAATTTGGAAAAAAATTTTTAGAATCTCACCCATTTGGAGGTGGTGCTATTAATGATACTGTTATGCATATAGCAAATGATAGACTGCCTTTTGGAGGAGTTGGACAAAGTGGTATGGGGAAATACCATGGAGAATCAACATTTGATACATTTTCTCATTTCAAGCCATACATTTCTAAGCCTCTATGGATAGATCCTCCATTGAGATATCCTCCTTTTAAAAATAAGATAAGTTTCTTAAAAAAAATATTAAATTTAATTTCATAAAATGAAGAATGAAAAATCGGTTTCTGACGCTATAAAATATCGTAGGTCTGTAAGACTTTTTAATAATGATGACATCGACCCTGAGAAAGTTAAAAAATGCTTATTTAATGCAAGCTTAGCCCCCAACAGTAGTAACCTTCAATTATGGGAATTTATTCATGTTAGCGATAAAAAAATTCTAAAGAAATTATCAAAAGCTTGCTTTAATCAAAATGCTGCTAAAACGGCTAATCAATTAGTTGTTATTGTTGTAAGAAAAGATCTTTGGAAAGAAAGAGCTCAATGGAATGTTGATGTTATTACAACGCAATCAAAAAATAATGAAATTTCTAAAAAAAGATTAAAACAAGCGCATGCTTATTATAAAAAAATTATTCCAACATTATACACAGATTTTTTTGGTATTATCGGATTAATTAAAAGTATAATATTTCAAACTATTGGATTGTTCAGACCAACCATGAGACAGGTTACAAGTTCAGATACAAGAATTGTTGCTCACAAAAGCGCTGGATTAGCAGCTCAAAACTTTATGTTAAGTATGTCAGCAATTGGTTATGATACTTGTCCTATGGAGGGATCAGATACTTTAATGGTAAAAAACATATTAAATCTTCCATACAAATCTGAAATAAATATGGTTATTGGATGTGGAATTAGAACTAAGGAAGGGATTTATGGAGATCAATTAAGAGTTCCTTTTAATGATGTATATCGTTATATTTGACAAATTTTATTAATGAACACATCTCTTTTTAAAGAAATTTGTAGTACTTATGCTACAGGAGTTA
>CAJQMK010000031.1 GCA_905479415.1 uncultured Flavobacteriaceae bacterium | reverse complement strand
TCGAACCCACGACCTCTTGACTGCCAGTCAAGCGCTCTAGCCAACTGAGCTACATCCCCATCGTAATCTGATAAAAGTTGAACATTTTTGACTTATCTAAGATACTTTTTGTTCGAAACTTATCAAATTTTGGCAGCTATTTGACAATTTTTAAGATCATAAGTTGATATTCCTTTACTAGGTTAATCGTTTTTAATTGTACTTTAGGCTTTAGTGAATAGAGAAATAAATAACAAAAAGTTTTTGATTCTTACTCTTCTGATCCTTTCAGGAGAATTTATTTACTTTTTGCCATATGTCTTATCAAGAGTTTTTAGACCTACATTTTTAGACGTTTTTCAGTTGAATAATTTTCAATTAGGAAGTTTATTTTCAGTTTATGGTGTTGTTGCATTATTATCATACATATATGGAGGTGTAATAACAGACAGATATTCACCCAGAAAACTAATGTCATCAGCTTTGTTTTTAACTGCTCTAGGAGGTCTTGTTTTGGCCTCTTATCCCTCATATCAGACTTTACAAATTTTGTATGGTTATTGGGGATTCACAAGTGTATTTTTATTTTGGGGAGCAATGATAAAGGCTACTCGTTTATGGGGAGGAGATAATAATCAAGGAAAGGCGTTTGGGTTTTTAGATGGAGGCAGGGGAATTGTAGCTGCATCAATGGGCAGTATTGGAGTGTTTGTATTTACAATAGTATTAACTAGTGATATAAAATCAGCTTCAGTTTTAGAACGGCAAGAAGCTTTTAGGTATGTAATATTACTTTCTTCTTTTATGGTTGCTTTTATCGGGCTGTTAGTTTTAATTTTCCTTAGAAACATGGAGGATAAAAACACAAACTTTGAATTGCCCTTAAATACTCTAACTAATATTAAGGGTGTTTTAAAGAATGAATCAATCTGGTTATTAATGTTAATAATAATGTGTGCTTATGTTGGATATAAAGTGACGGATATTTACTCTTTGTATGCTTCAGAAGTTATGCTTTACGATCAAATTGAAGCAGCGGAAGTAGGTGCTTTACAATTATATTTACGGCCAATAGTATGTGTTGCTATCGGTTTACTTGCAGATAGAACTAAAAATATGTTTTGGATAATTTTTGGTTTTGTTACTATGTTAATTGGCGCTTTAATTTTCTCTTTTGGTATTATTAAACCTGACATGAATTTTATATTTTTCTTGTCTCTAGTAATTTTAGCTGTTGGAACGTATTCAATACGAGCATTATATTTTGCAGTTTTAAAAGAAGCAAATGTCGCCTTTGCTTTAACAGGAACTGCGGTTGGGATCATTTCAGTTGTAGGGTATAGCCCAGATATTTTTGCAGGACCAATAATGGGATATCTATTAGACGAAAATCCAGGAATCATTGGACATCAATACGTCTACTTTATGTTAGTTATATTTTCGATAATAGGTTTAATAGCATCGATTAGATTTGCTAGATTAACAAAACCCTCTGGTTAATTTTACAAATTGTAAATAAACATATTTATTATCTTTAAAACTTATTCAATAAATTATGAAATTATTACAAGAGTTTAAAGAGTTTGCGGTTAAAGGTAATATGATGGATATGGCAATAGGAATTATTATTGGAGCATCATTTAATCAAGTAATTGATGTTTTAGTAAAACAAATTTTATTACCGCCACTTTCATTACTTTCAGACGGAATTAATTTAGATAACAAGAAATTAATTTTAAGAGAATCTCAAACAAATGCCTTCGGGGATATTTCTGTTCAAGAAGTAGCGATTAGTTATGGGCAGTTTGTTGAAACTTTTTTAGACTTTCTAATTGTAGGGTTTACAATTTTTATGGTTGTTAAATTTATTAATAGACTTAACAAAAAAGCTGAAGACCCTAGTGATAAAACAGTTTCAACTCCAAAAAACATTCAATTGCTTATGGACATGAACTCATTGCTCGAGGAACAAAATCGAATTTTAAAAGAGAAAAAATAAGTTATTCTAAAATTGATTCGTAAACCATAGCTCTAAACTTATCAGCTAATTTCAATCTGTAAGTTTCAAATGATTGCGTCATATAGATGTAAACCATATTTTGTTTAGGATCAGCTCTAAAATAAGTGCCAAACATTCCTCCCCAACCAAAAGTGCCTTTTGATCCAAACTTAGTGTCTTCTTCTTTGACAACTTCAAATCCTAACCCAAATCCTTTCTTTTTCCCAAATACTAATTTTTTATACTTAAGACCTAAAGAGTGATCTTGTTTCATTAAATCCAGAGTGCTTTTTTTAAGTATTTGTTCACCTCCTATAGAACCGTTATTTAGAAGCATTACTGAAAACTTCAGATAATCTTTAGTTGTAGAAAGTAATCCTCCAGACCCATTTAATAAAGTCACCTTGTTTTTGAATGGAGAATTAGATTTATTATCAAAAGAAACAAGCTCTTTTTTTTCTCCAACAACATATAAAGTAGTCAATCTATCAAGTTTGTTTTTTGGAAGTTCAAACGAAGTGTCATTCATTTTCAAAGGATCAAATATTTTATCTTTTAAATAGACATCTAATTTTTGACCGGATAAAATTTCTATTAAATATCCACAAATGTCTGTTGAAGAGCTATACCACCAAGTAGTTCCTGGTTCAAACCTTAAAGGTTCTTTTACTGACTCTTTTGTGTACTCTTCTAAGTTCATGCTAATCACTTTTCTATAGTCTTCAGGACCCTTGAAATTAAGACCTGCAGAATGCCTTAATAAATCAATTATTTTAACGTGATTTTTAACAGGTTTTACTTTTTTTCTTTTTTTAATTGTTAAGTTTTTAAACTCAGGAATATATTTGTAAACAGGATCATTTAAGTTAAACTTCCCTTCTTCATATAGCATCATAAGGCCAATTGAAACGATGGGCTTTGTCATAGAAGCTATTCGAAAAATATCATCTTCTTCAAGCGGATCGTTTTCTGAAATATCAGAACTTCCATAGCTATCAAAATGAATTAATTTTCCGTTTTTTACAATTGCAGTTTGAATTGCAGAAAGCTCGTTATCGTCTACATAGCTGTGCATTGCCTGGTTCAAAAGTGTTAATTTTTCAGATGAAAAGCCTTGTGATTCAGGAGAAGAAATTTCAAAATCTGATTGTGCGTTTGTAAAAACACCAGTTAACAATAAAAGAATGAATAGCGTTTTATTTAAGAGAGTTTTTAATAGCAAAATTTAAAGTTTAATATTCTCTTAAAATTTATTAAAAAAAAAGCATATAAATTCAAATATTAATATATTTTTGCCGGAATTTTTTAACAATA
Organism: uncultured Flavobacteriaceae bacterium; assembly: GCA_905479415.1. GTDB lineage: Bacteria > Bacteroidota > Bacteroidia > Flavobacteriales > Flavobacteriaceae > MAG-121220-bin8. The sequence goes on along the minus strand of CAJQMK010000031.1, from coordinate 10,424 downwards.
GTATATAATGAAAAATCAGGATAACGGAAACGCTCAGTTAAATTCACTAAGAAATGAATTTAATCATAGAACTGGAACTAAATCTTATTTAGGGAGAACTAAAAGAGTTACTTGGACTGGCATAAGAAGATTTAGAAGTATTTAAATAAAGTTTTATTTAATATCTAACATCCATTTTTTTGGAACCCTAACAAACACATTTTTTGAGTAATCATCTTTTTCAAAAAACAAACCAATATCTCCATTTTTAAGTATTGTCATTGACGAATATGCAGATTTACCTTTGTAGATTGTTTTATTATTTTTCCAGCTAATGCCTTGGTCGTAACTAATGCTTATCGAAAGATTTTCTCTTTGTTGTGAATTAAAAGCATTTGAAAATAATAATAAATTTTTAGAACCGGTGTTATAATTTATTAGACTAGCATTACAGGCCGGATCCAATAAATCTTTGTTTTCAAAAGAAAACCAACTTTTACCCTTGTCTTTTGATAGATGAGAATATCTAAATTTATTTGAATTTACTCTCGAATTCACAAGCCAATCTCCATTTGATAGTTCAACAATTTTTGATTCGTCTGCTGGATTTAACGGAGAATCAATTAAAAACCAGTTTTCTCCGTGATCGTTACTGCCAAAGACATGTGTTCCCTTGTTAAGGTTTACTAAACAATGAAGTAGAGTTCCGTCTTTAGTTTGAGTGCCTCTTCCGGATGTAATAAACATAAAGTCTTTTTCCCAATTTTCTTTGGTTATTTGACTAGTAATATCTTTAGGGTCTGACCAACTTTTTCCATTGTCAGAGCTTTTAATTAGCATTAGTCGATAAACATCTTTAGCCTTATCAAGATTCATATAATTATAAAACATAAAAATATGTCCTGTTTGTTTATCTAGAATCATTGAAGGATCTGATGCAGATTCCCCATCGGGATAATCAATTATTTTTTCAATTTCAGTCCATGTGTTTCCATCATCATAACTTTTCCTTAGAACTATATTGATGTCTCTGTTCCATTTTAAATCTCCACATGAATTATTGCGCTCATCAATTGCAGCAATTAAAGTTCCATTTATTGATGTTATTATAGAGGGTATTCTGTAGCATGCTATTTCAGAGCCTAATGAGCTGTCAAATAGATTTTCGAAAATTAATTCTTGTGAATAACTGGATATCCCAAAAAATATAATTATAATTTTAAATATTGATTTCATTTTAATTTTTTAGTAATAAATCAATTAATTTACTTCTTACATTATTTTCATAAAAAGATTGGTTTTTTCGACTTGGGTACACTCTATTTGTTAAAAAAACAATTGTAAATTTTTTTTCTGGATCAACCCAAAACATTGTCCCAGTAAAACCTGTATGTCCAAAACTATCTTTAGATAAGTTTTTATTTGGATATTCTCCATATTCATCATTTGAATAAGGCTTGTCAAACCCCAAACCTCTTCTAATTTTACTATTTTTAAAAGCATAAGAAGTGAATTTATGAACAGTAGCTTGTTTAAATATAGTGCTGTTAGGTCCTAAAAAATTCAAAAGACTTCCTACGCTTTGTGCATTTCCAAAAAGCCCAGCATTTCCAGAGATACCACCCATAAAACTAGCTGCTTCATCATGTACAAACCCATGAACTAACTCTTTTCTAAAAATAGAGTCATACTCAGAGGGTACAATTATTTTTTTACTAAACACATTTGTTGGGTTAAATAAAAGTGTAATCTCTTTTTTATTAATAAATGTATTATAAAAGTAATTTTCGAAATTAAGTCCGGTAACTTTATGGATCAATTTTGGCACATAAAAAAAGAAAAGCCCAGAGTAGTCATAGGCATTCACTGTATTTAATTTAGATTTTCTTATTCTTTTGAATAGCTTTTTAGAATAGGAATTTTTTAAAAACAAATTATTATTCATTTGAACAGAGAATCGTTTATGCATTTTATTGCGCACAATTGACCTTTTTAAGTCTCCGTTTCTTTTTTTGATAAAATTTTGGTGACTGATGTAAGGCACCCATCCACTAGTGTGGCTCAAGCTTTCAAATATTGTAGTGTGTTTTTTATTTGACCTTTTTAGTTCAGGAAAATAATCTGAAATTTTATCATTTAGTTCTAATTTATTTTCATCATATAATTTCATGAGTGAAAAAGTGGAGGCCAATACTTTTGTTAATGACGCTAAATCATAAAGATGTTTATTGTCAACTTTTATAATTGAATCATAGGTGTGAAATCCATATGACTTATTTATTATAATAGAATCTTTATATTTTACGAAAAGCTGAGCTCCTGGAAAGTTTTTTAAAGTTATACTGGAATTAATCAAACTGTCAATTTTTTCTAATTCCACAGTTTGGAATTGAGCTTTGGAAACAAATAAAATCAATAATAAAATTTTAAATTTCATTTATATTGGGAATTAAGGTTTCAATGTCTCCTGCAAGTTTTTTTTGTTTAATAAGTTCCTGGTGTAATTTTAGAATTTCATTTTTATATTTTGGATTATAAAATTCGTTTTTTAATTCATATGGGTCTTTAATTAGATCATAATACTCCCAAGCTTTTTCAGATTTTACTTTACTTGTGTTGTTTTTGTTTAGCCCTTCACCATAGAAATAAATCAATTTATTTTTTTCACTTCTAATTCCTAAGTGAGCTGGCCTTACAGGGCTGTGTTCCCAATATCTATAATATGTAAATTCTCTAATAGGTAAATTATTTTTTGATTCCAAAGCTTTTTTAAAGCTTTTGCCTTGAAATGATTTAGGAGATTTAATTCCAGCATAATCAAGAAATAATGATGGAATGTCCAGATTTAAAATTAAATCATCAATTCTTTGAGATTTTAAAATTTTATTAGGATAACTAATAACAAAAGGCATTCTTGAGGATTCTTCGTACATCATTCTTTTGTCAAAAAAGCCATGTTCTCCTAAAAAATAACCTTGATCTGATGTATAAATTATAATTGTATTGTTGATTTGATTAGACTCTTTTAAATGGTCAATAATTTTTTGAAGATTGTCGTCAATTGAGGCAGCACATCTCAAAAAATCTTTTACAAATTTTTGATATGAAAAAGATCTTATTTCTTCTTTTGACATATTCTCAATTGAAAAAGGCATTCCGGGGTATTTAGTATCAGAGTTGTGATCTTTGTTTTTAGAATAATTTAACCATCGATTGGTTAAAATTTCTAACTGTTGACCGTCAAAACTCCTGCCAGAACTGGATGGTAAATAATCATGTAGAGATTCTGGCTCTGGAATATCAATGTTTTTCAAAAACTCATTGTGTCTTTCAGGATAATCAAAAGGCTCATGAGTGGCTTTAAAATGTGTCATAAGGAAAAAAGGTTTAGTTGATTTTCTTTCCATAAGCCATTTGATTGTTGAATTTCCTATGACATCGGATGAAAATCCGGGTTCTTCAACCCCACCTTTGTATCCATCCTCCCAATTTTCTTTAGTTTTAAAGACAGGATTATTGTACTTGCCTTGTCCAGGCAGAACTTTATAGTAGTCAAATCCAGAAGGTTCTTTTTTTAAATGCCATTTGCCAATTAAAGCAGTTTGATATCCGTTATTATTTAAAATTTTAGCAACATTAAGACTATCCGGGCTTAAATGATCGCTAAGCGTGTAAACTCCATTTAGGTGACTGTATTGCCCAGTTAGAATCGAGGCTCTGCTTGGAACACAAATAGAATTTGTACAAAACATGTTATTTAGCACAGTGCCATTATTTGCTAAATATTTTATAGCATCATTTTTAACGTAATTATCTAATATTCCATTATAAATTCCCCATGCCTGAGAGGTGTGGTCATCAGCCATAATAAATAAAATATTTGGTCTTATTTCAGCTTTATTTGTATTGCAGGAGTAAATAGAGAAAAATAACAACAATACAATAAATAGATTTTTCAAAGTTTTAATAATTGAATAAAACATAAAAACATGTGTAATAAATATTTAATTTAGAAAAAAAATTTGATCCTATATTAAAATGAGTAACATTAAACTTTATTTTCTAATTTATATTATAAGCTCAAATTTTATATTATCTCAAGACATGGAAAATAATTTAGCAAACGAAAAAAGTTTATACTTAAAGCAACACGCTACAAATCCCGTTAACTGGTTTCCATGGAACGAAGAAGCTTTGTCTCTAGCTAAAAACTCAGATAAATTACTTTTAATTAGTGTAGGATATTCGTCTTGTCATTGGTGTCATGTAATGGAAGAAGAGAGTTTTACAGACGATGATGTTGCAATTGTTATGAATTCAAATTTCATTAATATTAAAGTTGACAGAGAAGAAAGACCAGATTTAGACGAAATCTACATGAAAGCATTGGTTTTAATGACAGGAAGTGGAGGATGGCCAATGAATATTATAGCTCTTCCAGATGGCACACCAATATGGGGAGGAACTTATGTCCCAAAGACACAATGGATTCAGGTTTTGAATCAAGTTAGTGGGTTTTATAAGACTAGAAAACCAGACGTCTTAGAATATGCTAATAGCGTAAGAGAGGGTGTGAAAAAAGAAGCTTTAGTAAAAGCATCTCCAAGAGACGAAACATATTCAAGTGAGCTACAAATTGAGCTAGCTGAAAAAGCCTTTAAATATTCAGACAAAATAAATGGAGGGATTGGCAGTGGCCAGAAATTTCCTTTGCCCTCGATGTTAAATTTCTTTATGAGATTTTCAAATAAGTATAGTAATCAAGAAATGAAAGACTTTGTTTACAACTCTTTATTGCAAATCTCAAGAGGAGGAATAAATGATAGAATAGATGGTGGTTTTCATAGATACACGGTTGATAATGCCTGGCATATTCCTCATTTTGAAAAAATGCTATACGATAATGCCCAGCTCTTGAGTGTATATTCAAATGCTTTTAAATTATTTAAAGAAGAACGTTTCAAGTCGGAACTTTATAATATTTACAGATTTCTAGAGACTAAGATGACAGGAAAGGATAATCTTATTTATTCAAGTATTTCTGCTGACACAAATTATGAAGACGGAACAAAAAGTGAAGGCGATTTTTATATATGGCAAGTAGAAGAATTAAAGAACATTTTGAATGAAAATTTTGAGTGGGTTTCAGAATATTATAATATAAATGAAACAGGCTATTGGGAAAATGACAGTTATATTTTTTATCAAACGATTTCTGATAAAGATTTTTCTAAAAAAGAAAATATTACATTAAAAGAATTTAATAATAAATTAAACGATATAAATTCTTTATTGAAAAAAGAGAGAGAAAAAAGAGTTCACCCGATAATTGATTCTAAAATAATTTTTTCATGGAATGCATTAACTATCAGAGGTTTAGTTGACAGTTATAAAACAACAAAAGATTCGATTTTTCTAAATAAAGCTCTTTTAATAAATTCTTCATTATCAAAAACTATGATTGATAATAATATAATAAGACATACTAGTAGCAGTCCTGCTGAGGTTTTATTTTTTGAAGACTACAGCTATTATATTGATGCCCTTATAGGTCTTTACGAAATTACCTTTGATGAAAAATATTTAAAATTTGCAGATGAATTAACAGTTTTTTCTAACGAAAAATTTAAAGAAGAGTCTGGGTTTTACAGATTTTCAACCAATCAAGAAAGTTTATTTGCAGACACATTAATTAACCTTCAAGATGGAGTAACACCATCTGCAAATTCTGTAATGAATTTTAATTTATTTAGACTTGGTCATTTTAATGGAAATAAGGAATATTTATTACATTCTAAAACAATGATAAACAACGTGAGCGAAACGATAAAAGATAGAGTAACAGATCATTTGTTATGGCTTAACAACTCACATAATTATTCTCAAAAGTTTTATGAAATTGCAATCTCTGGTAATAATGCTATAGGAAAAGCAGAGGAGGTAATGGAAGAATATTTGCCGAACGCTTTAGTAGCGGCGTCTAAAAGCGAGTCCGAGCTCTATTTGCTAAAAGACAGATATTTCAAGGACGAAACCTATATATATGTGTGTGTAGATAACACTTGTAAGTTCCCAGTTACAAAAGTTTCAAAAGCATTAGAATTAATGAAAGATTAATTAAAGTTAACTACCAAGTTCTTAAAGTCATCTTTATAGCTTCCACCAATTTTATAAGGCTTTTTGTTTATGTAGGCATTGCTGCCGTCAATTACATCAATTTTTTGAATAGCCGCAGTAGTAGATCGGTGTATTCTAATAAACTTATTTCTAGGTAAAGATTCTGTAAATGAAGTTAGAGTAGTGTGAACAATAAAGTTTTTGTTTTTAGTGACTATTTTGATATAATCTTTTAAACTTTCTATGACTAAAATATCATCAAAATTTATTTTAACATTTAATTTGTTCACTCTTACGAAAACAAAATCAAGATCAAGGCTTTTTTCATTTCTAACTCTTGTAATCACTTTGTAAGCTTTTTCTACAGCTTTTTCAAATCTTTCAAATGGAATAGGCTTCATTAAATAATCTACTACATTTAAATCGTATCCATCAAGTGCATAATCTGAATGTGCACTTGTAATAATTGTTTTAGGGGGAGTTTCTAAGCTTTTTAAAAAACTTATACCGTCAATAAATGGCATGTTAATGTCCAAAAACATTAAGTCAACTTTTTCTTTTTTGATAGTGCTTAAAGCCTCGTTAGCGTTTGGAAAAGTTCCTATACAATCTAAAAAATCAATTTTTTTAATAAAATTTTCAATTACTTTAATTGCTAGTGGTTCATCATCTAATATTATACAATTGATCATAGTTTAACTTTAAGGTGTGCAATATATTTATTTTTTTCTTTAATTATATCTAGACTGTAAAAATCGGGCCCATAATTTAATTCGAGTCTTTTTTTAAGGTTAGTAAGACCTATTCCACCAATTTGTGCTTTTATTTTTTTTGTTTGTTTTTCAAACGAATTTTCAACACGAAAGTCTAAAAGAGTTTTTGTCGTTTTCAGAGTAATATCAATGTATCCATTTTTAGTTGAGTTTCTTGCTCCATGTTTAAAAGCATTTTCAACAAGAGGGATTAATATGAGCGGTTTGATAAGTACTTTTTTTGTTTTTCCATCAATTTTGAAATTTACTTTAAGAGCCTCGTCGTATCTTAATTTTTCAATATCAATATAATCTTTGATGTGAGAGATTTCGTTTTTTAGTGTTTGAAATTCTTTGCCAGTTTCGTATAAAAAATATTTCATTAAATCAGAAAGTTTCAAAATTAAATCAGGAGCTTTATCAGACTTATCAATAGTTAACGAGTAAAGATTATTTAATGTATTGAAAAAGAAGTGAGGTTGAATTTGGGATCTTAAATATTTTAATTCGTTTTCCAATAGCATTTCAGATGTAGCAGCTAAGTATTGTCGCTGTTTAGTCCAGTCGATGGCTAATTTTATGGCTGTTACAAAAGCAACAACATAAATTTCACCCAAGATTACAGTAATCGCATAAGAAAGATCAATTTTTGTAGTTAAACCTGCATATTCGGGCATTACATCTCCACTTGTGAAATAATAAGCAATTTGAAATTTCAGTACAAGGGTAAGACCCAAACTAATTACAAGAAGAGTAAAAAAATCAATAACCTTACCGTTAAAAAATTTTGGAAGCAGATAAAAAATAAAAAGATAAGATAACCCAATATGAAATGGAAACTCTATCAAGTTAGATTTAATGGAATAACTATAGTCATCATAAAAACTCCCCCATCTTATGGTGTTAAAAGCAAAATAGGTTAGCCAAAATATAATTTGACTTGTAACAGGAATTGAAGAGATTTTATTATAAGTAGGGTTTGTAAATAACGATCTTTTACTAGTCTTCATTATGATTACTTATATAAAGTTTGTGATTAAAATCACTAATTATTAAATTAGAAATGACTAATTTAAAAATTCATTTTTTAAAAATTATTAAAACAATGAAATTAATTAAAAATAATATTCTAAAAATTTTCTTTGTATTAATATTGTTTTCTTCTTGTCAAAATAAAGACATGGTTGAAACTCCAAATGTAATTTTTATTCTTGCCGATGACTTAGGGTTTGCCGATCTGAGTTCTTATGGCTCAAAAATGATCAATACCCCTAACCTTGACTTGATGGCAAGTCAAGGAGCATTGTTGAACTCTTATTATTCAACTCAAGCAGTATGTTCAGCCTCAAGAGCGTCAATACTTACTGGAAGTTATCCCAATAGAATAGGATTTAGCGGAGCTCTTGGCCCTAATTCAAAAAAAGGAATTAACCCTAGTGAATATTTAATGTCAGAAATGTTTAGAGATAAGGGTTATAATACTGCTATTTATGGCAAATGGCATTTGGGTGATAATAAAAAGTTTTTACCTACAAATCATGGATTCGATGATTTTTTTGGAATTTTATATTCAAATGATATGTGGCCTTTCCATGCAGAATATCCAGATAGTTATCCTGACTTAATGCTTTACGATTATGACAAGCCTATTGAAATTTTAAACGATCAATCTGAGTTAACAATGCAGTTGACTAGAAAAAGTATTTCGTTTATTGAAAAAAATAAAGACAATCCATTCTTTTTATACTTAGCACATCCTCAGCCTCATGTACCTTTGTTTGCTTCTTCAAAGTTCAAGGGAAGATCTGATCACGGATTATATACTGACGTAATTGAAGAAATAGATCATTCTTTAGGTCTTATAATGGAAACGTTAAAGAAAAATAATTTAGATAAAAACACTATAGTCGTTTTTACATCCGATAATGGACCGTGGCTTTCATATGGAGGGCACGCTGGTTCAACTGGAATATACAGAGAAGGAAAAGGGACAACATGGGAAGGTGGACAGAGGGTGCCTTGTATAGTTTGGTATCCTAACGAAATCAAACCTAATTCAGTTGTTAAAACTCCTTTGATGGGTATAGATTGGCTCCCTACTTTTGCAAAAATTACTAATGCAAGCTTATCAGAAAACAAAATTGATGGTAAAAATATATGGGAAAATTTAACTGGGAAAACAGATTCAGACCCTCACGAAGCATTGTTTTTTTATTATCATAAAAACAGTCTTCACGGAGTTAGACATGGAGATTATAAAATGTATTTTCCACACAGGTACAGGACTTTAAATGGGAGGACAGGCAGAGATGATGGGTCACCAATTAAGTATGAGTACGTGAATCTTTTAGAAAATGAGCTTTATAATTTAAAAACAGACCCCTCTGAAACTATAAACATTATTAATGAGTTCCCAGTAATTGCAAAAAAAATAATTGCCTTAGCTGATAGTAAAAGAAAAGAAATCGGAGATGATTTAACGAATGTTATTGGCATAGAAAACAGAGAGGCTGGAATGATTGATTAAATTTTTAAAAATGAGTAATAGAAGAAATTTCATAAAAAAATCTGCATTAGGAACTTTAGGAGTTTCTAGTCTTTTAGGTTGTGATGAATTAAATAATGCTAATATTATAAAAACCTATCCTAGAATTATATCAACATGGAATCACGGTTTGGAGGCAAATCAAAAAGCTTGGGAAATTTTAAAAAATGGAAAAGGAGGACTGTCAGCAGTTGAGCAAGGCGTTATGGTTTCGGAAGCTGATCCTCAAATAAGATCGGTAGGCTACGGTGGATATCCCGACAGAGACGGAATAGTCACTTTAGACGCTTGTATAATGGACAAAAATAGTAATTGCGGTTCTGTAAGTTTTTTGCAAAATATTAAACACCCCATTTCAGTTGCAAGACATGTAATGGAAGATACACCACATGTTATGCTTTCAGGAAAGGGAGCTTTAGATTTTGCAATTTCGAAAGGGTTTAAACAAGAAGATTTATTGACCGATGATTCTAGAAAAGACTGGATAAAATGGAAAGAAAACTCAAATTATAAACCAGTTATTAATATTGAAAATCACGACACTATTAGCATGCTTTTAATTGATGATAGCGGAGACCTTTATGGCGCATGCACAACAAGCGGAGCAGCTTGGAAAATGCATGGTAGGGTTGGAGATTCTCCTATTATTGGAGCAGGTTTATTTTTAGACAATGAAGTTGGGGCTGCTGCGGCTACTGGATTAGGAGAAGCCATTATAAAAACCTCTGGAAGCGCCATGGTTGTTGAGTTAATGAGACAAGGTGCTTCACCTTTAGAAGCATGTAAAACAATTGTAAAAAGAATATCAAAACTACATAAGTCTGGACCTGAGTGGGATTACCTTCAAGTAGGGTTTATAGCTCTAAATAAAAATGGAGAATACGCTGGGTATAGTCTAAGAAAAGGATTTAATTATTCTCTACACGATGAAAAAAACAAGAATTTATTAATTGATGCTAAACATGAAATAGGATAATGGAAATTTTAAATTATTTAGGCAAATTTCACCCTGTTGTTTTGCACCTGCCAAT
>CAJQMK010000030.1 GCA_905479415.1 uncultured Flavobacteriaceae bacterium | reverse complement strand
TGGGTGGAAGACCGGATTCGAACCGGCGACCTCCTGAACCACAATCAGGCGTTCTAACCAACTGAACTACAACCACCATTTAATCAGGCGCAAATTTATATTATTTTATCTAATATTTCTAATAAAATACTTGATATTAAAAGTTAGAAAAAAAATTCTTAAATAAGATGTATTTAATATTTATTATATTCAATATCAAATAATTATCTGTTTATGGATTTAAACTCTATATCTCTATGTTTGATGATTTTTTTTTACTTATTCGCAGGAATTAGTCATTTTAAAAATCCTAAATTTTTTCTAAAAATAACACCAAAATGGGTTTACAGACCTGATTTAGTGAACATTATAATTGGCATTATTGAAATAGGACTAGCACTTGGTCTTGTTTTAAAAACAACAAGATCAATATCTGCCATTGGAATAATATTATTATTAATAATAGTATTTCCCGCAAACTTATATCATTTACAAATTTCAATTAAAAAGAAAAAAAATATAATTGGAACAATAATTCGATTACCAATTCAGGGATTACTAATTTATTGGGCTTATATATTTATATAAGACTTTGCAGATCGTTTATCCCAATTGACTTATTAGATGTAAAACCTTCAGCATGATCTACATTTATTAACCTGCCTAAATCAGCAGATCTGTTGATCACGTTATTAATAAAATTTTTACTGCTAATCAATGTTTCAGGCTCATTACTATTTGGGTCAAAAAACTGACTGGAATATGATTTTATAGCATTAGTCTTAGTATCAATATGTCCAGAAATGTCTACTAAAAAATCAGGAATAGAATTTTTCCACTGAATGTAATGATAAACGTTTTTTGGACGCCACTCCGTTTGAGACAAACCGTTAAGTTTAGTTACAACTTTTCTTAAACCACTTAGAAAGCAAGCATTACTTACTAGATTTGCTCCTTTTGGGTGGTCAATATGCCGATCATCTTGTGCATTACACAAAACTATCTCTGGTCTGTATTTTCTTAAAATCTTAATTATTTCTAGCTGATGAAACTCATCATTAATAAAGAAACCATCTCTAAAATTTAAATTCTCTCTTGTTTCAACTCCAAGTATTTTTGAAGCAGCATTAGATTCAGAATCTCTTGTTTGAACATCTCCTCTTGTTCCTAATTCACCTCTAGTTAAGTCAATAATTCCTACTTTCTTTCCGTTGTGAATCTCCTTGGCTATTGTACCACCACATCCAAGCTCTACATCATCAGGATGAGCACCAAACGCAAGTATATCTAATTTTATATCTTTCATATTTTTTCAAAAGCTTGATTAAGATCGGCAATAATGTCTTTAGAATCTTCAATTCCAACTGAAAATCTTAACAAACCATCAAAAATACCTAAATTTTCTCTCTCTGCTTTTGTGATTTTTGAATGAGAAGTTAGTGAAGGAGAACATAATGTAGATTCTACTCCACCAAGACTCATTGCAGATTTTACTAATTTTAATTTTCTAGTAAATAATATTGCAGTATTTAAATCTGATAATTCAAAGGATAGCATTCCACCAAAACCTCTCATTTGTTTCTTAGAAAGTTCATAATCAGGATGAGATTTTAAACCAGGGTAAAAAACTGATTTAACCTTATCTACTTTAGAAAGATGTTCTGCAACAAGAGCAGCATTTTCATTTTGTTTATTTACTCTTAGAGATAATGTTTTAATACTTCTCTCCAAAAGCCAAACTGTATACTCACTTAAATTTCCACCATAATTGATTGAAGATTCAACTATTTTATTAATATTTGATTGACTTGAAGCTAATGCACCGGCTAATATATCACTGTGTCCACCCAGATATTTTGTTGCACTATGGATAACTATATTTATACCATAATCTGCTGGGTTTTGATTAATTGGACTAGAAAATGTATTATCAATTATAGAAATAAGATCGTATTTTATTGAAAGATTTGAAATAGCTTTTAGATCCATAACTTTCAAAAGAGGATTACTTGGAGATTCAATAAAAATTATTTTAGTATTATCTTTAATTTCAGTCTCATAATCATCAATTAAAAAACTATCTACAAGACTGTATTCAATATTAAACTTGTTAAATTCTTTTATAACTAAGTTTAATGTACCACCATATATTGAAGATTGAAAAATTACATGGTCACCTGATTTTATAAAACTAAACAAGGACGTATAAATTGCTGCTATTCCTGAACTAAACAACAGAGCTGATTCACAATTTTCAAGATCAGCAATTTTTTTTGATAAAGCTATTTGATTTGGAGTGTTAAAGTATCTTGGATACTTATCATCCTCGACGTCTACAAAATCGTAAGCCGTTGAGGGGAAAAGTGGAGATGTTGCACCCTTAAATCGATCGTCAATTAATTCTCCTGAATGAACACATTTTGTACTTACTCCATTTTTATTTTTCATTTAACTAAGTTTTAATCCACTGGATAACCGAGGGATCATCTGGCTTTGTCCTTGGTGAAATTATTTTTTCAAGGTAACCATTTTCATTAATTAAATATTTTTGAAAATTCCATTTTACAGAGGAATCTTTATAACCATTTTTATTCTTGCTAGTTAAAAATTTATATAATGGATGCATGTCAGATCCTTTAACAGAGATTTTTTCCATCATTGGAAATGATACTCCATAATTTTTTTCGCAAAATGCTGCAATTTCATCATTCGAACCAGGTTCTTGCCATAAAAAATTATTTGCTGGAAAACCAATAATTACAAAATTGTCTGATTTATATTCATTATACATTTTTTCAAGAATTTCATATTGATATGTTAAACCACACTTCGAAGCAGTATTAACTACCATAACTTTCTTTCCTTTTAAGCTAGACATGCTGAAAGTATTTCCGTTTAAATCAGTTAATTTAAATTGATGAATAGTTTCTTTGACAGAATTAGCTGAAGGTTCCTGAGCATTGCAAGAAAACGTAAAAAGTCCCATAAATAAAAAAATTAATTTTTTCATATAATATATCTCACAAAACTCATGCCATAATGATATTATACTATTTCTGCTGATAGACCAGCTTGTAATAATTTAGTACACATAGGTTTTAAATCAGAGTATGAACCAGATTTTACACTACATTTACCTTTATAATGTACAATTAAAGAACACTGTTCGGCTTGTTCTAAAGTATGATCACAAACACTTATTAAGGTATTAATAACATGATCAAATGTGTTTACATCGTCATTGTAAAGAATGATTTCATTTTCATGCATTAAATCAGTCTCAGAAAGATGTTTTTCAGAAATTTTTTCTTTTGTTCCCAAAATCACTCTAATTTACAAAATAAATAACTTAGCTATTAGCTTTTATTATTTCAATAAAATCGTTTGCATTTAAAGCTGCTCCTCCAATAAGACCACCATCTACATCTTTTTTATTAAAAATTTCAACTGCATTTGATGGTTTTACACTTCCTCCATATAATATGGATACACTATTAGCTATTTCTCGACTAAACTTTTCTGAAATATAATTCCTAACAAACTCGTGTATCTCCTGAGCTTGATCTGCTGATGCTGTTTCTCCTGTTCCAATGGCCCAAACTGGTTCATATGCTAAAACAATTTTGTTTAAAGATTTTGAATTCAATTTCATGACTGTGTTGTCAAGTTGGCTTTTAACAACTTGAAAATGAGAGTTAGATTTTCTGTCTTTTAATTCTTCACCAAAACAAAAAATTACATCCATATTGCACTCTAATGCTAAATTAATTTTTTTCAAAAGCAGTTCATCATCTTCGTTATAGTATGCTCTTCTTTCAGAATGGCCAATTAAAGTAGAATCTACTCCTATACTTTTCAACATATCTATTGAAACCTCACCTGTAAAAGCTCCAGATTTATTATCATTAATGTTTTGAGCTATAACCTCAATATTTAAGTCCTTTAATTGATCAACTGCCGTTTTTAAAAATGGAAAAGATGGAGCAATCATAACTTTCACATCACTACTAACTATATTTTGTTTTAAATCATTAATTAAATTAATTGTATCATTTAAGGTATTGTTCATTTTCCAATTTCCTGCAACTATTTTTTTTCTCATTATTTAATTTTAAAAATTATTTTTTGTTCTTGGGTCAAGCCAAGTATAAATTATATCAACAAATATATTGATCATTATGAATATTATCGAAATGGTAAGAACAGATCCAATTAAGACTGGAACATCTAATTTATTCAAAGCATCAACAATTTCCTTACCTAAACCATTCCATCCAAAAATGTATTCTACAAAAACAGAACCAGCTAACATACTTGCAAACCATCCTGATAATGCAGTTATGACAGGATTTAAAGAATTTTTAATAGCATGATTTTTTACAACATTAAATCTTGATAATCCTTTAGCATATGCTGTTTTAATATAATTTTTGGAAAGTACTTTTAACAGAGAATTTCTCATCATTTGAGAAATTACAGCAATTGGTCTAATTCCTAAAACAAGCGAGGGCAGAATAAGGTTTTTTAGCTGTAATTTCATATTTTCACCATAATCATCTAGTTCATACAAACTTCCTGTCATATTTAATCCGGTAAATTCATTTAAAACATATCCAAAAAACCAAGCAAATACAATTGCACTAAAAAAAGAAGGCACACTCATTCCAAGTGTACTCAATAGTTGAATTGAATAATCAATCCAAGTATTTTTATTTAATGCTGAAATAATACCAAAAAATAATCCCAAGAATACGGCAATTAAAATTGAAGCAAAAGCCAAAACAAACGTATTTGGTAATGTATTACTAATAATTTCTATTACAGAAACTCCATTTTTTTGATAAGAATCTCTTAAATAAGGTGTTTTTACAACAATAAATGAATTTTTGTTTTCAAAAAGGCTAAAGTAATTGTACTTATTTTCTTTTAAAAAAGAGATATTCTCCGGATTCTTTGAATGATAAGACACTAAAGATAAATCATTCAAATAATATAAGTACTGAGTAAAAACAGGCTTATCAAATCCATATTTTTTTTTCAAAACAATTAATTGTTCTGAATTTTCGTTTTGACCTAGCATCATCTGGGTAGGATCGCCAGGCAAAATATTGAATAGAAAAAAGATTACAGTAACTACTCCAAAAAGAGTAATTAATATGTTACCTAATTTTTTCCAAAACCAAAACATAATTATTTATTTGCTTTGCAAGTGAATAAGAGCAAAAACAGAATAGTTTATCATGTCTTGATAATTTGCATCTATTCCTTCACTTACAAGAGTTTTTCCATTATTATCTTCAATTTGCTTAATTCTCAATATTTTTTGGATAATTAAATCTGTTAGTGAACTTACTCTCATCTCTCTCCATGCTTCACCATAATCGTGGTTCTTATTTTCCATTAAACTTTTGGTTTCTGAAAAGTTAAAATCATAAAGTTCAAGGGCCTGTTCAGTACTTAAATCAGGTGATTCAACGACCCCTTTTTCAATTTGAATTAAAGACATTACAGAATAATTAATGATTCCTATAAACTCTGAAGACTGACCTTCATCAACTTTTCTTTCAATATTTGTTTGAAGACCTCTTATTCTTTGAGCTTTTATAAAAATTTGATCTGTTAAAGATGTTAATCTTAATATTCTCCACGCACTTCCATAATCTGTCATTTTTTTCTTAAAAAGATCTCTACAGATTGAAGCAATATGATCGTATTGAGTTGAAGTATTTGTAGCCAATTATTTTTTTGTATAAATTTCGTTGAAAAAATTGAATTAGGTAGATTACTTTTGTAAAAAGTTATTAAAAATCATGATTTTAAATATTAATGGAGGAGTTTTTGACTTATCAAGTCCTAAAATCATGGGTGTTTTAAATGTTACCCCAGATTCATTTTACGATGGAGGAGTTTTTTCAAACGAAAAAAAAATATTAGCCCAGGTTGAAAAAATGATTTTAGATGGTGCAGACATTATTGATATTGGAGGTTTCAGCTCAAAACCAGGAGCAAAAACAATATCTTTAAAAGAAGAAGAAAAAAGAGTAATTCCAATCATAAAACTAATTAATAAAACATTTAATAAAATTATTATTTCAGTTGATACTTTTAGAAGTGAAATTGCAGAAAAATCATTAAATGAGGGGGCTTCAATAATAAATGATATTTCAGGCGGTGATTTAGATAAAAACATTTATCAAATATCATATAAATATAAGGCACCATACATAATGATGCATATGAACGGAGTTCCTTCAAACATGCAAAACAATCCAAAATATGAAAATATTAATCACGATATAATAAAAGATTTTACATCTAAGATAGATTCTGCAGAAAAAAAAGGAGTTTGTGATATTATAATAGATCCTGGTTTTGGGTTTGGCAAAACAATTCAACACAATTATCAAATATTAAATAATCTTAAACTTTATACCGTTTTAAAGAAACCAATATTAGTTGGTATTTCCAGAAAATCGATGATTTATAAGCTCTTAAAAACAGACCCGTCAAAAGCTTTAAATGGAACAACTAGCTTAAATACAATAGCATTAATTAATGGAGCTAACATATTAAGAGTTCATGATGTTAAGGAGGCAAAAGAAGTAATTAAGCTTTATAGTTTTTTAAAAGAAAACGTTTAAAACAATTTTAACTAATTTTGTAGAGATTTGGAAGACATCTTAAACATAACTCATAATTATATAATACCATTTATTGATATTATTTTAGTTGGAATAATGCTCTACTATGCATATAAATTAGTTAGAGGCACTGCAGCGATTAATATTTTTTTAGGATTTGTTATAATATATATAATTTGGTGGTTAACTGAATTAGTTAATATGCCAATTTTAAGTAATATACTTGGAGGCTTCATAAGTGTAGGAGTAATTGCGCTAATTGTAGTGTTTCAACAAGAAATAAGAAAATTTCTTCTTTTACTAGGATCTTCTAATATTACTAATAACAAGAATATTTTAAAAAAATTCAATTTATTCTTTAAAATTTCAAGCGAACAAACTGAAATGGACTTGGATGAATTTATTAAAGCTTGTGAAAATTTAAAAAGTAATAAAACAGGAGCCCTCTTTGTGATAGAAAGAAACAACAGTCTAGATTTCATAAGAACCACTGGAGATGAGTTAAGCGCAACAATCTCTAGTCCGATAATTGAAAGTATTTTTTACAAAAACAGTCCCCTTCACGACGGTGCTGTGATTATAGAGGGTAATTACATAACCGGATCTAGAGTTATTCTACCTGTAACTGAAAGTAAAAATATTAATTCTAGACTTGGTTTAAGACATAGGGCAGCGATTGGAATTACAGAAAAAACTGACGCTTTAGCTATAGTAATTTCGGAAGAGAATGGTAAGTTATCTTTAATTAAAAATGGTGAACTAATAGCTATTAAAAATAGTGAAATTTTAAAATCTAAACTTGAGATTGAGCTTCAGTAATTTTTTCCTTTTGAAATTGAATTTCATATAAACCTTTGTAATATCCATTTTTCTTAGCCACTAACTCTGTATGTGTTCCCTGCTCTACCAGCATTCCTTGACTCATAACAAAAATTCTATCTGAATTTAGAATTGTTGATAGTCTATGTGCAATTATTATTGATGTTTTGTTTTCAGTAATTTTTTCAGTAGCATTTTGGATTAATTCTTCAGAATTTGAATCAATACTTGAAGTTGCTTCATCTAATATTAAAATTGATGGATTTTTAATGTAGGCCCTTAAAAAAGAAATTAATTGTCTTTGTCCCTGTGACAACATTACTCCTCTTTCTTTTACATTATAGTTATAACCATCTGGCAGAGACAAAATAAAATCATGTATACCAATTTTTTTTGCAGCATTTACAACCCTATCAAAAGAAATCGAGGAATCCCAAAGTGTGATATTATTAAGAATAGTATCTGCAAAAAGAAATACGTCTTGTAATACCAAAGCTACACGAGATCTAAGTGACTGTAATTTGTAATCTTTTATATTATGATTTCCTATAAATATTGAACCATTTTGGACTTCATAAAATCTAGATATTAAATTAACAATTGTTGTTTTACCAGATCCAGTTGAACCAACAATTGCAATTTTTTCACCATTGTTAATTTTGAAAGAAAGTTTTTTAATAACCTTTTCATTTTCAATATATGAGAAACTAACATCTTTAAAAACTATTTTTCCATTAATTAAATCTTTATTTTTTGTTCCAAAATCAGAAATATTACTAGTTGTGTCTATTATTTTAAAAATTCTATTAGCAGCAACCATACCCATTTGTAAAGTATTGAACTTATCAGCAATTTGACGTAATGGTCTAAAAAGCATTTGAGATAGTTGTATAAACAAAAATATAGTTCCTAATGTAACTGAAGAGTTTTCTAAAACAGCATTTAAACCACCAAACCAGACAATTAAGCCGATAGTTATTGAAGTTGAAAGTTCAGCAATTGGAAAAAAGATTGAATTATACCAAACTGTCTTCAACCAAGCTTTTTTGTGTTTTTCATTAATTTGAACAAAATTGTCATATTCAATTTTTTCTCTATTGAACAATTGAACGATTTTCATTCCAGTAATTCTTTCTTGAACAAAAGAATTTAAATTAGCAACCTCAGATCGAACTTCATTAAAAGCAATTTTCATTGACTTTTGAAACTTTCTGGTTGCAAATAAAATGAAAGGTAAAATTATAAAAACAGTAAGTGACAGCTGCCAACTTAAAAAAAGCATAACTACTATTACTAATGACATTTGCATTAGATCAGCAGCTATCATAAAAAGACCTTGACTAAAAATACTTGCTATAGTTTCCATGTCATTTACAGCTCTTGTTACTAATCTACCTACTGAAGACTTGTCAAAATATGACATTTTAAAATCCAAAATATGTTTAAATAACTGAACTCTAACGTCATAAATAACTTTTTGCCCAAGTAAATTGGCATAATAACTAAATAAAAACATAAAAAGCACAGTAAGTAATAAATTAAAAAGCATAAAGATTATCAAGTAAATAAAATCTTGATACTTACCTAACGCTAGGTAATCATCAACAGCCACTTTTATAAGGTACGGAGTAAGTGTAGAGAAAATAGAAATTAATATTGCTGAAATTGCTACAAAAACAAACACAGTTTTGTAAACTAGAACATACTCTAATAATCTTTTAAAAAGTGTGACATCAAAAAGGTTTGAGTTTTTACTCATCTAATAATGTGTTTTTTGGATAAATAATATTTGTTAAACTTAAACCGTGAGCTGGAACTGAATAACCTGCTTTCTCTCTGTTTTTACTCAAAATGACAGTTTCAAGGTGGGAAATATCATACTTTCCCTCCCCTATTTCTATAAGAGTTCCAACAATTGCTCTCACCATATTTCTTAAAAAACGGTTGGCTGATATTTCAAAAACCCAATGATTTGCCTTTAAACTCCATTTTGCATCTGTAATAGTACAATCAAAAGTATGTACATCAGTATTAGATTTTGAAAAAGACTTAAAATTTTTATAATTATAAAGCTTCAAGGCTGCTAAATTCATTTTATGAAAATTTATATCCTTTCTAAGATAATAAGAACTTTTAATGAGAAATGGATTTTTAAACGTATTGATTTTATATTGATAAGTTCTACTTAAAGCATCAAATCTAGCATGAAAATCGTCCTTGACTTTATATAATCTGCTAATGGAAATGTCTTTTGGTAAAAAAGAGTTTGATTTATAAATAAAATTTGATTTATCATTTATTATTTGATTATAATCAAAATGTGCACAAAAGTAAGAGGAATGAACACCAGCATCTGTTCTACCTGCACCAACGATGTTAATTTTTGTATTTAAAATAGTTGATAAGCACTTTTCAATTGTTTCTTGAACAGAAACAGAATTGGGTTGTATTTGCCAACCATGATAATTAGCTCCATTAAAAGATAATTCTAATAAATATCGCAAGAGAAATACTACTTTTGTTTAATAAACCAAATATACTTTTTTAAAAAAGTCAAAAAAATTTTAATTGAAAAAAATTCTATTATTATCGGATACACATAGTTTTATTGATGATAGTATAAAAAAATATGCAAAAAAAGTAGATGAAATATGGCATGCTGGTGATATAGGTAATATTGAGGTCTATGATAATTTAAAAAAAATTACAAAAACAAGAGCTGTTTATGGAAATATTGATGACTATCTTGTAAGGTCTTCAATACAAGAGATTAATACTTTTATTTGTGAGAAAGTAAAGGTTTCTATGATTCATATTGCTGGAAAGCCTCCATATTATAATAAAAAAAGTAAATCTTTAATTAAAAAAGAAAATCCTAAAATATTCATATGTGGACATTCTCATATACTAAAAATTGAATTTGATAAAATTAATAATGTATTATACCTAAATCCTGGTGCCGCAGGTAGACATGGTTTTCATAAAAAAAGAACTATGATAAGATTTGAAATTAATGAAGATAAAATTGAAAATATGGAAGTAATTGAACTAGGAAATCGTTCAAAGCTACCTCAATCTATTTGATGAACTAATTATAGCTTGATCTTTTTTTATTGAACTAATTGACATAAAAATTAAGAAAAAAGAGATTAAAAAATATATAAGCCCAGGATCTATAATTGAAATTTTTAAAGATCTTTCGTCAAATAAATTTATTAATCCAAATACTAGAGTTAAAGATAAAAACCTCAATATGTTTATTTGATAGGATGGTTTTTTAAATAAAAAAATATTAATCAAAATTATCATTGCTGAAATTTCAGCAAAAAAATAATTTTCCACGTATGGCCTAAAATAACCAAAATAAGAGTCAGGCAGTGATGCTGTTGGATCAGAATCTAAACTAATTACAATAATGATATTTAACAAAAACATCAAAAACATGTATAATGATTGAACTCTTTGTAACATAATTTTTTTTTTTAAAAACATAAATTTATGTATTTAAATTGATTTAATAATTAATTGTATATTTACATTGATTATTGTAATCATTCCCACAATCACATATAACGAATCACATTCTTCAACATATTATTATAAACTTAAACAACAAAAATGTTTGAAATATCCGCATTAAAAGAAAAAAAAATTGCTGAATTACAAGAAATTGCTTCAAAACTCGGCATTACTAAGGTTACAGGATTAAAAAAAATGGATTTAGCCTACAAGATAATTGATCATTATGCAGCTAATCCTAACTCTGGAAAAGAAGATACTGTAAAAGAAAAAAGTAATTCTAACGAGAAAAAAGTTTCAAAAAAAGAAACTAAAAAAGAGGACGTTAAACCAAATAGCGAAGTTTCTAAAGAACCTTCACATAAAAAAGACAAACCTCATCATAAACCAAATAACTTTGTCAGAAAAGAAAGAAATCACAATAAAGACAATCGAAACAGGTACAAAGAGCCTGACTTTGAATTTGATGGAATAATAGAAAGTGAAGGTGTTCTTGATATAATGCAAGAGGGATATGGATTTTTAAGATCATCCGATTATAACTATTTAACATCTCCTGACGATATCTATGTTTCACAATCTCAAGTAAGATTATTTGGATTAAAAACTGGAGATACAGTCTTAGGACATGTTAGACCACCTAAAGAAGGTGAAAAATATTTCCCTTTAATTAAAGTTTCACTAATCAACGGATTAAGCCCTAATATTGTTAGAGACAGAGTTTCATTTGAACATTTAACTCCTTTGTTTCCAGACGAAAAATTTAATATTGCCGATAAAAGCAGTACAATTTCAACTCGTATAATGGATTTGTTTTCACCCATTGGAAAAGGACAAAGAGGAATGATAGTTTCTCAGCCAAAAACGGGAAAAACAATGTTATTAAAAGATGTTGCTAATGCAATCGCAGCTAACCATCCTGAAGTTTACCAAATTATTCTTTTAATTGACGAAAGACCTGAAGAAGTAACTGATATGCAAAGGAATGTTAAAGGTGAGGTAGTAGCTTCTACTTTTGATGAACCTGCAGATAGACACGTGAAAGTAGCTAATATTGTTTTAGAAAAAGCCAAAAGATTAGTCGAATGCGGTCATGACGTAGTCATTCTTCTAGATTCAATAACTAGACTAGCTAGAGCATATAATACTGTTCAACCAGCATCTGGTAAAATTCTTAGTGGTGGTGTAGATGCTAATGCTCTTCATAAACCTAAAAGATTTTTTGGAGCTGCAAGAAACATTGAAGGAGGAGGTTCCCTTTCAATTATAGCTACTGCATTAACTGAAACTGGTTCAAAAATGGATGAAGTAATTTTTGAAGAATTTAAAGGAACTGGTAATATGGAATTGCAATTAGATAGAAGAATTTCTAACAGAAGAATATTCCCTGCAATTGACTTAGTTTCATCTGGAACCAGACGTGACGATTTATTATTAGATGAAAATACTATTCAAAGAATGTGGATAATGAGAAAATATCTAGCAGATATGAATCCAGTGGAAGCAATGGAATTTATTAATGATAGAATAAAAAGATCTCTTAACAATGAAGAGTTTCTTATTTCAATGAATTCTTAATTATAAAAAATTATAAAGAAGAAACTTGCTTTGTAAGCTTAGATTTAAGATTTGCAGCTTTATTAGCATGAATAATATTATTCTTAACTAATTTATCAAGCATTGAAACAACAGACGGTAAAAGTTTCTTAGCTTCTTTTTTAGCACTTAAATCTTTAAGCTTTTTGATAGCGTTTCTAGTAGCTTTGTGCTGAACCTTATTTCTAAGTTTAACAGCTTCATTTCTTCTGATTCTTTTTAACGCTGATTTATGATTAGCCATATTATTTATTTAGTAGCCCGTAGGGGAATCGAACCCCTCTTACCAGGATGAAAACCTGGCGTCCTAGCCGATAGACGAACGGGCCTATTAAAAAC
>CAJQMK010000029.1 GCA_905479415.1 uncultured Flavobacteriaceae bacterium | reverse complement strand
AGGAAGAACAATATTTCCAGTTACGTCAGTTGTTCTTACATAAAATTGTGGTCTATAGTTATTATGAAATGGAGTGTGTCTTCCACCCTCTTCTTTCTTTAATATATATACTTCAGCTTCAAATTTAGCATGTGGTTTAACTGAACCTGGTTTACAAATAACCATTCCTCTTGAAATATCTGTTTTTTCAACACCTCTCAATAAGATTCCAACGTTATCACCAGCTTCACCTCTATCTAGAATTTTTCTAAACATTTCAACTCCAGTAACGGTAGAAGTTAATTTCTCAGCACCCATTCCAATGATGTCAACAGCATCTCCAGTGTTAGCTACACCAGTTTCAATTCTTCCTGTTGCAACAGTTCCTCTACCAGTAATAGAAAACACATCTTCAACTGGCATCAAGAAATCTTTATCGACCTCTCTTGTTGGAAGTTCGATCCAAGAATCAACTGATTCCATTAAATTCATAACAGTATCAACCCACTTTTGTTCTCCATTAAGAGCTCCAAGTGCAGAACCTAAAATTACTGGTCCATTATCACCATCATATTCATAGAAGTTTAATAAATCTCTAACTTCCATTTCAACAAGTTCTAATAATTCTTCATCATCAACTTGATCAGCCTTGTTTAAGAAAACTACTATTCTTGGAATACCAACCTGTCTTCCTAAAAGTATATGCTCTCTAGTTTGTGGCATTGGTCCGTCAGAAGCTGCAACTACAAGAATTGCACCATCCATTTGAGCGGCACCTGTTACCATGTTTTTAACATAATCCGCGTGACCAGGACAGTCAACGTGCGCATAGTGACGATTTGCTGTTTGGTACTCAACGTGAGAAGTGTTAATTGTTATCCCTCTTTCTTTTTCTTCAGGAGCGTTGTCAATTTGGTCAAAGCTTCTTACTTCAGATAATCCTGCATCAGCTAATACTTTTGTAATAGCAGCAGTTAGGGTAGTTTTTCCGTGATCTACGTGTCCAATTGTCCCTATATTTAAATGGGGTTTCGAACGATCAAATGTTTCCTTAGCCATATGATATATTGTTTTATTACTTTTAAAATGCGTGCAAATATATAAATTTTATCTTAAAATATTAAATGTTTTGATTTTTTTTTCGTATAAAAAATGTAAAGTCAAATAGAAATTATTTTGAATGATAAAAAATTAAGTTAATTCTGTTTTTTTACAATAAATAATCCTGAATTAATATCGCTAATAATTATATTTTCACTTTTGAAATAAGGATACACACTCCATGCTCCATTAAAAGCCTCACTATTACCTTTTTTACCACTATGATCTCCTCCAGGATCTTGATTTTTTATAGCTGTTAATTTAGGTAAGCCATGATCGTGATCGCTATGATCATGAAACGTATTAAAAAACCCTAACTCGGATATACTTTTTTGATCAATATTTAAAACATCCAAAACCCTAAGTCCAGCTGTATAACTTGCAAGAAAAAATTCCGTTCCATTTACATACCCATTATGATCGATAGCTTTTGTTTCTGCTTCATAATTGTGGTGCAAAACTGGGTTGTCTAAATCAGTTAAATTTATAACTATAGTTCTAGTTTTGGCATCAATTTTTAATTCGTAATCTGAATCTAACTCATCCAATTCATCACCTAGCAAAGCATACTTATGATCGTTGGTAAGCCATGATTGATGAGTGTATTGATGGTCATAAAAGAAAGTACTTATAAGATTTGGTTCAGATTTATTTGTAACATCAACAAAAACTACTCTGTCCTCATTGCTACCAATGTAAATTTCTTTACCAAAATGGTCTTGATCCGGACCTTTGTAGTTTACAATTTGAGCGTCATGACTGTAACCAAACTGAGAGCCCTCAAGTTCCAATTTTGGAGCTATTGGATCGGACAAATTAAAAGCATAAATTCCTTTAGTTCCTGCACCTGCAATGTAAGCGTATCCAGTGTCTTCGTTAATTGCAATATTATGAGCATTTCCAAATGAATTATCTATAAAATCAGCAGAGAAAATTTGCTCTGATTCAACTCCTCTTAACTTTGATAAGTTAAATACTTGCAAACCATGATCTTGGGCTTCACTAACAATGTAAACATAATCATTGTAAACCTTCATATCTCTCCAGGAACTATCAACTGTTGAGGTTGGAAGTTTACCAAGATAAATTGGAGATGTAGAATCAGTAATATCTATAAAAGCAGTACCATTATTAACTCCCATAATTGCATATTCTCTTCCAGTTGTTGAATCGGTCCAGCCCCAACAATCATTACCAGCCTCTGCATCCATTTCCTCAAGAGTTATTTGCCCCATCAAATCATAATTAAGACAGGAATATTCATAGTCAGTACCAGGAATTTTAGCATAACCATCGATACAAGTTGCTAATGGAGAATCAATAACCTTACTATCATCGTAATCTTCATACTGGCAAGAAGATATTAATATTAAACACAGAATTAATATGTAATTTTTCATTATATAAATTTAATAAATTTAATTCAAGGTTAATCTTACAAATTTTATACCAGAAAACTTTATGTTTGCAAAAAAATATTTCTTAAATCTTTATTGATTTTAAAGAAAAAAAACAAAATCCAAAGCAGCTATTTCTGCTTTAATGCCTATGAAATTTAACGAACTTGGCTTAATGCCTTCACTTTTAAAAGCAGTTAATGAGAAAGGATATACTAACCCTTCTCCAATTCAAGAAAAAGCAATTCCATTAATCCTCAGACGAAAAGATGTTTTAGCATCAGCGCAAACAGGAACAGGAAAAACAGCTGGCTTCACATTACCATTATTACAAATTCTATCAAAACAATCAAATTCGAATCATAGAAAAATTAAAGCTTTAATATTAACTCCTACAAGAGAACTTGCAGCTCAAATTTATGACAATGTAATAGAATACAGTAGACATCTTGAACTAAGATCTACGGTTATTTTTGGCGGAGTTAATCAAAAACCACAAGTATCTAAAATAAGAAGCGGCATTGATATTTTAATTGCAACCCCTGGCCGTTTGTTAGATCTTGAAAATCAACGATTATTATCATTACGAAATGTAGAAATATTAGTTTTAGACGAAGCCGATAGAATGTTAGACATGGGCTTTCAAAGAGACATTAATAAAATAATGAACTTATTGCCAAGTAAAAGGCAAAACCTACTTTTTTCCGCCACTTTTTCTAAAGAAATTAAAAGATTAGCAAAAGGTATTTTAAATGATCCTGCAATGGTAGAAACCTCTCCTCAAAACACAACCGTTGAAGCTATTGTTCAATATGTGTATAATGTAGACAAAAACAAAAAATCAAGTCTTATAATTCAATTAATAAAGGAGGGAAAATGGAAGCAAGTTTTAGTTTTTACAAGAACAAAACACGGAGCGAATAACCTTTGCAAAAAAATGATTAAAGCAGATATTTCTGCTGCTGCAATTCACGGAAACAAAAGTCAGGGAGCAAGAACAAGAGCGCTAGCTGGTTTTAAAGATGGTTCTGTTGAAATACTAGTTGCTACCGATATTGCAGCTAGAGGATTAGATATTCCTCTATTACCGCATGTAATAAATTTTGAGTTACCTAACATTCCTGAAGACTACGTACATAGAATTGGAAGAACAGGAAGAGCTGGAGCAAAAGGTGAGGCAATTTCTCTTGTTTGTATTGATGAAAAACAATATTTGAAAGATATTGAAAAGCTAGTAAATCTTAGAATTCCTTCGAAAATAAAACAAGGATTTGAGCCTGATCCAAATGCAGTTCCAGAGCCTACTAAACAAAAAAACAGAAATAGTTTTAACAGAAATAAAGGAAGATCAAATCGAAATAAAAAAAGAAACACTTATAGAAAATAGAAAAAGCTCAAGAATAATGACCATAAAACTCTTGAACTTTTAATACATGTTGATTGGGAAATCAACGTTGCGAATGTATAATTTATAATTGGAATAAAAGGTTTTTATTTTAAATAAAAAAATACACAATTAATCCGCCAATTATCAACCCTTTTATAAAAGAAATCCAATAAGCCTGGTAATTTGAAAATCCCCAGCTTTTTAAAGTTCTTTCTACTTGCTTTTTATGCCAATTTATCATTGTTTAAATAATTATATTCACATATAGCTATCTATTGAAAATCTCCTCCATTTACCACCGTCCATTGATCAAGTGATTTAAAATACTTTTTAATAACAGCATTTACTTTTTCTACTGTTAACGAACTAACTTGAGATTCAAGCGCGGCGTAAAAAGCCATATCTCTTTCAAAATAAAGGTTGTTATTAATCAATGATGACAACTCATTATCTTTAGCCCTTGAAACTGTCTGTCCTTGAACCCAACCTTTTATAGCACTATCCAATTCTTCTTGAGTTATACCATCTGTAATAAAACGCTCTAACTCTTCTTTGAACCCAATCTGAACCTTCTCAGCGTTCATAGGCGCATAAATAGCATAAATGATCAAAGCCGAGTTTTTATCATCTGGATCACTATCAATACTAACCTGAGCACCAGCACCATAACTCACACCATCTTGCTGTCTTAAACGAGTAGCAACTCTGGAGTTCAAAAACCCACCACCAAAAATAATTCCCGCTACTTGAAGTGCAGCATTATCCTTTCCAGTCTCAGTTGTTTTAGCAGATAACATACCTACTGTAAAAGCATTTTTCTTATCGGGTGTAATAATGTTTTCGTTAGCAGCAATATTTTGTTTAAATGGATTTTCAATTACTGAAAATGGTTTGTCAGATTTAAAATCGGAAAAATTATCCTCAAAATAAGTTTTAACCATATCAACATCCATACTTCCAATAGCTACTAAAGAAGCTTTATTCGTAACACCATAATACTCATCATAAAAAGATTGAATACTCTCAATACTTACCTCATTAATCATTGCAATTTGTTCATCAATATTAGGACTGTAATTAGGATGACCTTTAGAGTAAAACTGATTAATTTCACGCATACGTTGAACCGCTACAAATTGAGGATCAGAAGCACTGCTTTCCAAGCCAGCCAAACGTTGTGTTTTAATTTTATCCAATTCACTAAATTCAAATTTTGGATTTTTAAGCATGTCTGTCATAATTTCAAGAGCAGCAGGCAAATGTTCTTTGGTAGATGAAACATTAACATAAACCCCACCATTAGTTCCGCTAAAACCAACAGACGAACTAATAGCACTCAACTCATCTTCAATGTCTTGACGTGACCTTGATTGCGTTCCTTTATTAAGCAAGTTTGCCACGAATCCAGCTGTCATTCCCTTGTTCATATAGTCATCTACATTTCCCGATCTCATCACAAAAGATACGTTTACTGTTTCGCCACGATTCGCTTTACTTATAAATCCATATTCAATACCAGATTTTGGTAAAACTCCGCTATCCAAACGATTTTGAATATTATCATAGTTAACATCGAAATCTTCACCAACGTCCATAGCCTCTTTACCTTTATAGTTTGCTACCATTTCAGCCAATCCTTCTGTATGTAAAATCTCAACACGTTCTGGCTTATCTGTTGGAATAAAATTTCCAATTGTACGGTTAGTAGGAATAAAATATTTCTGAACTGCAGCATTAACTTCCTCAACTGTTGTATTTTCAATCCGATCCCGGTGAATAAATGCCAAACGCCAGTCCCCTGCCCCGATAAATTCACTCATATAAGTTCCCATATATCCAGAATTTCTACTAAGTTGATCTAATTGCTTCATGATATTTGATCGAGCACGCTTCAACTCATCTGACGTAATTGGATTATCTTTTAAATCATCCAACACACTTAATAAAGTTTTCTCAGCATTAGGTAGTGATTTTTCAGATGGAACACTCACATTAAAATTAATATAACCTGGTTCTTTAGTAAATGGATTCGATGCATACACACTTGAAGCCATTTGTGTTTCCACCAAAGCTTTATAAAGTCTTCCGGACGGCGCATCGTTTAAAACGTTTTGAGCCAATGTTAAAGCTGAATAATCTGCATCTGATCCTGCAGGAGAATGGTATAACGCCATTAACAATTGTAAATCACCAACTCGATTTAATTCAACTCGTTTTTCACCATCTTGAGCTGGCTCCACAGTTGGCATTTCAGTTAACTTTATTGATGGATTCTTTAGGGGTCCAAAATATTTTCCAACTAATTCCAAGGTTCTTTTGTCATCAATCTTTCCTGTAATCATTAATACAGCATTGTCAGGTCGGTAATATTTTTTATAAAATGCTTTCAAATTTGCAATTGGCACACGCTCGATGTCAGAACGGTTTCCAATTGTTGAATTTCCGTAATTATGCCACATATAAGCTGCACGTATTACTTTTTGAGATAATGTTCTAGAAGGTGAATTTTCTCCGCTTTCAAATTCGTTACGTACCACACTAAATTCTGACTCAAGATCCTTTTTTGCTATATAAGAATTCATCATTCTATCAGACTCTAAACCTAATGCCCATTCCAAATTATCCTCTGTCGCATTAAATGTTTCATAATAATTGGTACGGTCATACCAAGTAGTTCCATTAGCACGTGCACCACGTTCTGTCAATTCATTAGGAATATCTTTATGAGTTGGCGTACCTTTAAACACAAGGTGTTCTAGCAAATGAGCCATACCTTTTTCACCATATCCTTCATGTCGAGAGCCAACTAAATAAGTAATATTTACAGTAATGGTCTGCGAGGAATTGTCTGGAAACAAAAGTACTTTTAATCCGTTATCTAATACATATTCCGTTATACCCTCAACAGAAGCTGTTTTTTTGATTTGAGCTGAACTTAATTGAGTTATTGCAAGAAATAAAAGCGATAGAATTGAAGATTTAAAAAATAATTTCATGATAAAATTTTGAGTATTAATTTAGAATATTAAATATATAATAATTTAAACATTTAGCTAAAACTGCTATTGTAAGCAGTTTGTTTAAAGAATTTTATTTTAATAAATTTTTGAAGAGCCAATGACGAGATTTGAACTCGTGACCTCTTCCTTACCAAGGAAACGCTCTACCCCTGAGCTACACCGGCAGAAAAATTTGAGCGAGAGACCGGGTTCGAACCGGCGACATTCAGCTTGGAAGGCTGACGCTCTACCAACTGAGCTACTCTCGCTTAAATAATTAGTGGGGAGAGCAGGATTCGAACCTGCGAAGTTAAAAACAGCAGATTTACAGTCTGCCCTCGTTGGCCGCTTGAGTATCTCCCCATTATTTTAAAGAACTAAGAGCCGATGGAGGGACTCGAACCCACGACCTGCTGATTACAAATCAGCTGCTCTAGCCAGCTGAGCTACATCGGCTTTTCCAATTAATGGATCGCAAATGTATTGATTTATTTTTTTTGAATCAAAAGAAAAATACTAATTTTTAAAAAAAAATAAAATGATTACTTTTTTCTTTCTCTTGGATGATTTTTCTTATAGTCATTTATAATTTTTGGAAGCTTAATTTTAGTATAAATTTGAGTAGACGCAAGGCTTGAATGCCCCATTATTTCTTTTATACTATTTATATCAGCACCATTATTTAACATATGAGTTGCAAAGGAATGCCTTAAGACATGTGGACTAGTTTTTACCTTTGTCGAAACTTTTGAAAAATATTTTTTCACAACTCGATAAACCAAAGAAGGGCCAATCGATTTTCCTTTATTTGTTATAAAAAGATAAGAACTACTTAAACTAACTTCCTTACGAAGACTTAAATAATCTTTTATTCGTTTATTTAAATTGCCAAGGACTGGCACTAATCTTTCTTTATTTCTTTTACCTAATACTTTGATTAAATTCTCACTCAAAAAAACATCATTTAATTTGATGTTTATAAGTTCGTCTCTTCTAATGCCTGTAGAGTATAGAGTATCTACAATTAATAAATTTCTTTTTCCCTCAAAATCATTGCTAAAAACATCAATAACTTTAAAAACTTCATCCTCAGAAAATGGAATTATTAACTTTTTTTGGACTTTTAATCTTTTATGATTTTTAAGAGGAGAAACTTTATTCACTTGAGTTTTCAACAAAAAATCATAGTATTTATTTAAAGAGGATATTTTTCGATTAATAGTTAAGGGAGAAAGATTTTTTTCAGAAAGGTTAATAATCCAATCTCTTATAATCGGGTAGCTTACTTTTGAGATATTACTAATTTCATAATGATCTAGGCAGAACAATTTAAATGTTTCAAGATCTTTTCTATAAGCTATAACAGTGTTTCTAGAGAAGTTTTTCTCTTTAGATAAGTAATCAAAAAAGTTTGGTAAATACATCTAACTTACTTAACGTAAAGTTAGGCAATTAAAGCAAAAAAGTTGGAAAGATTAAATATTTTCAAGATCTCTTAAGCCTTGTACATAAGAGGCTTTTTTGATCTTGTCTCTATTTCTTACTGAAGGCTTAATAAAAGCTTGTCTAGATCTTAAACTTTTCATAGCTCCTGTTCTATCGAATTTACGTTTAAATCTCTTTAAAGCTCTATCGATATTTTCACCTTCTTTAACTGGAATAATTAACATATATATTTTTTCTAGGCAGCAAATATAAAAACATTTTTTATTTACTGGGAAATTATTTTAAAATATTTCTTGAGATAACTAATTTTTGAATTTCTGTAGTTCCCTCTCCTATTGTACAAAGTTTTGAATCTCTGTAAAATTTTTCAACTGGAAATTCTTTTATATAACCATATCCACCATGGATTTGAACAGACTCATTTGCAACCCTGACACAAACTTCAGATGCATACATTTTACACATAGCACTTAATTTTGTCATCGGTCTATTATTGTTTTTTTCAAATGATGCCTTATGTATCAATAGTTCAGAAGCCTCGATTTCAGTAGCCATTTCAGCTAATTTAAATGAAATTCCCTGAAAAGAACTAATAGGTTTTCCAAATTGTACACGTTCTTTAGAATATTTAAGAGCCGCATTAAAAGCACCTTTCGCAATTCCAAGAGAAAGTGCTGCAATAGATATTCTCCCACCATCTAGTATTTTCATAGACTGAATAAATCCTTCTCCAACTTCGCCTAATCTATTATCGTCACTAATAATACAATTGTCAAATATCATTTCTGCAGTTTCAGAAGCTCTCATACCAAGCTTATTTTCTTTTTTTCCAGAACCAAATCCTTTTGTTCCTCTTTCAATAACAAAAGCTGTAGCATTTCTTTTTTGACCTTTTTCTCCAGTTCTAAAAATTGCAACTGCAATATCTCCAGAAATTCCGTGAGTAATAAAATTTTTCGTTCCATTTAAAACCCAATTTTCACCATCTTTAATTGCTGTTGAAGACATACCACTAGCGTCTGAACCGGAATTATTTTCTGTCAAACCCCAAGCACCAAGATGACGTCCTGAAGCTAACTTAGGTATCCATTTCTTTTTTTGTAAATCGGTTCCAAAAAGAAGGATATGGTTTGTACATAATGAATTGTGAGCAGCAACTGAGAGTCCAATCGACGGATCAACTTTAGAAATTTCTTCAATTATAGAAACATATTCGTGATAACCAAGACCAGAACCTCCAAGTGATTCAGGAACTAGTATACCCATAAAGCCAAACTCTCCCGCTTGTTTAAACAAATGTTTTGGAAAATATTGAGACTCATCCCATTCCATCACATTGGGTTTGATAAACTTGTTTGCAAAAGATTTAGCAGATTCAGCTACTAAACTGTTATTTGGGTCTAAATTAAAATCCATAAATTAATTGAAATATTCTAATAACGTATTAACAATATTAATGCCAAAATTAAGGTAATTTATGATTATAACATAAATAAAATCTACTGTTTAATAACTTTCAAATATTTATTAAGTTGTTCCTTAACAACAGGAAATAAAAAGTATAGTCCAATCATATTTGGAAATACCATAGCAAAAATCATTGCATCAGAAAATGCCCATATTGAATTCATACTTGCAGCTGCACCAATAACAATAAATAAACAAAATAATAATTTATAAGTTAAATCAGCTGCTTTTCCTCTTCCAAATAAAAATTTCCAAGACTGTAAACCATAATATGACCAAGAAATCATAGTTGAAACAGCAAATAATACTACCGCAATTGTCAAGAACACGTCAGAAAATGGAATGTACTGGGCAAAGGCTTGAGATGTTATTCCTGCACCCTCATATGGAACACCATCAATCATTACAGTTCCTAAACCATCACCTCCATATTCAAAGTATCCACCAAAATTGAAAATTATTATAACAAGAGCGGTCATTGTGCAAATAACTACAGTATCTATAAAAGGTTCTAAAAGCGCTACCAATCCTTCACTAGCTGAATACTTTGTCTTTACAGCAGAGTGTGCAATTGAAGCAGAACCTGCTCCAGCCTCATTTGAAAATGCAGCTCTTTTAAAACCAACCATAAGAACTCCAATAACACCACCTACTCCCATTGCAGTAGGATTAAACGCCTCTGATATAATCAAGCTAATTGCATCATCAACAAATGTGAAATTTGATAATATTATATACAAACAAGCAAATAAATAAAGAAGGGCCATAAATGGAACTACTTTTTCAGTAACTGAAGCAATTCTTTTAATCCCTCCGATAATTATCACACCAACAACAATTGCTAAAATTATTCCAATAACAGCTCCGGCGCTTGTACTTTCAAAACCTAATAACTGTTTAACCACAATAGTTGCCTGATTAGACTGAGCAGCATTTCCACCACCAAAAGAACCTCCAATACAACATATTGCAAAAATAACGGCCGCGATTTTACCTAAATTTTCAAAACCTTTTTCCTTTAGTCCTTTTGTCAAATAATACATTGGGCCTCCATACACTGTTCCGTCTTCTCCAACATCTCTGTATTGAACACCTAATGTACATTCAACAAATTTTGTTGACATTCCTAGTAAACCACAAATAATCATCCAAAAAGTTGCTCCTGGACCACCAAGCGCAATAGCTAAAGCTACTCCAGCGATATTTCCATTTCCAACAGTTCCAGAAACTGCTGTAGCTAATGCTTGAAAATGGGACACTTCTCCCTCACCAGAATCGTTTGATTCACTTTTATCATGATCGTCGTATTTTCCTCTAACAACATTAACTGCAGTAAAAAAATACTTGATATTTGGAAATCCAAAATATAAAGTGAAGAACATCGCACTACCTACCAGTAATAATATTACAAAAGGATATCCTCCAACTTGAAAGAAAACAACTTCACTAAAAAAA
The DNA here is from genome assembly GCA_905479415.1 of uncultured Flavobacteriaceae bacterium. GTDB lineage: Bacteria > Bacteroidota > Bacteroidia > Flavobacteriales > Flavobacteriaceae > MAG-121220-bin8. The sequence goes on along the minus strand of CAJQMK010000029.1, from coordinate 31,423 downwards.
TTAGAAATTGGAGCAAAGGCCTCATCTATTTTTTGATCAATACCTTTTTCCTGTGAAAAAGAAAGTGAAGTAGATAAAATTAACAAAAGGGATAAATATATTTTTTTCATTTGTTTTAGTTAAGTGTGAGAATAATTAACAAGATGCAAATAATAAATAATAATTCAAATGTTTTTTATTACAAATCAAACACTGATGATCTTTTAGAAGAAATTAAATCTTTAATCTTTAACCAAAAAGCAAGAATCAGATAGAAAAAAAAACCAAATCCAAGTGAGAAAAAACTACTGTATATAAAAAATATTCTAACATTTTTTTTCTTCATACCCAACCAATCAGCTAATCTTGAACAAACTGAATAACCGTGTCTTTCAAAAAAATACCTTAAACGCAACATCATTTTGAAATTTCTCCTTTCCAATTTGTAATACCGCCAAGAAGATTATAAACATTATTAAAGCCTAATTGACTCATTATCTGACAGGCTTGGGCACTTCTAGCACCTGATTTACAATATAGGTAATAGCTATTTTCTTTGTTATATGATTGAATTTTGGACATAAATGTATTTGCATCGTATATGTTTAAATTAGTAGCATTAGCAATATAACCTTCACTAAATTCTTCTGGTGTTCTAACGTCGAGAATAATATTATTTGTCTCAACAGACTCACTTGCCCATTTTATTTGATCTAAATCCATTTATTATTTTAATTTAAAAATAAAATTATTAAATATTTGTTGTTATGTATAATTTTCGTTTATATATTTGAATAATGTTTAAAAAATTATCACATTCTAATTGGTGGCGTTTACTTAATTTTAATTAAGTCGAGATAATCTTTTAGTTTGTTCAAATATAAAAAGGCTTGTTTATCGACAAGCCTTTTTTAATTAAAAACATATAATAGTGTATAAAATAAAAACTTTTAGAAAAAAAATATTAGCTGATACAATGACACCCGTTAGTATATATCAAAAAATTAGAGATAAATTTTCTAATTCAATACTTTTAGAAAGTAGTGATTATGGAGCTAACGATAATAGTTATGCATATGTGTGTTTTAACCCAATTTCAACATTTAAAGTTAAAGGAGATCAAATAAATCAAACATTTCCTGATAAAAAAAGTCAAAACAAAGAAATTGATAAACGAGTTAACGTTGTTTCAGAGTTAAACTTATTTTGTAAAAGATTTAAAACTTTAAAGTCAGATTCAAAATTTTTCGAGAGCGGATTAATTGGATATATGAATTATGATGCAGTAAAACATTTTGAAAAAATTTCATTAAAATCTAAAAAAAATGATATTGAAATTCCGGATATTTTTTATGCATTTTATTCAAATATTATTATAATTAATGTTTTCAATAACGAAGCTATTTTACTGCACCACAGCTATGATGAAAAAAATAATTTAGATGAAATTGAAGAACATATAAAGTCTAATAAATTGTCTAAATATCCTTTTTCAAAATCTGGAGAAATAAGATCAAATTTAAAAGATAATGAGTATTTGGATTTAGTTAAAAAAGGAATAAAACATTGTGAAAGAGGAGATGTATTTCAAATAGTATTGTCAAGAAGGTTCAAACAAAAATTTGAAGGTGATGAGTTTAATTTATATAGAGCTCTAAGATCAGTAAATCCTTCTCCTTATTTATTTTATTTTGATTATGGTAGTTATAAAATATTTGGAAGTTCGCCTGAAGCTCAACTTGTTGTTGAAAATAATAAAGCAGAAATTCATCCAATAGCAGGAACTTTTATAAGAACAGGAAATGATAATAAAGATTCGATTGAAGCTAAAAAATTAGCTATTGATAAAAAAGAAAATAGCGAACACATGATGCTTGTGGATTTAGCTAGAAATGATTTGAGCAGAAATGGTAATAACGTTACTGTTGAAAAAGATAGAGAAATACAATTTTATTCACATGTTATTCATTTAGTTTCCAAAGTGACCGCTACTAAAAAAAATAATTCCTCCACCCTACAAATTGCAGCTGACACCTTTCCTGCGGGTACATTGTCAGGAGCTCCAAAACACAGAGCTATGCAATTAATTTCCAAATATGAAAATTGTAACAGATCATTTTATGGTGGAGCACTTGGGTTTATGGATTTTGAAGGTAATTTTAATCATGCTATTATTATAAGATCATTTTTGAGTAAAAATCATGAACTCATTTTTCAAGCTGGAGCAGGTATTGTCTCAAAATCTAATCCTATTAGTGAATTACAAGAAATTAATAATAAACTAGGGGCCTTAAACAAGGCTTTAGAACTAGCTGAAAAAATCTAAACATGAAATTAATAGTTATAGATAATTACGATTCTTTCACTTATAATCTAGTTCATTATTTTGAGGAACTAAATTGTGAAGTTACCGTCAAAAGAAATGACGAGGTAACTTTGAAAGAGATTGAGAAATATGATTGCATAGTACTCTCACCAGGACCAGGTATTCCAGACGAAGCTGGAGAATTGAAAAACATTATTAATCATTTTGGAAAATCAAAAAAAATACTTGGAGTTTGCTTAGGTCATCAAGCAATAGCAGAAGTTTTTGGAGCTAAACTCAAAAACCTTGACGAAGTCTTTCATGGCGTAGCTAGTAAAATTGATATTATAAAGAAAGATTATATTTTCAATAATCTATCAAATCCACTAAATGTTGGTAGATACCACTCTTGGGTTGTAGAGGAACCGATTCCGGACTGCCTTGAGATTTTAGCCTATGATGAAAACAAACAAATAATGGCTTTAAAACATAAGGATTATGATATTAGAGGAGTCCAATTTCATCCAGAATCAATATTGACTGAGGAAGGAAAAGCACTTCTAAATAATTGGTTAAAAAATTAATTAATGAAAGATATAATTAACAAACTAAGCTCACATAATACTTTATCTAAAGATGAAGCCAAAGAAGTGCTATTAAATATTTCAAAAGGAAAGTATAACAATAGTCACATTAGTTCGTTTTTGACAATTTTTATGATGAGAAATATTACTTTGGAGGAACTGCAAGGTTTTAAAGAAGCATTACTTGAACTATGTATTAAGATTGATTTATCTGATTATAATACAATTGATTTATGTGGAACAGGAGGAGATAATAAAGACACATTTAATATTTCTACGTTATCAGCTTTTGTAACTGCTGGTGCTAAAGTAAATGTTTCAAAGCATGGTAATTATGGAGTTTCATCATCTTGTGGATCAAGTAATGTATTGGAGTTTTTAGGTATCAAGTTTTCAAATAATAAAGATTTTTTAAAAAAATCAATTGAAAAAAGTGGAATATGTATTTTACATGCACCTCTTTTTCACCCCGCGATGAAAAATGTTGCACCAATAAGAAAAGAACTAGGATTAAAAACTTTTTTTAATATTTTAGGACCTTTAGTAAATCCATCTTTTCCAAAAAATCAAATAGTAGGTGTATTTAATTTAGAGCTAGCCAGGCTTTATTCCTATTTATTTCAAAAAACAAATAAAAACTATGCGATAATTCATTCTTTAGATGGTTATGATGAAATATCACTAACAGGAAACGTTAAAATAATAACTAGAAATGAAGAAAACATATTTTCGCCACAAGGTTTAAGTTTACAAAAATTAAATTCAAAATCTATCAATGGAGGAGAAACAATTAAAGAGTCTGCAAAAATATTCATGAATATTTTACAAAATAAAGGAACTAAATCTCAAAACCAAGTCATTTTTGCAAATGCAGGATTAGCTATTTCTACCGCATTAAATATTTCAATTGAAGATGGTATTGAAAAAGCAAAAGAAGCTTTAAAATCGAATAAAGCATTTGAGGCATTTAATAAACTTAAAAACTTAAGTGAATAATGACTATTCTAGAAAAAATAATAGAAACCAAAAAAAAGGAATTAGATATTGTTAAAAAAACAATTTCAATTGAAGAATTAAAAAAACTTTCAGATTTTGAAAGGAAATCAATTTCTTTAGTTGATAGATTAAAAAATAGTTCACATGGAATTATTGCTGAACATAAAAGAAAATCTCCTTCAAAGTCAATTATAAATAATTCTATTTCAATTAATGAAATAATTATTGGTTATCATAATGCGAATGTTTGCGGAATTTCTGTATTAACTGACAAAGAATATTTTGGAGGAAGTTTGAATGACTTGAGAAATGCCAGAAAATTAACAAATATTCCAATTTTAAGAAAAGAATTTATTATTGATGAATATCAAATAATCGAAGCCAAGGCAAATGGTGCTGATGTTATACTGTTGATTGCAGCATGTCTTGAAAAAGATAAAATAAAGAGTCTTAGCTCATTAGCAAAAGAAATTGGACTTGAGGTGTTAATTGAAGTACATGATGAAAATGAATTAAAAAAATGTTTAATAGACACTATTGATATCATTGGAGTTAATAACAGGAATTTAAAAACTTTTGAAGTTGATATTAATACAAGTATAAAATTATCTAATATGATTCCTGAAAATTATTTAACAATCTCAGAAAGTGGAATTTCAAATTACGATGAAATAATAAAACTTAGAAAAAATGGATTTAAAGGTTTTTTAATCGGAGAATTATTTATGAAAAATAATAATCCAGGAAAAGAAGTTTTAAATCTAATTCAAAACATAATATGAAATTAAAAGTTTGTGGGATGAAATTCTCAGAAAATATTAGTGAAATTGAAAGCTTAAAGCCTGATTTTATGGGTTTTATTTTTTACAAGAAATCAAAAAGATTTTTTAATGAATCAAAATTAATATTAAATGATAAAATAAATAGAGTTGGTGTTTTTGTGAATCAGGAAATCAATGAAGTAATTGATAATATAAAAAAATACAAACTTGATTATGTTCAGCTTCACGGAGAAGAAGATGTCAGATATTGTTTATCAATAAAATCAATTTGTAAAGTAATAAAGGTGTTTAAAATTGATGATACTTTTAATTTTGATAAAGTGAAAAAATTTGAAAATGTTTCAGATTATTATTTGTTTGACACAAAAACTAATCTTCACGGAGGAAGTGGAAAAAAATTTAATTGGGAAATATTAAAAAATTACAATTCAAAAAAATATTTTTTTTTGAGTGGAGGGATAAGTGAGAATGATATCGAAGAGATTAAAAAAATTAGAAAAATTTATCCAATTATCGGAATAGATATAAACAGCAAGTTTGAATTACCTAATTTAAAAAAAGACAGAGATAAAATAAAATCATTAATTGATAAAATTTAAATAATGAACAGTACTTATAACGTTGATAACAAAGGATATTACGGAGAATTTGGCGGCGCATACATTCCAGAAATGATGTATTCCAATATTGAAGAATTAAGATCAAAATACATAAAAATATGTTCAGAGACTAGTTTTAAGAAAGAGTTTGATGAACTTTTAAAAGATTATGTTGGTAGACCTACTCCTTTATATTTTGCAAGCAGACTTTCAGAAAAATATAATACCAAAATATATCTTAAAAGAGAAGATTTATGCCACACTGGTGCACATAAAATTAATAATACAATTGGTCAAATTTTATTAGCTAAAAAATTGGGCAAGACAAGAATTATTGCAGAGACAGGTGCCGGTCAACATGGCGTAGCTACAGCTACTGTTTGTGCGTTAATGGGAATAGAATGTATAATTTATATGGGTGAAATTGATATAAGTAGACAAGCTCCAAATGTTGCTAGAATGAAAATGCTAGGTGCGGAAGTCAGACCTGCAACTTCAGGGAGTAAAACTCTGAAAGATGCAACTAATGAAGCGATTAGAGATTGGATAAATAATCCAATTGATACGCATTACATAATAGGCTCAGTTGTTGGTCCTCATCCCTATCCTGATATGGTTGCTAGATTTCAATCAGTAATTGGTAAAGAAGTCATGAATCAATTAGAAACATTGGAAGGCACAAAAGATCCAAATTACGTAATAGCTTGTGTTGGGGGAGGAAGTAATGCTGCAGGTCTATTTTACCCTTATTTAGATAATAATAATGTTAAAATCATTTGCGTAGAGGCAGCAGGAAAAGGAATTAAATCTGGAAAAAGTGCAGCAACTTCAATCTTAGGAAAACAAGGAATAATACACGGATCAAAAACATTACTCATGCAATCTAAGGATGGACAAATTACAGAACCTTACTCTATTTCTGCTGGTTTAGATTACCCTGGAATTGGTCCAATGCATGCAAATTTGTATAAATCTAAAAGAGGCGAATTTTACTCAATTAATGATGCTGAAGCTATGGATTGGGGGCTAAACTTATCTAGACTTGAGGGAATTATTCCCGCAATAGAAACATCACATGCATTTGCTGTTTTAGATAAAAAAGAATTTAAAAAAAATGATGTTTTGGTTTTTAATTGCTCTGGAAGAGGGGATAAAGATTTAGATACTTATATTGATTATTTCAAATTATAACAATGAACAGAATAAATAAAGTTTTAGAGGAAAAAAAAGATATTTTATCAATATATTTTACTGCAGGATACCCTAACATTGATGATACAGAAAAAATAATTACTCAATTAACTAGGTCTAATGTTGACATGATTGAAATTGGTCTTCCTTTTAGTGATCCACTAGCCGATGGTCCAACTATTCAAGAAAGTTCTACAACAGCATTAAATAATGGAATGAATTCAATTAAACTTTTTGATCAGTTAAAAGATATTCGAAAAAAGACAGATGTTCCTTTAATAATAATGGGTTATTTCAACCCGATATTACAATTTGGAGTTGAAGATTTTTGTAAAAATTGTCAAACTGTTGGAATTGATGGATTAATAATACCAGATTTACCTGTAGAGGTATATGAAAAAGAATATAAATCTGTATTCGATAAATACAATTTATTAAATATGTTTTTAATAACTCCTCAAACTAGTAATGAAAGAATACGGTTTATTGATAGAGTTTCTAAAGGATTCATATATATGGTTAGTAGTTTTAGTATTACAGGAGCGGTAAATTCATTTGATGAAAATCAAAAAAATTATTTTAAAAGAATTAATTCAATGGATTTAAAATCCAAATTATTAATTGGGTTTGGAATTAGCAATAATAAAACTTTTCTTGACGCATCAAAAAACAGTAGAGGAGCTATAATAGGATCAGCATTTATAAAGTTTTTAAAAAACAACAATAAAGATAATATTGCTGAATTTATAAATTCAGTCAGAGGAGAATCATCTAGTAAACACTAATTCTTGAGAAATTTCGCTTTGCTCAGAACTAAATGAATAACCGCCATAATCAAATTGCTTTAAATCATCAGCTGATTCAATATCATTATCTAAAAGAAATCTTGTCATCATTCCTCTAGCTTTTTTTGCATAAAATGAAATTATTTTAAATTTTCCGTTTTTAAAATCTTTAAAAACTGGAGAAATCATATCCACCTTTAACAAATCTTTATTAATAACAGCTGAATATTCATTACTAGCTAAATTTATTAACAGTTCATTTATATCCAATTCTCTATTTAAGCTATTGGTAATTTTATTATTCCAAAATTCGTAAAGATTTTTAGAGCTGCCTACAACTAGTTTAGTTCCCATTTCTAATCTGTATGCTTGCATTAAGTCTAAAGGCTTAAGTAAACCGTATAATCCAGATAATATTCTTAAAGAAGCTTGAGCTTTTTTGATTTTAGTTTCACTTAAAGTAAATGAATCAATTCCAGAGTAAACATCTCCATCAAAAGTAAATAATGCAGGTCTAGCATTATTGGAATTAAAAGGCATTTCAAAATTTAAATTTCTATTCCAATTTAGTTCTGCTATTTTATCTGAAATTTTCATTAATTCTTTCAAATGTTTTGGATTTTTTGTTTTTAAAACATCATTTATTGTTTTTGATTCTTTCAAAAACTCTGGAAATGAAAAATCTAAAGTCGGCAAAACTCTATCAAAATTTAGTGACTTTGCTGGAGAAATAATAATTTTCATAAATAAAACATTAATTGAAAAATAATAAATTTTTCACAAACTTGAGTAATTCCTCCATTTTTCTAAACACTGTTCAAAATCATCAGGAAGATTACATTCAAAATTTAATTCTTTTTTAGAAACTGGATGAACAAAACCTAAAGACTTTGCATGAAGAGCTTGTCTAGGAATTAATTTAAAACTATTTAATACAAACTGTTTGTATTTATTAAAAATAGTCCCCTTTAATATTTTATCACCTCCGTATCTACTATCATTAAAAATCGGATGACCAATGTGTTTCATGTGAGCTCTAATTTGATGAGTTCTCCCAGTTTCTAATTGACACTCTATTAAAGTAACATAGTTAAATCTTTCGATGACTTTATAATGAGTAATTGCACTCTTACCAGATTCGTTATCTTCAGGTACACTCATTATTAAACGATTTTTAGGATCTCTAGCTAATCTCTCATTAATTGTTCCTTTTTCATCATCTAAAATTCCCCAAACAAGTGCATAATATTTTCTTTTAGAGGTTTTTAAAAAGAACTGTTTAGCCAAATTAGTCATAGATATTTCATCCTTAGCTATTACTAAAAGTCCACTAGTATCTTTATCAATCCTGTGTACAAGACCCGGCCTACCATCTTTATTTTGAGGTAGATTATTAAAGTGGTGAATTAATCCATTGAGTAATGTTCCATTGTAATTACCATGCCCAGGATGAACTACAAGACCTGCTGGTTTGTTAACAACTAAAAGATTATTGTCCTCGTGTATAATGTCAAGCGGCATTTTTTCGCCAACTAAAAGATTTTCATAAGGTGGATGGGAAAACATTACCTTAACCAAATCTCCAGCTTTTACTTTATGGTTTGATTTTACAATTTGCTCATTAATAAATATAGATCCATTTTTAGCAGCAATCTGAATTTTATTTCTAGAGGAGTTTTCAATTCTGTTCATTAAATACTTGTCAACTCTTAATGGCTCTTGTCCTTTATCTGCCTTAAATTGAAAATGTTCAAATAATTCACTATCTAAATTATCACTTGCCTCCATAATTATTTTTCTTCCGTTTTGCCATTTCCTAAGATTAAATCAATTTTTGATTTTTTAGGAACCATATCTCCAATATTTAATTTATTACCGTTAAATAAAATTTCTAATACCATATCTTTTCCAATATTATTTTCGTAAGAAACATCTCCAATTTCTAAGCCCGAAGCTAAAAGAGAAGAATTTGCACTTCTTTGAGTGATTTGTATAATGTTAGGAATAGAAACCTTTCCGTAATTGCTAGGATTTAAAGTAAGGTAAATTTTTCTATTTTTTTTGACTTGAGAATTTGATTTTGGCAATTGTTCTAAAACTGAAAATTTTGGATAATCTGGATTATATAAAGCTGAATCAAGAATTATATATGAAAGATTATTTTCTTCTAAAATAACTTTAGCTTTATTAAGGTTAACACCTTTTAGTTCAGGAACATTAATATATTTATTGTGATTAGTTGTAATATTTAAATAAAAATAAAGAACTAGAACAAAAAAAAGAGTTAAAACAATAGCCTTAAACAACTGTTTAAAAAAATATTTAGAGAATATATATTTAATAAAATTCATGAAAAAATCAATGAGACAAATATATAAAATAAGCTTACTAATACGATTTGAAAAAAAATAAATGATATTTTTGCTAATATGAAAAAAAATGTTGCTGTTTTAATGGGCGGTTTTTCATCCGAAAAAGAAATATCATTAAAAAGCGGTGAAGTTATTTACCAAAATATTAATAGATCAAAATATACTCCTTTCAAAATTGTAGTGAATAAGGAAAAATGGATTTATTTAAATAGTGAAAATGAAGAATCTAATGTTAATCTTGAAGACTTTTCAATAATTTCAAATGATTCCAAAATCAAATTAGAAATTGCGTTTATAATTATCCATGGATCACCTGGTGAAAATGGATTAATTCAATCCTTTTTTGAACTTAAAAACATTCCTTACACTGGCTGTGATCCTTACACATCTGCATTAACTTTTAACAAAAGGGACTGTTTATCTGTTCTTGAAAAACACAATATACCAACAGCAAATTCTTTTCATATAAATAAAAACGAAAAGTTTAAAGTTGAGGATATTATTCAAAAAGTTGGTTTACCTTGTTTTGTAAAAGCTAACAGATCGGGAAGTAGTTTTGGAGTTTATAAAATATATGATGAAAATAAATTAATAGATGCTATTTATAAAGCTTTAAAATATGATGATGAAGTTTTAATTGAATCTTTTCTAGATGGCATTGAAGTTTCAGTTGGTGTTATGAACTATCAAAAGAACATTAAAGTTTTTGGAATAACTGAACTTATTACAGAAAATGATTTTTTTGATTATGACGCAAAATACAATGGAAATTCAAAAGAGATTACACCTGCAAATATTTCAGAAAAACAAAAACAAATAGTTACTAATCTTTCCATTAAAATTTATAAAAAACTTGGTATGAAAGGATTTACTAGAAGTGAGTTTATTATTATTAATGACATTGCATATTTTTTAGAAATTAATTCAGTTCCAGGCATGACCAATGAAAGTATATTCCCAAAGCAAGCACAAATGAGTGGAGTTTCTATTACTCAGATATGTGATGAGATAATACATCAAGCAATTATATAAATTTATATATTTACTCATATGAAAAAAGCTATATTTCCTGGATCTTTTGACCCTTTCACCTTGGGGCATTTAGATATTTTAAAAAGAAGTTTATTGCTTTTTGACGAAATTATTGTCGGAGTAGGAAAAAATATTAACAAAAAAACAATGTTTTCCGAAAAACAAAGAGTTTCATTTATAAAAGATTGTTTTAAAAATGAATCTAGAATTAAAGTTGAAAGCTACGATGGTTTAACAATAGATTTTTGTAAAAAAAATGATGCTAATTTTATAGTTAGAGGAATAAGAAATAATGGAGATTTTGAATTTGAAAAGGCTATAGCTAGGACTAATAGAAAATTATCAAAAATTGAAACTGTTTTTTTGTTAACGTCTGCAAAAACATCCTTTATAAGCAGTGGCATTGTGAGAGAATTAATTACAAATAACGGAGATTATAAACTCTTAGTTCCAAAGTCAGTTAAAATTGACTAAATATTTAATAGCAACTTAATATTTGGAAAAGTATTTTTAATTTTTCTTATTTTATTTTCGTTTTTCCAAACTACCTTAGTTATATCTTCTTTAATTTCAGGTGTAAATTTTCCATCAAAATTTGATACCATATTATACCAACTAGTTTCCTTTAGACAATATTCACTATTTTTTTTGAAAAGGTGATATGTTATTGTTCTAAAATCAATAATTTTTAGATCAGTAATACCTGTTTCTTCTTTAACTTCTCTTAATGCAGTTTCATCAATAGTTTCACCTTTGTCTTTTTTACCTTTGGGTAAATCCCATTTATTTCCTCTAAAAATAAAAAGAGTTTCATCAAAACTATTTTTAACTACACCTCCACCTGCTGAAATTACTTTTATTTTTTTTTTAAAACTTGAAATTAATTTTTCAGAACTTTTATGAAATAGAAATATTTTTTTATGTTTTTTTACATTAGATAAAATATCATCTAAAGAAATTTTTTTCAAATCATATAAATTAATTTTAGAACCAAAAGGGATTTGACTAGTCAATAATATTACGTTTTCATTAACAAAAACTTTATACATTTGTTTTATGGTTTTAAATAAATATACAGCAAAAAAAACAGCTGAATTACTTCTACAAATTAACGCAATAAAATTAAATTCAAAAAATCCTTTTATATGGGCTAGTGGATGGATATCACCTATATATTGTGACAATAGAATAATTCTATCACATCCACAAATAAGAATTTTCGTCAGAGAACAAATTGTGAAACAAATCGAAGAACTTTACGGTAAACCTGATGTCATAGCTGGTGTAGCAACTGGTGCTATAGGAATTGGAATGTTAGTCGCTGATGTGATGAATCTACCATTTATTTATGTAAGACCAAATTCAAAAAAACACGGAAGAAAAAATCAAATTGAAGGACAATACACAAAATCTCAAAAAGTTGTTGTAATTGAAGATTTGATAAGTACTGGTAACAGTAGCTTGATGGCTGTCGACGCCTTAAGAGACGAGGAGCTAATTGTTAAGGGAATGATTAGTATTTTTACCTACGGATTTAATGTTTCATATGAGAACTTTAAAAATAAAAATGTTGAACTCCATACTTTAAGTTCATATGATTTTCTTTTGGAGAAAGCTTTAGAAATTAAATACATAACTGAAAATGAAATCAAAACCTTAAAGGAATGGAAAAAAAATCCAAGTGAATGGAACTCAAATAGCAATTAATTATGAAACTAAATAGTAAAGTAAATAACATTAATATTTCAGATAATCAATTATTTGAAAAACTAAATATTATTGAAAATTTTAAAAAAATTATGCCAGAAAATATTTCAAAATTTGAAATTATTGATACTGAAACTTTAATTTTTTCTTTAAAAGGAATGCCTGCTATCAAATTAGTAATTGGTGAAAAAACAACTCCATCTTCAATTGTTTTAAATTCAAGCGAATCTAAAATTAGTTTTTCATTAACCGCACATATAAAAAAAATTGATGATAACAATTGTAGTTTTGAACTAGAGTTTAATGGAGACCTAAATCCAATGATTCAAATGATGGTGAAAAATCCTTTACAATCCTTTATAGACGATTTATCTATCAATACTTCAAAGTTAGTTTGATGAAAAGATTTGCTTTAGTTACAGGAGCTAGTTCAGGAATTGGTTTGCAAATATGCTACTCTTTGGCTCGAAGAGGATATAATATAATTTTAACCTCAAGATCCGAAAATAAGTTAAAAACAATTTCTGAATTAATTAATTCTGAATTCGGAGTTGAAACCACTTATTTTTCTTGTGATTTAGCTGAAAAACAAGGTCCACAAAATATTTATAATTTTTGTGAATCTAAAAATTTTCAAGTTGATGTTCTGGTTAACAATGCTGGGTACGCACTTCCAGACGCTTTTGAAAAAAATTCCGTTGATGATGAAGAAAATTGTATTAGAGTGTTAGGCACTTCTGTTATTTCTTTGACAAAACTTTTTGTGCGTGATATGATTAAAAATAATCACGGAAAAATAATGATTGTTTCCTCCGTTGCGGCATTTGCTCCACCGGCGGCAATTCAAGTTATGTATGGTCCCCTCAAAACTTTCATGAATCGATTCAGTGAGGCCTTAAATATAAATTACAACTCAAAAGGAATAACATCCACAGCATTATGCCCTGGATATACAGTCACTAACTTTCATACAGCAAGTGGAGTACAAGATGAAATGGATAGTGTTCCGAAATTTTTAAAAAAACCTGCATCTAGAATTGCAGAGGAAGGTGTAATTGGAATGATAAAAGGAAAAAAAATTGTTGTACCTACAAAAACCTGGAAAATAGTAGTGTTTTTAATTAAGATTGTTCCACAATTTATTTTTGATTTATTATCAAATATTTTGGCTCCTGGAAGGTATGAAGAGCTAAAAAATTGAAATTCCCCACACTGTAATTATAGTCCAAAGTATATACTTTACTAGTTTGCCAACAAACATCCAAAAAGAAACTTTCAAAAGATTTATTTTAAAAAAACCTAAACTAACTGCTATTGGATCGCCAATAAATGGTAAACAACATAAAAATGCATAGGTACTCCCCCATTTATCAATCTTTATTTTAAAGCCGGTGATTTTATCTTTTTTAATTCGAAAATACTTTTCAACAAAATCCCACTTTCCTAAACTTCCTAAGTAATAACTGCTTAAGCCACCAAGCCAATTTCCAATAGTTGCAATAATAATACTTAATTTTATGTCAAAACCTTGAGTTAATAATAGACTCAAAACTATTTCAGAACTTAAAGGAATAATGGTAGCTCCTAAAAAACTAGATAAGAATAAACCCAAATACCCCCACTCAACAAATGACTCCATTATTTAATAAATCATTTTAATTTCATCAAAATTATAGTGCCCAAAACTATGATCATCTTTTTTTATTTTAATAATACCCTCTTTATCAACAGACACTATTTTTCCATAAAAATGAGTGTTATGTTTCATGTTAAATTTATATAATTTATCGACACCAAAAAGATTTTTTTTATACTTTAAAAAAAAGGTTTCTATATTGTGGGATTTTAGATTAATTAATGAATCTAGATAGTTATATTTATTTAAATTTTCAATAAATAGCATCGTTAGACTATTTAAATCATAATTTATTCCTTTTAATATTTTTAGTGAGGTTGCATTAGGTAAATTTTCAAAATCTTCTTGATTAATATTTAATCCAAAACCAATTATTATCATCTTTATCTCGTTACCTTTTATTTTCAATTCATTCAATATTCCACATATTTTTTTATTTCCTGACATAATGTCGTTGGGCCATTTGATTTTTATGTCAGGAATTTGTAAGGATTTTAGAGTATTAAAAATGAATAAAGAAAAAATAACATTGATTATAAATTGATTTTTTATATTAAAGTTGTTAGGTGAAAATATAATGGAAAAAGCTAAATTCTTTTCTGGTTCACTAACCCATGAATTTCCTCTCTGCCCTTTACCATTAGTTTGATTAAAAGTATATGCAATATGAATCTCTTTTTTGATTAGCTCAGAAAAATTTATTTTTAAATAATCATTTGTAGAGTCAATGGCACTAAGTTTGATTATATTCATTTATATGTTTATATATTTAATAAAACTAAAATAGTAGAACTAAATATCCTAAATTTACATCTAATAAATATAAATTTGAATACAGATAACTTAATATCCAATGTTGTTGAAGGAATAGAAAATGTTAAAGGAGAAGAAATTAACATACTTGACTTAAGATCAATTGAAAATGTCGCTTGCAAATACTTTATTATTTGCACCGGAAATTCATCAACTCAAGTTAATGCAATTACAAGCTCTATAAAAAAATGTGTAAGTAAAGAACTTTCTGAAAAACCATGGCACATTGAAGGATTAGAAAATTGCAAGTGGGTGTTAATTGATTACGTAGACGTTGTTGTACACGTATTTAATAAAGAAACTAGAGAATATTACAATATTGAAGAATTATGGGGAGATGCAAAGTCTACCCTTGTAGAAACTAATTATTAAAATGAAAAACACTAAACAACCCAATAAAAAACCTAAATTAAGTTCATACTGGATTTATGGTCTAATAATTTTATTTTTTGCAAGCACCTATTTTGTTGGTGGGGACAGTACTACAACAGCCTCAAAAAATATTAATATTTCAAGTTTTGAAAGATTTTTAAATAAAGGTGAGATTAAAGAAGTAACTGTAGTTAATAAGAATTTAGCACAAGTTACTTTACAAAGAGATGCTTTGAACAGTCCAGATCACAAAAATGCTAATTCAGTAAATTTTTTAGGTCAAAAAAATATTAATGGTCCTCATTATATTTTCGAAATTGGTAATTTAGAACTTTTTCAAAATAAACTTGAAGAAGCAGAACAAAAAGGCATTCAATTTAACTATAACTTTAAAACAATAGAAAATAAATGGTTTGATGTTCTTATTGGCTTTTTACCACTTTTAATATTAATTGGATTATGGATATTTTTTATGAAAAGAATGTCAGGAGGTGGCGGTGGAGCAGGATCTCAAATTTTTAGTATTGGTAAATCTAAAGCCAAATTATTTGATCAAAAAAGTGATATTAAAATTACTTTTAAAGATGTGGCAGGCCTTGAAGGTGCTAAAGAAGAAGTTCAGGAAATTGTTGATTTTTTAAAAAACCCTACAAAATACACCAAACTCGGCGGAAAAATACCAAAAGGAGCATTACTAGTAGGACTTCCAGGAACAGGAAAAACTCTTCTCGCTAAAGCTGTTGCTGGTGAAGCTAAAGTCCCATTTTTCTCACTTTCAGGTTCAGATTTTGTTGAAATGTTTGTTGGCGTTGGAGCATCAAGAGTGAGGGATCTTTTCAAACAAGCTAAAGAAAAATCCCCCGCAATTATATTTATTGATGAAATTGACGCTATAGGTAGAGCTAGAGGTAAAAGTAATATGAACGGTGGTAATGATGAAAGAGAGAACACACTAAACCAACTGTTAACTGAAATGGATGGCTTTGGAACAAACACAAATGTTATAGTGATTGCTGCTACAAATCGTGCCGATGTATTAGACAAAGCCCTTATGAGAGCTGGTAGATTTGATAGACAAATTTATGTAGATCTCCCTGATGTAAGAGAAAGAAAAGAAATTTTTGCAGTTCACCTCAAACCTATTAAAACAATTAAATCTTTGGATACTGATTTTTTAGCTAAGCAAACACCTGGATTTTCAGGAGCTGACATTGCTAATGTTTGTAATGAAGCTGCTCTAATTGCAGCAAGAAAATCTAAAAAATCAGTGAATAAACAAGATTTTTTGGATGCAGTAGATAGAATTGTAGGTGGTCTTGAAAAGAAAAATAAAATAATTACAGAATCAGAAAAGAAAACTATAGCTTTCCACGAAGCAGGACATGCTACAGTTAGTTGGTTTTTAGAACATGCTGCACCATTAGTTAAAGTAACAATTGTTCCTAGAGGACAATCACTTGGAGCTGCTTGGTATTTACCAGAAGAAAGACAAATTGTTAAGCCAGAACAAATTTTAGACGAAATGTGCGCAGCTCTTGGTGGTAGAGCTGCAGAAAAAGTAATGTTCAATAACATATCTACTGGGGCATTGAGCGATTTAGAAAAAGTGACCAAACAAGCTAGATCAATGGTTACTGTTTATGGACTAAATGATAAAATTGGTAATTTAACCTATTATGATTCAAGCGGTCAAAACGATTATGGCTTTACTAAACCATACAGTGATGTAACTGCTCAAATTATTGATAAAGAAATTTCTAATATTATTGAAACTCAATATGAAAGAGCAATTAAATTACTTAAAAAACACAAGAAAAAATTAATTGAACTTGCAGATTTTTTACTTGATAAAGAAGTGATTTTTAAAGAAGATTTAGTTAGAATATATGGAGAAAGACCATTTGATTTAAAAGATTTATCAAAAAAATAATTATTTATAATTATTAACATTTAGTGTTCTAACACCAAGTTTTTTTATATTTACACCTGTTTAAAAAAACTTTTTGAAAAAATTTATAAAATCATTTTTCAATAAACCATCTGAGTCTAACACGTCGGGGTCTGAAAGTGGCAAATACATGCCCAAAATTCAAGATCCAATTGAAGAGCGTTTCACTTATAACTTTACAAAAAATGGAGGTAAATTTCTATACTGCGAAGACAAAAACGAATGTGATGAATTTTTTAATAAAATATTAGAAGAGAATAATTGGAAAGATGTTGAAATATTATGTTATGATGATTCTCTTCAAAATTTATTTTCAAAAAAATCTGAATTATTAATATCAAAGACCAATTTAAATTCTAAGTTTTTTTTAACTACTTGTGAATTTTTAGTTGCAATTGATGGTAGCTTACTAATTTGCGCCGAACAAATCAAATCACATAAAGTCAACGATCTTCCGAAAAATTTTATTGTGTTTGCTAAAATCAGTCAGTTTACAGAAACTTTAAGTCTAGGTCTAAATGGTATTAAAAGTAAGTACCCAAAAAACCTGCCTACAAATATAACCACAATTAAAAACTTTAATAGTGAAGAAAAAGAAAATACTAATTTTCTTACATATGGAAGCTCAGCAAAAAACTTGTATTTGCTTCTACTAGAAGACTTATAAAAAATGAAAGAATTTTATACAAGATCGATTACAGCGACTGCTTATGCAATTGTTCTATTATTCCCATTATTTTATAATGAATACATGTTTTATCTAGTTGGATTTATTTGTAGTTTAATCCTAGTTTTCGAGTTTATTAAATTAATTTCAAAATATAATCACAAGTTTTTATCAAGAGATTCAGGAAAATCAAATTTCATATTATATATGACGTTTCCATTGTATATTTCATTATTTATTCTATCAAAAAATCAAATATTTGAAATGATATTTTTAGTTGTAATTGTTTTAACTAATATTATTTTAGGATTTTCACTCTTAAAAAATAAATTTTTTTCATTTTCACTTTTAAAAAACAGATTCATTGGACACGTTTACCTTGTTGGATCTCTAGTACTGTTTTGCTCTATTCCAAATATTGATGATTTTTACAATCCATATTTAGTGTTTTGTTTCTTAGCATTGATTTGGATTTCAGATTCAGCAGCGTATGTATTTGGAGTGACCTTTGGAAAAAGACCACTTTTCAAATCAGTTTCACCAAAAAAAAGTATTGAAGGATTTTTGGGAGGTTTAATATTCTCCATTATACTTTCATTAATATTTTTTAAATATTTGAATCTCGATCTTAAACTAATGGAATGGATAACTTTAGGTATATTGACTAGCTGTTTAGGAACTCTTGGAGATCTTGTGCAATCACAATTTAAAAGAGAAGCTGGCGTAAAAGATAGCGGAAAATGGTTACCAGGTCATGGAGGACTTTACGATAGGATGGATAGTATTATATTTGCTTCGCCATTTGTTTATTTATCATTAATTATATTTAAAAATGTTTCATAAAGAAGGTTTTACAATCATTACCGTTTCATTTATTATTATTGCAATAATAAATCTGTTGTCAGTTAATTTTATTGATAATGAAATAATTACTAAGTCAATTGGTAGTATTACCATTATTGTATTAGTATTAATTCTTCAATTTTTTAGAAATCCTAAAAGAAATACTAAACTTAATGATGAATTAATAATTTCTCCTGTAGACGGAAAAGTTGTCGCAATTGAAAAAGTTTTTGAAAAAGAATATTTTAAAGATGAAAGAATACAGATTTCTATTTTCATGTCTCCTATAAATGTTCATGTAACAAGATATGCAGCAAGTGGATCAATTAAATTTAGCAAATATCACCCTGGAAAATATTTAGTAGCATGGCACCCCAAATCATCAGAAAAAAATGAACGTACAACTGTAGTTATTGATAACGAAAATTTTGGTGAAATTCTGTATAGACAAATTGCTGGAGCGGTAGCCAGAAGAATAGTTAATTATGCAAAGGTTGGCGATGAAGTGGTACAAGGCGAAGATGCAGGTTTTATTAAATTTGGATCTAGAGTAGACTTATTTCTTCCATTAGATTCCAAAATAAAGGTGGAGTTAAACCAAATAGTTAAAGGTGGAGAAGATAATATTGCAGAAAAGTAAGTAATTTATTTATTCAACTTATTTTTTAAAATCTCAATTTTACTTAACGTATCTTTTTCTTTTTTGAGTTCGTTATTTAATACATTTTGTGGAGCATTATCAACAAATCTTTTATTACTAAGTTTAGCTTGAATTGACTTTAAAAAGCCTAAGTTATAATCTAAATCTTGTTGAATCTTTGAAAGGTCCTCTTTAACGTTTGTTTTGTTATTGAAATGAAATTCATTACTTCCAACAATAAAAGAACTTGAGTTTTCTAGCTTTTTAGAAAAATCGTTTGTTATTTCAGTATTTGCTAGTTTTAATAAAATAGCATCTCCTTTTTTGTCTAAAGACACTTTAGAAAATAGGGTTAAATTTTCTTTAAAAGATATACTTTTTTCTTTTCTATATTTTCGTATGCTACTAATTAAGCCAGTTAAACTTTCGAAATCATTAATTATTGATTTATTAACTTTATTAGATTGTGGCCAATCTGAAATTATTAAGGGAAATTCTTCTTTTGATTTTATTTTCGACCAAATTTCTTCAGTAATAAAAGGCATAAAAGGGTGCATTACAGTCATACATTTTTTAAAAAAACTAATTGTTTGATTATATGTAGTTCTATCGATTGGTTTTTCAAAACCTGGCTTTACTATTTCCAAATACCATGAACATAAGTCATCCCAAACTAATTTATATATTATCATTAAAGCATCTGAAATTCTGTACTTATCAAAATGGTCTTCTAATTCAAGTAATTTCAAATTAAATTTTTGTTCAAACCATTCAACACCTGCTTTGGAATGTTCGCTTTGATCAATTTCATCAGAAACAGTCCAAGAGCTTATTAATCTAAAAGAATTCCATACTTTATTAGAAAAATTCTTTCCTTGTTGACATAAAGATTCATCAAATAACAAGTCGTTTCCAGCTGGGGCACTTAATAATAATCCAACTCTTACACTATCGGCGCCAAAATCTTTAATTAATTTCACAGCATCTGGTGAATTGCCTAATTGCTTAGACATTTTTCTTCCTTGTTTGTCTCTTACTAAACCTGTAAAATAAACAGAACTAAATGGATTTGTATCTTTAAATTCTAAACCAGAAACGATCATACGTGCAACCCAAAAAAATAAAATATCTGGTCCTGTAACTAAATCATTAGTAGGGTAATAATATTTAAAATCAGGATTTTCAGGATTTCTAATTCCATCCAAAACAGAAATTGGCCAAATCCATGATGAAAACCATGTGTCAAGAACATCTTCTTCTTGAACTAAATCATCCAATTCAAGATTAGAGTTTTTAGTTCTTTTAATTGCTTCAATTAAAGCGAGATCTTTACTTTCAGCTACTACAAAATCTGATTTATTATCACCATAATAGTAAACAGGAATTTGATGTCCCCACCAAAGCTGTCTTGAAATATTCCAATCTCTAACATTTTCCATCCAATTCTTATATGTGTTTTTGAATTTTTTAGGAAATAGTTTTACATCATCATCCATTACCGCATTCAATGCTGGTTTTGAAATTTTTTCCATTTTTAAAAACCATTGTTCAGAGAGTTTTGGTTCTATTATGCATTTTGTTCTTTCAGATTTACCAACTTTGTTAAGATGATTTTTTGTTTTTATTAAAGCTCCAATTTCATCTAATTCTTTTGAAATTTTAGATCTAACAACAAATCTGTCAAGCCCCTTGTAGTGAAGTCCATTATTGTTTAATGTTGCATCATCATTGAATACATCTATAATTTCTAAATTATGTTTATCGCCTATAATTTTATCATTTTCACTATGAGCTGGTGTAACCTTCAAGCACCCAGTACCAAAATCTATTTCAACATAATCATCAAAAATGATTGGAATTTCCTTATTAACAATTGGGATTATGGCTTTATTACCTTTCAAATGAACATATCTTTCATCATTAGGATTTATAGCTATTGCAGTATCACCAAAAATGGTTTCTGGTCTAGTAGTCGCTACACTTATTGAATCGTCAGAATCTACTATTTTATACTTTATATAAAATAATTTACTATTTACTTCTTCATGAATTACCTCTTCATTGGATAGAGTTGTCAAAGCTTCAGGATCCCAGTTAACCATTCTGTAACCTTTGTAAATTAAATCTTTATTGTATAGATCAACAAAAACTTTAATAACAGATTCAGACATATCATCATCTAAAGTAAATTTAGTTCTATCCCAATCGCAAGAGCAACCTAATATTTTTAATTGCTCTAAAATTAAACCACCGTGCTCATCAGTCCAGTTCCAAGCATGTTCCAAAAATTCATTTCTAGACAAATCAGACTTATTAATTCCTTCTAATTTTAGTTTATTTACAACCTTAGCCTCTGTAGCAATTGAAGCATGATCAGTTCCAGGTATCCAACAAGCATTAAATCCTTGTAATCTAGCTCTTCTAATTAAAATGTCTTGGATTGTATTATTCAACATATGACCCATATGTAAAATACCTGTGACATTGGGTGGAGGAATTACGATAGTATATGGTGGTTTATTGTTTGGAACGGAATTGAAATAATTGTTTTCCATCCAAAATGCATACCACTTAGACTCTAAAGTTTTTGAATCAAAGTTTTTAGAAATATCCATATATATTTTTCATAATTGGAAACAAAAGTAGTTAACTAAAAAGTAATTTAAAAGGTAAGTTGTATTTTTGTAATATATTTAAAAAAGAAATTTTAATTTTAATTAAGATGAAGAAAATATTATTATTCACAGCTTTGTTATTTTTTGTAACAAACCTTTTTAGTCAAGAAAATTTAGCTGAAATAAAATTTACTGAAACAGTAATTGATTATGGCGTAATTGAAAACGGAGAAGATGGAAACAGAATATTTAAATTTAAAAATATTGGGAATAGCCCACTCATATTTACTAGAATTTTTTCATCCTGTGGTTGTACTATTCCAAAAAAACCAGAAAAACCTGTATTACCTGGTGAGTCTGGAGAAATCGAAGTTAGTTACGACACGAAAAGAACTGGAATTTTTCAAAAAGCAATTACAGTAAGGTCCAATGCTAAAACAACAAATGTTATACTCAGAATAAAGGGAGAAGTTTTGCCAGAACCTGATGAAGATGAAGAAGGTAAAAAGTATAAAATCAAATAAAGCATTCACTCTCAATTAATATATAAAAATTGAAAACGCATATCTCTTCACTAAAAGAATTCAACACTTTTGGAATAGATGTATTAGCTAATAATTTTAATAAAGCTAAAAACGAGGATGAAATTCTACATTTTTTAATAGAAAATAAATGCAACCCGCTTATTCTTGGTGGAGGATCTAATATACTTTTCAAGAACAATATCAATAAACCTATTTTAAAAATTGAAATTAAAGGAATACAAATCATTGAAGAAAATGAAAATTCTATATATGTTTCTGTTGGGGCTGGGGAAAATTGGAATGATTTTGTAAGATGGAGTTTAGCTAAAAATTATGGAGGTATTGAAAATTTAAGTTTAATACCTGGTAATGTTGGCAGTGCTCCAATTCAAAATATTGGAGCATATGGAGCTGAATTAAAAGATGTTTTTCACAGCTGCAGAGCTATTTCTATTGATAATAAAATAATAAAAACATTTATCAAGGATGAATGTAATTTCACTTACCGTAGTTCAATCTTTAAAGAAAAACTTAAAAACAAGTACGTAATTTCAAGAGTCACTTTTAGACTTTCAAAAACAAACCACGTCATAAATTCTGAGTATAAGCCATTGAAAAATTTACTAAATGAAAGGGGAATTATAACCCCAACTATTCAGGATATTTCAAAACTGGTAATTGAGATTAGAACTAATAAACTGCCTGACCCAAAAAAAATTGGAAATTGTGGAAGTTTTTTCAAAAACCCAATAATTTCAAACTTAAAATTTAAAAATTTATTTAAAAAATTCAATACAATTCCGAATTATAAAATTTCAAAAAATGAAGTTAAGATTCCAGCGGCATGGTTAATTGAAGAATGTGGTTTCAAAGGTAAAATTGAAGGAAAAACCGGAACACATAAAAAACATGCTCTTGTTATTGTAAATAATGGTGGAGCATCTGGAGAAGAAATTTATAAATTTTCACAAAACATTAAAAAAAGTGTTTTAAAAAAATTTAATATCTTGCTTGAAGAAGAAGTTAATATATTTGAATAATGGTTGAATTATTTATTATAACATTTTTATTAATTGGGTTAGCGTTCGCAGGAATTGCAATTAAAATTATTGTAAAAAAAGATGGGAAATTTGCCGGTACATGCGCTAGCGCAAGTCCTTTTTTAAATAAGGACAATGAACCGTGTGGAATATGCGGAAAACTTCCTACGGAAACAGAATGCAAAAATCCTGAAACAAAATAATCTTTTGTCTGTCAACACTACAGTTATAAATCAAATCAACTTAGCAAAAGAAAATAACCAAAATGCTTTTAGCTTTTTGCTTAATCTCTATTGGGATGATGTTTATAAATTTCAGCTTAAAAGGTCTAATAACGAAGCTGACGCTGAAGATATTACTATTGAGAGTTTCGCAAAAGCTTTTGAAAAGATAAAAACTTATAATCAAAAATACGTCTTCAAAACCTGGTTAATTACGATTTCAAAAAATCTTCATATTGATCAGTTAAGAAAAAATAAAAATAGATTTGACTTGAATCATTTAAATGAAAATATTCAAATTAAAGAAAATTCACCAAGTCCTGAGGATAACTTAATTAATGAGCAAAAACTAAAATCATTAAAATTTAAAATAAATAAATTAAAACCTCATTATAAAGAAGTTATTGAACTAAAGTGTTTCAATGAACTTAGTTATAAAGAAATTTCAATCAAACTAAATCAGCCAATTAATAACATCAAAGTAAAAGTTTTAAGGGCAAAAAAAATTCTGTTTCAATTAATTTCAGAAAATGATTAATATATTAAAAAAATTAGGCCCAGGCTTACTTTTTGCTGGAGCAGCTATTGGCGTTTCACATTTGGTACAATCCACACGAGCTGGAGCTGATTTTGGTTTTAGTTTATTATGGGTGCTAATTCTTTCAAATATTATCAAATATCCATTTTTTTTATTTGGACCAAAATATGCTATGGCAACTGGTGAAACTCTTCTTCATGGATATAAAAAAATGAATACTAGTGTTTTAGTAATTTATTTTATTTTATCAATTGTTACAATGTTTACAATCCAGACTGCAGTAACAATTGTGACAGCTGGTTTAGCAATTGAACTTTTTGGAATTTCATCTAACATCACAACCTGGGCAGTTATTATAACAATTTTGTGTTTGTTTATTTTAATAATTGGCCGTTACAAGTTTTTAGACAACCTGATGAAATTTGTAATTATACTACTGACTATTAGTACAATATTTGCTGTATTTTTCGCAGGTTTTGGATCTACAAATTCATTTGAAATAAAACAAGTTTTTCCCACAACAGAAATTGGAATTGCATTTCTAGCAGCATTTATGGGATGGATGCCAGCTCCTTTAGATGTTTCAATTTGGCAGTCCATTTGGACTCTTGAAAAAAGAAAAAAAGAAAAAATATTTAATACAAAAAATGCAATCTTTGACTTCAATGTTGGATATACAACAACGATTATTTTGGGATTATGTTTTCTATGTTTAGGTGCATTTGTGATGTTTGGAAGCGGAGAAAATTTTTCAAACAACGGAGGAGAATTTGCTAAACAATTAATTAATCTTTACACCAAGTCTATTGGAGATGGGGTATTCTTAATCATTGCAATAGCAGCTTTTACTACAATGTTTAGTACAACTATAACTTGTCTAGATGCATCTCCAAGAGCAATGAAAATCAGCTCAGAACTTCTTGGTTTCAAAGGTTTTAAAAATTATAATTTATGGATAATAATATTATCAATTGGGACATTAATGATTTTTATATTTTTCATTTCTGAAATGGGACTATTAGTAAAGATAGCTACTATACTATCATTTATAACTGCTCCTTTTTATGCATTCATTAATTATAAATTAATTAATAGTAAATACACTCCAAAAGAACATAGACCATCAAAATTTATTAACATTCTTAGTATTATCGGGCTAATCTTTTTAACATGTTTTAGTCTTTGGTATATTTCAATTTTATAATGATTTTTAAACAACAGTTTGTATATTTGTTCCTAAAATTTAATTAAATTTATGTCTGATATTACAGATGTTATTGAACCTAAAATTGCCAAAAAACCTAAATGGATTCGTGTAAAACTACCAACTGGTAAAAAATATACAGAACTAAGATCTTTAGTTGATAAGTATAAACTAAATACCATATGTTCATCTGGAAGCTGCCCAAATATGGGTGAATGTTGGGGAGAAGGTACCGCTACATTTATGATTTTAGGTAATATATGTACACGATCATGTGGTTTCTGCGGTGTAAAAACTGGAAGACCAGAGACAATTGATTGGGAAGAACCTGAAAAAGTTGCAAATTCAATTAAAATTATGAATATTCAACATGCTGTTTTAACATCAGTAGATAGAGATGATTTAAAGGATATGGGTACTCTTATTTGGACCGAAACAGTAAAAAGCATTAGAAGAATTAGTCCAGGAACTACTCTGGAAACACTAATTCCAGATTTTCAAGGAATAGAAAAACATCTTGATAAAATTATTGATGTAAATCCTGAAGTTGTTTCCCATAATATGGAAACAGTAAGAAGATTAACTCGTGAGGTAAGAATTCAAGCTAAATATGATAGAAGTTTAAATGTATTAAAGTACTTGAAAGACAACGGAATAAAAAGAACAAAATCAGGGATTATGCTTGGTCTTGGCGAAATGGAAAATGAAGTCTATGAAACACTTAACGATCTATCAATAAATAATGTTGACATAGTAACACTTGGACAATACCTGCAGCCTTCAAAAAAACATTTACCTGTAAAAGAATTTATATCTCCAGATCAATTTAAAAAGTATGAGTTGTTTGCTAAAGGTTTAGGGTTTAGACATGTAGAAAGTGGTCCTTTAGTAAGATCATCTTATAAAGCAAAAAAACATATCAGCTGATAATAGCTTTTTTTACTATTGAATTAAAAAGAGACTCATCTTGTAAAAACTCAATTTTGATTTCTAAATAAACCCATTTATTTTTTCTATTTAATAATTGTATTTTTTGAAAATCTTTTTCAGTTGTTAGGATTAATTTATTGTTGTCTTTTTCAATTTTATCAATATCATTTTGAGAATAATTATAATGATCTGAAAATGAAATATGTTCAAAATCAACACTACTTTTGTTTAAAAAACTAATAACAGGTTCGCTGTTAGCAATTCCTGTAACAAATAAGATAGATTTTTCTATTTGATCTAATTTTAATTTGACATCCCCTTTTAAATTATTATCATATTTAATTTTTGTAAAGAACAGGTTTTGATGATCATAAAGATTGATTTTTTTTCGAATACTATCCATTTCATCTTTACAGATTTTTTCTGGACATTTAGATACAACTAAAATGTCTGCCCTTTTATAACCTCTTCTTTTTTCTCTCAAATTACCAATTGGAATTACAAAATCTTCATAAAATGGAGAGTTGTACATTGTTAAAAGAATATTAAGTTTTAAATTTATTTTTCGATGTTGAAAACAATCATCTAAAACTACTAACTCTGTTTGCGGTTCTTCAAGAATGATTTTTGAAACTCCTCCAACCCTGTTAGAATCAACTGCAGCATTAATATTATTAAACTTTTTGAAAATTTGAAAAGGTTCATCACCGATTGAACTTGGGTTACTTTTATTAGTTGCTCTAACATATCCACTAGTAGATCTCTTATAGCCTCTACTTATTAATACGGTGTTATACTTTTTAGAAAAATTTCTAATCAAATATTCGACCATTGGTGTTTTTCCAGTTCCTCCTGAACTTAGATTACCAATTCCAATTAATGGAACATTAAAAGAAATAGATTTTAACAATTTATAATCATAAAATTTATTTCTAATAGATGTTATTAGATAATACAAAACTCCAAAGGGAATTAATAAAAATTTAAACATTTTCATTACAACTAAATTATAATTTAATTCAATCATATAATAATTTTTAACTTTACATATTAATATGAAATTAAAAGACATAACAAATATTATTGAAAAGTGGTCTCCTTTAGAGCATGCAGAAACATTTGACAATGTTGGTTTATTGGTTGGTAATCCAAATAACAATATAGATAAAGCACTAATTACAATTGATGCTACTGAAGACGTTATTGACGAGGCTATAAATCAAAATTGTAATTTAGTAATAACATTTCACCCCATTATTTTTTCTGGAATAAAACAAATAACAGAAAAAACTTATGTAGAGCGAGTTGTAGAAAAAGCAATAAAAAACGATATAAATATCTATGCCGTTCACACTAATTTAGATAATAATCCAAAAGGGGTTAATTATAAAATTGCTGAAAGATTATCATTAAAAAACACCTCACTATTATTAAAAAAAGATAATAATGAAGTTGGAATGGGTATGATTGGAGATTTAAATGATGAACTCAGCGAAATTGAGTTTTTTGAATTTTTGAAACTTAAAATGAATGTTAAACATATTAAGCATTCTCCACTATTAGGAAAAAAGATAAAGAAAATAGCAGTTTTAGGAGGTTCTGGAAGTTTTGCTATTGAAGAAGCTATCTGTCAAAAAGCTGATTGTTATGTGACTTCGGATTTAAAATATCATGATTATTTTAAAGCTGAAAAAAAGATAATATTAGCAGATATAGGTCACTATGAAAGTGAACAGTTTACAAAACAATTAATTTTAGATTTTCTTAACAAAAAAATTCCTAAGTTTGCGTGCATTATATCAAAAACTAAAACGAACCCAGTTAATCATTTTTAATTATGGCAAAAAAATCAGAATTTACAGTAGAAGACAGGTTAAGAGCATTATATGACCTTCAACTTATTGATTCAAGAATTGACAAAATTAGAAGCGTTAGAGGCGAATTACCTTTAGAAGTTGAAGATTTAGAAGATGAAGTAGCAGGATTAGAAGTAAGAATATCAAAAATAGAAGGTGATTTAAATCAATTCTCAGATGATATCAAAGCAAAAGAAATTGCAACTGAGAATGCCAAAACAATGATTAAAAAATATAATGAGCAACAAAAGAATGTTAGAAATAATAGAGCTTTTGAATCATTAAGTAAAGAAATTGAATTTCAAGAATTAGAAATAGAACTTTGTGCCAAGCAAACTAGAGAGCTTCAAGCTCAGATTGAATTAAAAAAACAATCTATTGAAGAAAATAATGTTAAATTAAATGAAAGAAAAGAACATTTAAAACATAAAAAGAATGAACTTGGAGACATTTTAAAAGAAACTGAAAAAGAAGAAAGTGATCTTATAAAAAAATCCTCTGATTTTGAATCTAAAATTGATGAGTCATTACTTATTTCATATAAAAAAATTAGAGCAAGTGTTAGAAATGGTTTAGCTGTAGTGGCTGTAGAGAGAGGTGCTTCTGCTGGATCTTTTTTCACTATTCCTCCACAGGTTCAATTAGATATTGCATCTAGAAAAAAATTCATTACTGACGAACACAGTGGAAGAATTTTAGTTGATAAGGAACTAGCCGAAGAAGAAAATGAAAAAATGAGTAAATTATTTACTAGTATTTAATTACTCCTTTCTATATAATTTAAAGCCGCTATTATGCGGCTTTTTTTATGCAATATATTTTAGTATTTTGTTTCTATGATAAAAAAAGTGATTACACTAATACTAAGTTTAATTGTTCTAGTTTATTTAATTTTTTATGGAAACATTTTTGAATTTGAATTAAATAAATTTCAAATGTCCGTTTTCAAAGATTCTGTAATTATTTACCTCTTTCTCACTGGCTCATGTTTTTTAGTTGGTGAAATTTCTAGAAATTACAGTCAAGTTGATAAAGTTTGGAGCATAGCACCAATAATATATGTGTGGTTTTTTACCTATCATTCTGATTATAATCTAAGAATGATCTTGATGTCAATTTTAGTAACTATTTGGGGGATTAGATTAACATATAATTTTTCTAGAAAAAGTGGATATAGTATTTATTTTTGGAAAGGAGAAGAAGATTACAGATGGAAAATACTTAAAGAACGGGTTCCAATTTTTAATATAAAAATAGTATGGTCGATATTTAATTTATTATTTATTTGCCTTTATCAAATGGGCTTAATCTTTCTTTTCAGTCTACCTATCTTAGCAGCATGGCAAGGAGAGGGCTCCGCTATAAATGTTTATGATATTATTATAGCAATATTAATGTTATCATTTATTATTACCGAGTCAATAGCTGATAAACAGCAATTTGAATTTCAATTTAATAAGTACAAAAAAATTGATAATAACGAAACTTTAACAGGAGATTTTAAAAGAGGATTTATTTCTAAAGGACTATGGAGTATTTCTAGGCATCCAAATTTTATTTCTGAGCAATTAATTTGGGTTACATTTTATCTTTTTTCAATTTCAGCTACTGGAATCTACTTAAATTGGTCAATAATAGGGTGTGTTTTACTTATCATTCTTTTTTATAACAGTGCTAATTACACAGAAAGTATAAGTGAAAAGAAATATCCTGATTATAAACAATACAAGAAAAAAGTTTCTATGTTTTTGGGAGTTAAAAAAATGAACTGGGAAGAAAATTAATTACAATCAGAATTTAATCTAATTAGACTGTAACCTGGTGTTGTAAAGTTTGCCTTACCACCATCACATTCAAATGTAACAGGCGTTACTAATTCACTGCCAAAATTCAAATCAACAGTTAGGATATCATTTTCAAATGTGTAATTAAGAATACTCGGAAGGTGATTTCCATCATTTGCTGTGTATGAATTGTATAATGAATTACAATCTCCTTCTACACAGTAATAAGTATAACGCACTCCATTTTCATAGAGATACATTGTGTTTCCCTCTGGTATAGTTCCTTGTGCAAGCCATTTACCTTCAATTGAATTATATATAGTAGGTAAATTTTCAGATTTTTCACAACTAAAAAAGAAAATTGAAATGATTAAAAATATATTTTTCATTCTATTAATATACTATTTAAAAATTAACTAATGTAACGTTTGCGTATCACTGAAATTAATATTACGTTTGCGTTACATTAATCAAATAAATTATAGTTATGGAAAATTTAATACCAATAATCGGAATGCTCTCAGGAACAGCTGTACCGGTTGCTGTGTTCATATGGTTATACTATGAAGGAAAAGGAAAAAGAGAAACAGTTTTGGAAATCTCTAAAAATCTTGAGGACACTTCAAAAGTAGAAGAGTTATTAAAAATTTTTGAGGAAAGAAAAAAGGAACCTATTGATTATCGTAGAAATGGAGTAATAACAATTTTTGTTGGTGCGGGTCTCTGGCTTCTTGGTTATATAGCACTTGGAGTTATTTTAAAAGGAGTTGGAGGTATGGTTGGATTAATAGGAGTTGGGACTTTGATAGCCGGTTACCTGTACCCAAATACAGGAAAAGAGCTTACAAATGCTGTTGACGATTTCGAAAAGCAATAAACATGGGTAAAAACCATAAAAAGCTTTTAAATAACTTAGAGGATCTAAGAAAAACTGCTAATTTAACTCAACAAGAACTTTCAATATCTGCTGAAGTTTCTCGTAAAAGTATAAATGCTATAGAAAATGGAGTTTATGTTCCATCAACTGTTCTTGCATTAAAAATTGCAAAAACCTTGGATTGTAAAGTAGAAGATATTTTCAAATTACCCTAAATAAATAAACCAGATATTAACTTTGAAAAGTAAAATTTTTAATTAGAATTGAAATATAAAAAAACCCACTCAAATGAGTGGGTTTTTTTTGTGGGCGCTAAGGGATTCGAACCCCTGACCCCTTGGGTGTAAACCAAGTGCTCTGAACCAACTGAGCTAAGCGCCCTAAAACGATGGCAAATATAATATAATTATTTAATCATATGCTATATCATTCTTAATATCTTTTTTAACTGTTTTTAGATATTTTTCTCTCTTTTCTTGTGACACAAAAGGAACCGACCAGAACTGTCTAGTTTTTGTAAAAAGAGATAATCTCCATCCAAAAACAAATGTATAAACTCCCATAACTAATCTCAATTTTACAG
>CAJQMK010000028.1 GCA_905479415.1 uncultured Flavobacteriaceae bacterium | reverse complement strand
AAAGTCGACACTGTCAGTAAGAAATTTTTTGACATAAAAAATATAATTCAAGTTGAAAGAAATAATGAAGGTTGGTGGAAAAAATATTTTTTGATTCTTAGTATAATTTCAATTCTAATATTATCTATTAAGCTTTACAAGGAATCTAAATACTTTAATTCACCAAAACAAATCATTACTCCTCCACTTGAGAAAGCGATTGAAGCATTAAAATCACTTGAACTGAATGAATCTAATAATCAATCAGATTACAAAGAATATTATTCTAAATTAACAGAAATTGTAAAAGGCTATTTTGAAGAAGAGGTTAAGGTAGACGCCTTAGAAAGCACAACGAATGAATTAATAGCAAAACTAGAATTATTAAAGGATGCGGGTCAATTAGATATTTCAAAAGAAACTTTGAAAAACTTTAAATCAGTATTATCCACAGCTGATTTAGTAAAATTTGCTAAATCAGCACCTGGTTCTAAAACAGCAATTTTAGACAAACAACTTTTAGAGACAGTTCTAGTAGACACAAAAGAAGCAATCCCTGAACCTTCCGAAGAAGAGCTATTACAAAACGAAGAGTATCTAAAGAAAATTGAAGGTGAAAAGAAAAGAAAATTACTTATAAATATCGCTAAAATATTAACTGTAATAATTTTCACTTCTCTAATTGCAAGTATTTCAATTTTTGGATGGGAAGAGGTTAAAGATAATGTGTTTGGAAATTCAACAAAAGAACTTTTACAAAAAGAAGATTGGGTTGTAAGTAGTTATGGAGCTTTTCCAATTAAATTATCATCACCAGATGCATTAATAAGAAAGGATTCAAAAACAGGGCAATTGTTTAGCCTTCAAGGTTTAGAAGATCCGTTTAGTTTAACTATTAATACAAAACCAATTAATAAAGAGGATGACATTCAGTCAATGCTCATAGAAAAATTAAAATCTAAGGGAGCCCTAAATATATTAACACAACAGGAAGAGTTTACACTTGATAACGGTTTAACTACAACTAGGTATTATGGCTCTTTTGATTATATTAATAAAGAAAACATTTCAATCAAGAAAGAATATTCCAGCTTATCGTTTTTTGAAAATGGGGGAAATCAAACTTTAAATATTATTTACGATAGGAATAACAGATATGCAAAACAAATTAGAACTAGAATTGAAAGTTCAATAGAATTTAATAATAAATAAAATGTTTAATAATATTACATTTTCCAACCCTGAATTTTTATGGCTTATTATAGGCGTGATCTTCTTTGTTGTTGTTAATTATAAAATTAAACACCTCAAAACCCCCAAACTTAGCATATCTTCAATTGATTCGTTTAGTAAATCGTCGTTTAAAACCACTTTTTTTCCATTTTTAGATTTATTAAGATATACAGCTTTAGTTTCTTTAATTATAGCTTTAGCCAGACCACAAATAATTGATATTTCGACACAAACCAAAAAAAGTAGAGGGATTGATATTGTGATAGCAGTAGATGTCTCCTCAAGTATGCTTGCCCAAGATTTAAAACCTAATAGATTAGAAGCGTTAAAAGAAGTTGCCAAAGAATTTATTTATGATAGAGTTAATGATAGAATTGGTCTTGTTGTTTACGCAGGAGAAAGTTACACCAAGACACCTGTTACAACCGATAAATCAATTATAGTTAAGTCTTTAGATGAAATAATTTTTGATGGAATTATTGAAGACGGAACTGCAATTGGGATGGGTTTAGCGACTTCAGTCAATAGACTTAAAAACAGTAAAGCTAAAAGTAAAGTTATTATTTTACTTACTGATGGAGTTAATAATTCAGGATTTATCGACCCAAATACTTCTGCAGATTTAGCCCTTTCATTTGGGATAAAAACATATACAATCGGACTAGGAAGCAATGGAAATGCCCTTGCCCCTATAGCTTTAAATCCAGACGGTTCTTTCAGGTATGGCTTGACAAAGGTCGAAATTGACGAAAAACTTTTAGAATCTATAGCTTCTAAAACTGGGGGATTATATTTTAGAGCTACAGATAACAAAAAACTTAAAGAGATATATCAAGAAATTAATAAACTTGAAAAAACTGATGTGGAAGAATTTAAATATTCAAATGCGCAGGAAATGTATAGATTATTTGTTTTATTTTCTATTATTTTAATATTACTAGAGTGGGTTTTAAGAACAACATTATTTAAAAGTTTTATATAAGTGTACCAATTAGAAGAGACATATTATTTTTATTTATTAGCAATAATTCCAGTACTTGTTATAGGGTTTTTGTTTTTAAGTAGCTGGAGGAATAAAACACAAATTAAATATATTTCGTCAGATTTACTTAAAGTTTTGAGCCCCAATATTTCTACTTTTAAACCCAAGATTAAATTATTTTTTTTAATTCTTTTTATAATATTCTCAACTATATCACTCGTTAATCCAAAAATAGGAACCGAGCTTAAAACTGTTAAAAGGGAGGGTGTTGATTTAGTTTTTGCTGTTGATGTCTCAAAAAGTATGTTGGCTGAAGATATAGCTCCTAATCGTCTAGAAAAAGCTAAAAGAATAGTTTCGGAAATTATTAATAAATTAAATAACGACAGAGTAGGTGTAATAGCATATGCAGCTTCAGCTCTACCAATACTTCCAATAACCGACGATTATTCAACTGCTAAAACTTTTTTACAAAGTCTAACAACAGACATGTTATCTTCTCAAGGAACAGCCGTTTTGGAATCTATTAATTTAGCAAAAGAGTTTTACGATGATGAAAATCAAACCAATAGAGTCTTGTGTATACTTTCAGACGGTGAAGATCATCAAATCGAAAACCAAAATATTACAGAAATTGTAAAAAACTCTGGGATCACAATTATTACAATTGGATTAGGGTCAACAAAAGGATCACCTATACCATTAAAAGAAAATGATATAGTTAAGTCATATAAAAAAGATCAAAAAGGAGATGTAGTTATTACAAAACTAAATGTCGATTTGTTAAAAAATATAGCAAACTCCTCAAACGGAATTTATATTGACGGAGGGACCACAGAGTTTGTTGTACAAGCGATTATTGAAAGATTAAAAGAAATGGATAAAAAAGAATTTGAGTCTAAACAATTTGTAGCATATAAAGATCAATTTCAGTGGTTTTTAGGATTTGCAATTCTTTTTCTAAGTTTGGAATTAATTGTTTTTGAAAAGAAAACATATTGGGTAAAAAAACTAAATTTATTTAATGAATAGAATCATATTAATATTATTATTTTTTTTTATTAAAGTTAACTCTCAAGAAATAGCTATTAATAAGGATTCAAATAATTTGACTTTGGATGGTAATGTTGAATTTGCTGACAAGAATTTAATTGAAGCCGAAAAATTTTATAGAAAGTCAATTTCCAAGGATTCTTTAAATATAAAAGCTTCTTATAATTTAGCTAATTCATTTTACAGGAGTGAATTGAAACAGGAGGCAATAAATCAATATAAATCGTCTATAGAAAAAACAAAAAGTAAGGAAACCCGTCATAAATCTTTTCATAATTTGGGTAATATATACATGCAAAATGAAGATTATCAGAACGCTGTCAATTCCTTTAAAAACGCATTACTTAATAATCCAACTGATGACGAAACCAGGTACAATTATGCATTAGCCAAAGAGTTATTGAAAAACGAACAAAAAGATAATAAAAAAGACGATAACGACAAGAAAGACGACAAGGACAAGAAGAAGGACAAGGATAAGAAGAAGGACAAGGATAAGGATAAGAAAGACGACCAAAAAGAGAAGAAAGACAAGCAGAAAGAAAAGGATAAGAAAGACGACAAGAACAATGATAAAAAAGAAAAACCTAAACCAAATAAAATATCTCCTGAGCAACTAAAAAACTTGCTTAAAGCAATGGATAATCAAGAAAAAAAAGTTCAACAAAAGATTAACAAAAAGAAAATTAAAGGAAGTCCTGTAAAGAACAAAAAAGACTGGTAATTAAAATATGAAACCGAGATTTTATATATTTTTATTTTTTGCTATCACTATAATGAGTAATCTGAACGCTCAGGACGATTCTATTAGTTTTGAGGCTGTTTTGAGCAAAAAATCTTTAGGAATTAATGAGAACCTTAGGGTTGATTTTAAAATGAATAAAGATGGAGATAACTTTACCCCACCTAGCTTTAAAGGATTTACAGTTGTTGGAGGTCCTAACCAATCAGTTAGTAACATGTGGGTAAACGGCAAGAGAACTTTTTCTAAAAGTTATTCATATTTCTTAACCCCTACTAAGAAAGGCTCACTTACAATTGGGCAAGCTACTATAGAAATAGATGATAATATTTACAAAACTTTACCAGTTAAAATTAGTGTAAGTGAATCCGTCGCGGTAAGTAAAGATCCAAATGACCCCACATACGTTGTTAATGAAAACCTACATTTAGTGGCGGAGATTTCAAACACGAACCCTTATTTAAATGAGGGTATTTCAATTGTGTATAAATTATTCTACTCTCCTCAAATTAATGTTACTAATGTAGGGGAAATTGAAACGCCTGAATTTGAAAATTTTTGGTCTCAAAACATAAAAATTCCTAGGCTACAAATTGAGCGAGGATCTTTTAAGGGAGATAATTATAATTTTGTTACTTGGAAAAAAACTATTTTATATCCACAAAAATCAGGAAAACTTGATATTCTTCCACTTTCATTAGATGTTTCGGTTGATGTCCCAACAAATAGAAGAGATTTTTTTGGGAATAGAATATATAATCAAGTTTCAAAAAAAGTAACAGCAGGAAAAAGATCAATTAATGTTAAAGTATTGCCTGGTAATGCTCCAGAAAGTTTTAACGGAGCGGTTGGAAAATTTGATATTAAATTAAATACCAATAAAACAGAGTTAAATGCCTCAGAATCTTTGCAAGCGATTGTTAAAATTTCAGGAAAAGGAAATTTAAAACTGTTTTCACCACCATCTGTTCAGGTGCCAAGCTCTTTGGAGAAATATGATCCTGAATACAATGAAAAAGTATCAACAAGCCTTGCAGGAATGAAAGGTTTTATTTCAAATACCTATACTCTAGTCCCTCAATTTCAAGGAAAGTATCCTATAAGATCCGTTGAATTTACTTTTTTTAATCCACAATTAAATAAATACGAAACAATTAACTCTGAAGATATAATAATTAATGTTTTAGAGGGACCACTGTCTTTAGATGAAAATAATATCAACACAATAAATACCCAGAGTTCAAATAACATTTTACCTTCAATTAATCAGTTTAAATTTATTAAAACTGATTCTGATTTAGTCAAAATCAACTCCAAACCTTTCATATATTCATTAAGCTTTTATTTAATTTTAATATTTCCAGTATTAGCAATTTTGTTGTTAGTTATATTTTTTAAATCAAACAATATTACAAGTTCCAAATTAAAAGAATCGAAATCCAGAAGGGCCAACAAGCTTGCTAAAAAATATTTATCAGATGCCAGAAAAAATTTAGAAAATAAAGACATGTTTTATGTTGCTTTAGAAAAAGCACTTCACAATTTTTTAAAATCAAAACTGTTTATTGAAACTTCGGATTACAGTAAAGAAAAGATTTCAAAGTTACTTTACAGTAAAGATATTGAAAAAGAGTCATTGGAATTGTTTATTAAATTAATTGAAAATTGTGAGTTTGCAAGGTTTACGCCGGCTTCTGAGTTTAAAATAAATAATGACTACGAAAATGCAGTAAAGGTCATTACAAAAATTGATAAAGAAATTTAAAATGGAAAAAATAATTATCCTTTGTAGCTTCTTTTTTTGTGGAATTATTTTCTCTCAAACAGAAAATGAAGTAGGTTTTAAATCTGGTATTGAGCTATACAATAAAGGAGATTATAATGAAGCAATTAATTTATTTGTTAAAATAATTAATAACGGAGAACATTCGGATGAATTATATTTTAATTTGGGGAATAGTTATTATAAATTAAATGATATCCCTAACAGTATTTATTATTTTGAAAAAGCTTTGAAATTAAACCCAAATGATAATGATATACTAAATAATTTAACCTATTCTCAAAACATGTTAATTGATAAAATAGACCAATTGCCCTCAAATCAATTATCAGATTTTATTAATTATATATCAATGTTTTTTTCTATAAAGCAGTGGCTTATTTTAGGGATTATATTTTTGTATTTTTTCTTAATTCTATTTGTGATTTATTTTTTTAAAAATGATAGTATTGCTAAAAAAAATTATTTCACATTGTCATCAGCTTTTTTTTGTCTCACCATTATTTTTATATTAGTAGGAGTTACAAAATTTGAAAATCAAAAATCTAATATTCAAGCTATAATTTTTGATAAAAAAATTGATTTTAGAACAGAACCTAATTACAGAAGCGAAATCCAGTTTAATTTGCACGAGGGCACCAAAGTCAATATCATAGATGAACTTGACGATTGGGTTTTAGTAGAATTAAGTAATGGCGCTAGCGGATGGATGGAGTTAAAATCAATTAAAAAAATTGACTGAATTACTACTTAAATTAAAAAGATTTAATAATTGGTTGCCTACGTTTAAAATAGGGCGGTATAAAAAAGTTGATTCAATGTTTTCATTGTTAACAAAGGAAAACGCAGAGTTTATATTTTCAAAAAAGACAAAACAAAAAGAAATTATTAGAATATATTTTATAGCCCCAAATAATCCCCCAAACAGTTTATTTAAGAATCCTAAAAAAAGAATTTTAGCAACTTTTGTTAATGCTTTTCCTGCAACAGAAATACTTAAAAGGATAATGATAAAGGTTAAGGCAAAGGAGAAAAGTTTTATATAAGACTCCTCTACTGATT
Organism: uncultured Flavobacteriaceae bacterium; assembly: GCA_905479415.1. Taxonomy (GTDB): domain Bacteria; phylum Bacteroidota; class Bacteroidia; order Flavobacteriales; family Flavobacteriaceae; genus MAG-121220-bin8. Next base: position 22,059 of record CAJQMK010000028.1, on the reverse strand, counting down.
CTAATTGATTTGGAAAAGTATTGCTAATAAAATCGAATGTTAAATTCGAAAACGTTAAAGATCCATATACTCCTAGAATTAAAGCTAAAATAGAAGTTAACTCAATTATCAGGCCCTTGGAAAAACCTCTGTAAAACCCAAGCGCTATTAGGCATACAATAAAAATATCTAAGTAATTCAAGATTTTATTTACAAATATAGGTATATTGTTTTCATACAATTGAAATTTTTTTAATGGAACCAAAAAAGGATTTAAGTGGCAAGTGGGAAAGCATTTTGAATATTTTAAGTGATGAATTTAACAAAGGTGATGATTTAGACATTGAAAGTGTTATTTATTTGATAGGTGTTCAGGAATTTGGAAATCCAAATATGAAATTTAATAAAGATCAAAAAATTGACCTTATGCATATTGCAATATGTCGTTTATTAGAGCCTTATGGATTTTATGAATTTGATTATGTTGATAAAGATGGTTGGCCACATTATAAAACAATTAATAAATTACCAAATTTAAAATCAGGAGAACAAAGTATTTTAATGAAAGAATCTATAATAAATTATTTTATTGAAAAAGAACTAATTGAATAAATGAAAATGAGTATTTTTGAGGCAATGTTTATATCAATTTATGATTGAAGAAATACAAAATAAAATTCAACAAGTATTAAGTTTCTCAACAAATAATATTGATGAATTAGAAAAATTTCGAATAGATTTTATTGGAAAAAAAGGATTTGTTAGTCATTATTTCTCTGAGTTTAAGAAGGTTGAGCCTTCTAAAAAAAAGGAGTATGGTTTAGCAATTAATGAACTAAAAAATGTAACTCTAAAGAAAATTGAAGAACTTAAAGAAACTCTTGGAACTGATGTTGATAAGAAGGTTAAGGATTTTGACTTGACTAAACCTGCCTCAATGATTGAGCTTGGTTCAAGACATCCAATTTCAATTATTAGAGATAAAATAATAGACATATTTTATAAAATTGGCTTTAACGTTTCCGAAGGACCTGAGATTGAAGACGATTGGCACAACTTTACTGCTTTAAATTTACCAATGCATCATCCTGCTAGAGATATGCAAGACACTTTTTTTATAAAAAAAGATCCAGATTTACTTCTAAGAACTCACACTTCTTCTGTTCAAATTAGACATATGGAAGAGAACGAACCACCAATACGGACTATATCACCTGGACGAGTCTACAGGAACGAAGATATCTCCGCTAGATCACATTGCTTTTTTCATCAAATAGAAGGACTATATATTGACGAAAATGTTTCATTTGCCGATTTAAAACAAACCTTGCTTTATTTTACAAAAGAACTATTTGGAAAATCTAAAATAAGATTAAGACCGTCGTATTTCCCTTTTACCGAGCCTAGTGCTGAAGTGGATATATATTGGGGTTTAGAATCTGAAACTGATTATAGAATTACTAAAGGAACAGGTTGGCTTGAAATAATGGGCTGTGGAATGATTGATCCAAATGTTTTAGATAATTGTAAGATAGATTCGAGCAAGTACTCAGGGTTTGCATTTGGGATGGGTATAGAAAGAATTGCTATGCTTCTTTACCAAATTGAAGATATAAGAATATTATACGATAATGACGTAAGGTTTATTAATCAATTTAAAGACTCAATCTAACTTTTCAGTTAATTTTTCTATTGTTGTTTTAGGATTCGAATTTTCATACAGAATTTGATATGCAGAAGAGATTATGTTAAATTCGTTGCCATGGGTTTCAATTAATTTATAAGCATTTTTAGTAGCATAAAATCCTTCAGATATCATAGACATTTCTGAAATAGCGGCTTTCAAAGTATATCCTTTACCTATCATGTTCCCTAAAGTTCTATTCCTACTAAATGAAGAATAACAGGTAACTAATAAATCTCCTAGATATTCAGAATCGTTTATGTCTCTGTTGGTTCTGTATATTTTATATACAAATTTTTTCATTTCTCTAACACAATTACTAATTAAAACACTTTGAAAATTATCTCCGTATCCTAGCCCATGACATATTCCTGCAATTATAGCATATATGTTTTTTAACATTGCTGCATACTCAACCCCCATAGTATCATTTGATACTTTGACATTAATATAGCTTGACTTTAAAGCGTTTGCCATTTCTTTACCTCTGAGTTCGTTTTTACAAGCAACTGTCAGGTAAGATAATTTTTCAAGGGCAACTTCTTCAGCATGACAAGGGCCAGTAATAATCCCAATTTTTGATAAAGAGATATCATAAAACTCATTTAAATGTTCACTAACGATCAAGTTAGACACTGGTATAACTCCCTTTAAAGCAGAAAATAGAACTTTATCTTTGATAAGGTCCTTTATTTTTGTTAGTTCAATATCTAAAAAAGGTGAAGGAATAGCTAAAATAACAATGTCGGAGTTATCAACTATTTCTCTAACTGAGGAACTTGGATTTATTTTTGATTTATCAAAAACTACAGATCTCAAGTATTTTGCATTTCTTCCTTTATTTTTTATAAACAGAACATCTTCTTCATTTCTTACATACCAATTTACGATATTGTTGTTTTCACAAAGCATCTTTACTATTGCAGTTCCCCAACTTCCGCCACCAAGTACAGCATATTTATTATTCATGTTATAAAGATTAACAAAATTTTGTGAATCCACTAAACAATTTAAAATTAAATTTAATAACAATAAAGTTTAATAGTTTATCAATGGTTTGGTTTAGGCTCTCTTAATTTTAAGGGAGCTTTTTTTATAACCAATTATTAAAAGGTACAGACAATAATATTAATAAAAACCCAAATAAATAAAATATTGCTAATCGGATAAATCTTTTATAATTAGTTTTTGCTTTTTTGAAAAGAGACCACCCTATAGTTATTGAAAGTAATCCTAAAATGTTTAAAGTAGGGTGCTTCAGCAAATAAAAAAAATACAGATCATTTTGAATTATTTGTTCAATTCCTTCTCCCCACCATTTAAATTTTGGAGATATAAAATATAATATAATCCCAATGGCAAATTGAATATGGGAGAATATAAGTGTAAAAAGAGCAACTCTCAAATCCAAGGGTTTAAAAATTTTATTTTGGTATGCCTTAAAAAAAAATCTTAAAATTGAATAAAATATAATTGAAAGCGTTAGAATAGCCCAGAGGGAGTGTAATTGTAAAAACCAGTCAAAAATTATTTTAAGATTCATATTATTTTATTTAAAAATCACTAGCCCTTAATAAGGATTTAGTATATAATTTTTTTGAATGTTCGAACAAAAAGTCAGTTTCATTTATTTCAATAATTTTTCCTTTTTTTAATACAATTAATCTATCAGTAAAATATTTTATAACTGACATATCGTGAGAAATAAATAGAAATGTGAAAAGATATTTTTCCTTTAAATCACTTAACAGGTTTAATATTTGTGCTTGAATAGAAACGTCTAATGCGGATACCGATTCATCACATATTATAACTTCAGGATTTAAAGCTAAAGCTCTTGCTATGACTATTCTTTGTCGTTGACCACCAGAAAATTGATTAGGAAATTTTTTATAATCATTTTTGGATAATCCAACTTGGTTTAAAAGTTCTATTGCTCTACATTCCATTTCGTATTTAGAACCAAAGATTTTATGTGCAATCATTGGCTCAATTATAGAACTGCCAATTGAAATTTCTGGATTTAAAGATGAGTAGGGATCTTGAAATATCAGCTGAACTTTTTTTCTGAATACAGAATTAGAGATTTGATTTCTGTTTTTATTTTTAAAAAGAATCTCACCGTTATTAACTTCAATAAGTCCTAAAATAGATTTAGCTATTGTAGATTTTCCTGATCCGGACTCGCCTACAATTCCCAACGTTTCACCTTTAAATAGATCAAATGAAATATCATTAAGTATTTTAATTTTTTCATAAAAGACAGTTAATTTATTAACTTTTAAAATTGGATTTTTGCTGTAAATTTTTGAATGATGAATCGCTCTATCTACTTTAGAAATAAGCTTATTTTTTTTATTTTTAGAAGTAATTAACCTATTTGGTCTGTTATTTTTTGGAGGAATAGAGTTTATTAAATGTTGAGTGTATTTTTCTTTAGGAGAATTAAATATCTGTGAAGAAACACCCTTTTCAATAATGATCCCCTCTTTTAATACAATCAAATTATCAGCAAATTTTGAAACTAACTTTAAATCATGAGATATAAATAAAACACCCATGCTATATTCGTTCTGTAAAGATTTAATTAAAGAAATAATATCATTTCTAACTATACTGTCTAAGGAAGTGGTTGGCTCATCGGCAATCAATAGTTTAGGCTTACATGCTATAGCTATTGCAATCATAACTCGTTGTTGCTGCCCGCCACTTAGCTGAAAAGGATATTTTTCAAATACTAACTCAGGATTTTTTAATTGAACTTTTTGGATGAGTTCGATAGATTTTTTTTTGGCTATTTTTTTATTAATTTTTTCATGATTAATAATAATCTCAGAAATTTGATCACCACATTTCATGCTTGGATTTAAAGAACTCATTGGTTCTTGAAAAATTATTGAAATTTCTTTCCCTCTTATTTTTTGATATTCTTTGCTAGACAATTCGTTTAACTCCTTCCCATTGAAAATTATTTGCCCATCAGTCTTTAGGTTTTTTATATTAATTAAATCTAAAATTGATAATGCAGTAAATGATTTTCCGCTTCCAGATTCACCAACAAGTCCTAAAACTTCATTTTTTTTTAAGTCAAATGAAACATTTGATAAAATAATTTGATCACCAACATTGATGGTTAGGTTTTTTATTGAAAGGAGTGTACTATCATTCATAATCAAACGTTGCACTATCAAACATCTTTAAAGCTTCTGTTAAGTAAACATCAAAATCTTTTGGTCTATAATTGTTTTTTTCAAGATTTTTTTTGCCAAGTCTTACCACTATAATATTTCTTTCAGGAACTACAATTACATACTGACCTAATATTCCTCTCATAGCAAAAAAATCATTTTCATTAATTTTCCCAAGCCAAAATCCATACCCATACTCAGGGCTTTTTTTAAATCTAGGCTTAATAGATTTAGCAACAAAAGAGGAGTCTAAAATTTGAACTCCGTTCCATTTTCCAAAATCTTTGTAAAGTTTCCCAAATCTTGCAAAATCTCTAGCATTAGAATTAAAACAACAATATGCTTTTACAGTATTATTTTTTTTCCCGTCAATTTGCCAAAGTGAATTGTTTTCAAAACCCAAAGGCTCTAAAAACCAATCTTGTACAAGAGTCGATATTTTATTTTGAGTTGCTTCTTCAATTACCATTGAAAGAAGTTGCGTGCTAGCACTATAATATTTAAAACTTTTTCCAGGCTCCTCAACAATAGCTCTAGATTTAATTAATTCATTAAGCTCACTCGAAATATAAGATCTTGCTGTAACTCCAAATACATCTGTGTAACTTTCATTCCAATCTAATCCTGATGCCATACTCGATAAATCTCCAATCGTTAGTTTTTCGGCTAACCCATCGGAATACCCATTAACATAAGAACTTACTTTATCATCAATACTTTCAAAATACCCATTTTGAATAGCTTTTCCCATAGTGGCTGACACAATACTTTTTGCCATTGAGAAAGAATTGCTGTAAGAGTTTTTTTTGTAACCTTGATAATATTTTTCATGCCAGATAGAATCGTTTTTTATAATTAAATAAGCTACAGTTCCAAGCTCTGCATGAATTTTTTTTAAATTTTCAGTCTCAGGAAGATTGTTATAGTCTTTGTGAATTGGCCAAGGTTGTGGGGAAGTACTTTTAGAAAGTGTTATATTTTCAAAATATTTGTAGTCAGTAATGTCCGCATTAGTTCTTTGCATTTTATAAACTGTTCCTACTAGTTCAGACAAATAAACAATATCAGAGCTGAAATTAAGTCCGGCAAAAATTAAAAATAACGATATTATTAAGCCAATTTTACTTTTTAAAAGTTTCATACACTAATGTATGAAAATTAAGATAGTAATTTTATAGCATCCTTTGCAAAATACGAGGCGATTATATCAGCTCCAGCCCGTTTCATTGAAACAAGTTGCTCCATCATAACTTTATCGTGATCTAGCCAACCTTCTTTAGCTGCTGCTTTAAGCATTGAATATTCTCCGCTGACTTGGTAAATTGCTAATGGACAATGTACTTGGTTTTTTAAATCTCGCAAAACATCTAAATAACTTATCCCGGGTTTAACCATTATTATATCGGCACCTTCTTCAATATCAGATTTTGCTTCTGCAATCGCTTCTGATCTGTTACGAAAATCCATCTGATAAGTTTTTTTGTCCCCAAAGCCAGGTTTTGAATCTAAAGCATCTCTAAATGGACCATAAAAATTTGAGGCGTATTTAACAGCATAACTCATTATCCCTATATCGTGGAAGCCATTGTCTTCAAGAGTTTTTCTTATAGATAAAACTCTACCGTCCATCATGTCACTTGGAGCAACAATATCCGCTCCAGCTTCTGCGTGACTTAGAGCCATCTTGGACAAAACGACATTAGTTTGATCGTTTAGAATTTTATTACCTTTTACTATACCATCGTGACCATAACTTGAGTACGGGTCTAATGCGACATCGGTCATAATGGTCATGTCAGGAACACTACTTTTAATCTCTCTAATGGCTTTTTGCATAAGTCCGTTTTTCTTGAAAGATTCAGTTCCAAAATTATCTTTTAAATGTTCTTCTACTTTTACAAATAATAAAACCCCTTGCACACCAATATCCCAAAGTAACTTAACTTCTTTTTTTATAATGTCTAAACTGTATCTAAAATAATTAGGCATTGAAGGTATTTCTTCTTTTAAATTTGTTCCCTCTATTATAAAAAGAGGAACAATAAAATCATGAGGATGTAAGCTAGACTCTTTAATTAAATTTCTTAAAGATTGTTTTGAACGAAGTCTTCGATTTCTATTTAGTGGATACATATTTTTAATTTAAACCCAATTTTTTGGGGATTCTAATATTTTTATAAGCTTTTCTTCTGGGCTTCCTTTTTTTGTTTTAAAATCGTAATTCCATTTAACTTTTGGGGGCATACTTATTAAAATACTTTCTATTCTTCCTTTGGTTTTTAATCCAAATAAAGTTCCTTTATCGTGAAGAAGATTAAATTCCACATATCTTCCTCTTCTAATCTGTTGCCAATTTATATTTATATTGTTAAAGTCTGTTTTTTTTCTTTTTTCAACAATTGGAATATAAGAATCTAAAATACATTGTCCCATGTCCTTAATAAATAAAAGCCATCTGTCAATTGACATTTCTTTACTTTCTCTACAATAATCAAAAAATAATCCACCAACACCTCTAGCTTCGTTTCTGTGTGAATTCCAGAAATATTCATCACATCTTTTTTTATAATTTTTGTAAAAGCTTGAGTTGTATTTATCACAAACGATTTTACATTTAGTATGAAAATGAATAATATCATTTTCAAAAATATAATAAGGAGTAAGGTCAAGACCTCCTCCAAACCATCTATCTTTTAACCCCCCATTTTCGTATAATTCGAAATATCTTAAATTGGCATGAAAAGTGGGAGCCATTGGATTTTTAGGATGTAAAACAATACTTATTCCACATGCATAAAAATCAGAATCTTTAGTTTTGAACATCTCTGCCATTGACTTTGGAAGTTTGCCATGAACTTTAGAAACATTTACGCCTCCCTTTTCAAAAACTTTACCATTCTCAATAACCATAGTTAAACCACCGCCTCCTTTTTCTCTTGACCAAACATCTTTCTTGAATTTTCCTAATCCATCAACCTTTTCCAAGGCGGACGTTATCTCGCCTTGAAGAACATCAATGTATTTAGAAAAATTATTTTTTATCATGAAGAATAATTTTTAATAGTTTCTACAAAAACTTTAACATTATCAACAGGTGTATTTGGAAGAATTCCATGACCTAAATTTGCAATATATTTATCTTTTCCAAATTCATTCAACATTTGTGTAGTTTGACTTATTAACTCTTTTTTAGGAGAAAATAATCTACTCGGATCCAAATTGCCTTGTAGAGTAATATTGTTTCCTGATAAATATCGTGCATTTCTAGCTGAACACGTCCAATCAATCCCAAGTCCAGAAGCTCCAATTTTCGAGTATGCGTTTATGGAGTGCCAACATCCTTTTGGATAGATTATCACAGGTTTAATTTCTTTTATGGCAGCTGTAATTTGTTCTATATATGGAAATGAAAAAATTTGATAATCAGTGTGAGATAGAACACCTCCCCACGAATCAAAAATTTGAACAGCATCAACACCTGCTTCTATTTTCTTTTTTAAATAATCAATAGTTATAGAGGTTATTTTACTTAAAAGTAATTTAGCTAGGTCGGGATTTTCAAAACAAAAACTTTTAGCTATATCAAAGTTTTTAGAACCACTACCTTGAACCATATAGCATAATATTGTCCATGGAGATCCTGCAAATCCTATTAAAGGAATATCAGCAGGAAGTTCTTTTTTAGTCATTTTTACTGCATCAAAAACATAATTTAATTTTTCTTCAACATTTTGAATATTTAAATTAATTACATCAGATTTTTTTCTAACAGGAGATTCTATGTATGGACCAAAATTATTTTTCATTTCAACATTAATTCCCATTGCTTGGGGAATTACTAAAATATCGCTAAATATTATAGAAGCATCTAATCCTATTTGTTTAATTGGCATTAATGTTATTTCTGTAGCTAGTTCTGGTGTTTGACATCTTGTAAAAAAATCATATTTGTTTTTTAAAACCATAAAATCTGGCAAATATCTTCCTGCTTGTCTCATAATCCATACAGGCGGTCTTTCCACAGTCTCACCGTTTAGAGCTTTTAAAAAAAGAGGGGTTTCGTTTTTAATCATTTTTCAAATAATTTAATTGTTTCGTTAATTACGTTTTCAATTGTAGGAACTTTGCAACTTAAAACTTTGTTTGAATATCGTTTAGCATATTTTGAAGTAGTTTGGCCAATACATACACAGTATGAATTATTTAATGAGTTATTTATCATAAAGCTCTTAATTCCACTTGGGCTGTAAAATAAAATAGCATCAAAAATTTGATCGTATTTTTTAGGTTTTGCTACGTTGTTGTAAGCAACTAGCTCCTTCAGTTCTATATTTTTTTTCTTAAAAAAATAAGAAAACTCTTCATTTTTAATGTTGCTTCGACAAAAAATGAACTTTTCGTTTTTAGCTGTTTTTGATATAAATTCAGCTAAATTTGATGAATTTTGCGCCATTTTTGCAATTTTTTGACCTTTTTTGACTAAAAGTGATTTTGTATTTTTGCCTACACAATAAATTTTATTAAAAAAATTGTCAATATTTTGATTACTTGAAAAAACTGCTTCAACAGCATTTTTGCTTGTGAATATCCAGCTTCCATCATGTTTGGGAAGATTTAGGATTAAGGGTTGTATTGAAATAAAATCATTGTGATATAAATCAAATTTTAAATCACTGAAAAGATGTTTTAAATCATTACTTAACGTTTTTGTAGAAAGAATTTTAATTTTTTTCATTTTCTTTCTTTAGTTCTTGAAGTATTTTTTTACCTCCATTTTTCAAAATCTTTTTGTACATTTTTTCACCTGTTTTCAAGTCGTTACAATCAAATGAATCCTCAACTTTGATTATGTTTTTTGAATCCATTGTAGAGATGCTTACTTTGAACACAAGCCTATCTCCTTCAATTTTTGCAAATGCAGAGATTGGCACAGAACAACCACCATTCATTAATTTTAAAAACTTTCTTTCCTGATTTACACAGTGAAATGTTGATCTACACGAAATAGATTTTAATAAATTATTTAATTCGTTTTCATTTGTTCTTGATGCTATTGCAATAGCTCCTTGTGCCGCAGAGGGTATCATCCAGTCCAAAACAATTTTGTTTTCGGGACATATTGATAATCGATCAAGTCCTGCTTTTGCGAATATTGCACCGTCCCAATTATTTTTTTCAAGTTTTGCGATTCTTGACTCTATATTTCCTCTCAGAGACACTATTTTATGATTAGGATATTTGTTTTTCCATTGAGTTTTTCTTCTAATACTGCTTGTCGCAATAGTGAGAGCATTATTAAAATTGACATTTTTTTCTTTAAAAATTAAAACGTCTTGAGAACTTGCTCGTTTAAAAACACAATGAATAGATAATCCTGAAGCTAAATTTACTGGAACATCTTTATAACTATGAACAGCTATATCAATGTCGTTGTTTAATAAAGCTTGATCTAAACTTTTAGTAAAAATTCCACTTACTCCAAAATCATACAATGGTGTAATTTGATTTACGTCTCCCTCTGATTTTATTTTGACTATTTCACAATTTAAACCCAGACCCTCAAGTTTATTTTTTGCATAATTTGCTTGCCAAACAGCTAACTTGCTTTTTCTAGTGCCTATTTTAAGTTTAGTAATCATTGTGATTAAGTTGAAAAATTGTTTTTATGGATTCCAATTCTTCTTCAAAATCATCGCTGTCTCTTAAATGATTAGCTATTTGATTTGTTATTTTTTGAATTAAGTGTTCAGAGACTTCATTGACATTTGCGTCATCGAATGAGGATGCTTTTTTCTTAAGAATATTGATTTTATTTTCTTGGATTTTTTTTAGTTTTAATTTTAGCGCGTTAACTGTTGGAGCAAATTTTCTAGTTTCAACCCATAAATAATAATCTTCTGTTATTTCTTTAATTATTTTTTCAGCTTTAGGTATAAACTTTTTTCTGTTTTCTAAAGTTTTATTAGTTAACATAGATAGATAATCCAGATCTAATAAATCTACATTTTTAAAAGATCCCAATTTTTCATCAACATTTTTTGGCACTGATAAATCCAAAATTGTAAGCGATTTAGATTTAGATACCATTTCGCTAAGTATAGTTGGTTTGTTGCCAGCGGTGGCTACAATCAAGATGTCAGTTTTTGATATTTGATTATTTAAATCTGAAATATTTTTTACCAAAACCTCAAATTTACCAGCTATAAGTTTAGCTTTCTCTTCAGATCTATTAATTAAGGTTATGTGTTTGTTTGAGGTGTGTTTTACTAGATTTTCACATGTGTTTCTTCCGATTTTACCTGTTCCAAATAAAAGGATTCTTTTTGATGTTAAATCTGAAATATTATCTAATATATATCTAACAGCTGCATATGATACTGAAGTTGCACCTGAAGATATTTTTGTTTCATTTTTAATTCTTTTACTTGCATGCTTAATCATATTAAATAATCTTTCAAACGAAGGATTAACTGCATTTAGTTTTTTCGACCTTAAAAAACTATTATTTAATTGAGCGATAATTTCAAAGTCTCCTAAAATTTGACTGTCTAGACCAGTCCCCACTTTAAAAATATGATTCACAGCTTCTTCTCCTTTAAAAATGTAACCAAATTTTTTAAATTCTTTAACGGTTCCATTAGAATGTTTGCAAAGCAGTTCTGTAAGTAGATTAAAATCTAAAGTTGAAGAATAAATCTCAACTCTGTTGCATGTAGAATTAACAACTAAATTGTCTATACCCGCTTGTAATGATTCCTTAATAAGATTTTTGGATTGGTCTAGACTTAAGCTGAACATTCCTCTCACAGAAGTATTGGCATTTTTATAGCTTATTCCAATAACATTAAAAAAAGGAGCTTTCAAATTATGATTAATTTCGAATGTAAAAATAATACTCACATTAGTTAAAAAATAACCCTAAAGGTTCTATAAATAACTCCACAAGTTTTTTATTGAAAAGTATGATTAAAATAATGTAAAATTTTATATTTTTACAGATATAATAGATATACTCTAATCCATTAATTTAGAACGCTTCTAAATTAAAAATTTTATTTGCATGAATTTAAAAAATATCGCAAAAGGATCTACTGAAAGTTTTACAGTTGATGATGGTGTAATTTTATTAAAACAAACCAATGATAATGAATTTGCTTCAAATTTTAATTACAATATTAGTAAAGATTATATTCAATTTCATTTTTGTTTGAAAGGGACTTCAAAATTTTTATTTAATCAAGGATCTTATGTTTTTAATGTTGAAAATGAAAATTCAATTCTATTATATAATCCTAATAAGGAGCTCCCAATAGATCTTTTATTGGATTCAAATAGTCAAGTTTTGTCAATACTTATTTCAATAAAGAAATTTCATAGTTTATTTTCAGATGAATCAGATCAAATTTCTTTTTTAAATAATGATAATATTGGAAATAAACTTTATAAAGAAAAACAAATTGGTCCAATGATTGCAATTATATTAAACCAAATGTATCAGCAATCATTAAATCTTTCAATGTATAAATTATATTTAAGAGGCAAGATTTTTGAACTTATGAGTTTATATTTTAGCAAGGACAAAGAAATGGATATTGAACAATGTCCTTTTTTGGCTGATGACAATAACATAAAAAAAATCAAGAAAGCAAAAGAAATTATAATTTCTAGAATGATTGAGCCACCAACTCTTGTACAGCTTTCAAAAGAAGTCGATATAAGTTTAAAAAAATTAAAACAAGGGTTTAAACAAGTTTATGGAACCTCTGTTTTTTCTTTTTTGATTGATTATAAAATGCAAGTATCTAAAAGGCTTTTGTCCTCAGGTGAATATAATGTAAATGAAGTTGCTCTTAAAGTGGGGTATAGTACCGCAACTCATTTTATAAATGCTTTTAAAAAAAAATTTGGTACTACTCCAAAAAAATATCTAATGACAATTTAATAATATGAGAGGAGCTTTACTTGTTAATTTAGGATCGCCTGATAGCACTGAAACTAAAGATGTAAAAAAATATTTAAAAGAGTTTTTAATGGACGAACGTGTTATTGACGAACCTCTTTGGTTAAGAACAATTTTGGTTAAAGGAATTATTTTAAATTTTAGACCAAAAAAATCTGCAAAAGCTTACAAAAAAATATGGTGGGACGAAGGGTCCCCATTAATTGTTCTTTCATATAGGCTTTTAGAAAAAGTTAAAAAAATGACATCAGTTCCGATATCTCTTGCTATGCGTTACGGGAATCCCTCAATACACTCTGGCATTAAAGAGTTAGTAGACAAAGGAGTAACAGAAATTTTACTTATTCCGTTATATCCTCAACATGCAATGGCCTCAACTGAAACCATTTTAGTCTTAGCTGAAAAAATAAAAAATGAATTTTTTCCTCAAGTTGAGTTTACAAATCTTCCAGCTTTTTACAATCATAAAGATTACGTAAGAGTTCTTTCTAATTCAATTCAGAGTTATTTGAAAAACAAAGAATGGGATCATTTACTTTTTTCTTATCATGGTATTCCCGAAAGACATATTAGAAAAACAGATATTACCAAATCACATTGTAAAATTGATGGCAGTTGTTGTCAAACAAAATCACCTGCTCACCAATTTTGTTATAGACATCATTGCTACGAAACCACAAAACAAGTTGCTGATTATTTAGAGCTTAAAGAAGGAACATATTCTAGTTCTTTTCAGTCTAGATTAGCTGGACAGCCGTGGCTCAAACCATATACAGATAAAGTTGTAGAAAATTTCGCTCAAACTGGAACTAAAAAGATGGCAATTGTTACACCTGCTTTTGTTTCGGATTGTTTAGAAACTTTAGAGGAGATTGGAATGGAGGCTAAAGAAGATTTTATTGAAAAGGGGGGAGAAAAATTTCATGTAGTTCCTTGTTTAAATGACGATAAAGAATGGGTAAAAACTCTAAGCAGATGGATTGATGAATGGGCAAATATTAAATAATTTATTTTCATAATGGAATATTTTAGTTACATAAAATCGTTGCATATAATATTTGTTATAACATGGTTTGCTGGTCTTTTTTACATACCGAGACTGTTTATTTATTTTATTGAAGCTTCATCAAAACCTAGTCCCGACAAAAAAATCTTAATGGATCAATTTACTTTAATGATGAACCGTTTATGGTTTGTAATAACATGGCCGTCGTCTGTTTTAGCCATTTTATTTGGATTTTGGATGATTGTTTTAGTCCCAAATTGGTTATTAGAAAATTGGATGATAGCTAAGTTAGGATTTGTGTTTTTATTAATTATATATCATTTAAAAACTCATTTTATTTTAAAAGAATTAAACTCAGGTATTATAAAATATTCTTCTAATTTTATGAGAATGTGGAACGAAGTAACGATTGTGATATTAGTGTCAGTTGTATTTTTAGTAGTTTTAAAAAACAATGTAAATTGGTTAAAACTTACAGTTGGTTTGATAATATTTATAGGTTCTTTACTGGTTCTTATTAAGTTGTATAAAAGATTTAGAAATTGATTAGTAATTTAAAATTTAACGCAAATTTATCATTAAGAGCTAGAATTTTTTTAGCTATGACTGTAATAGTTGTTGCTACTTTTGTGTTAATTTCCTTAATTACAATTCCACAATTTAAAACTCAGTCCGAAAAATACCATTCAAAAAGATTGGAAAGAAAAGAAGCCCAAATCCAACGAAGTATTGCTTACTTTTCTCAAGAAACATCGACTCAGTTGAATCCAAAAAAATTAGATTCAATTTTAAGTGAAAAAATTTATCAAGTTTCAGATGTTCAGAGCGTTAAATTTAGCATCTATTCTTTAGATGGAAATCTAATTAATTCAACACTTCCAAAAAATGAAATATCCTTTATAAATAAAGAACTTTTAAACAAGATTCTTAGTCAAAAGGATTCTAAAATTATTGAAATTACCCAAAAAGATCAAGTGCAATATAGATCCTCTTTTTCATTAATTCTAGATGATAATTTTAATCCACTTTGGATTTTAAATCTTCCTTATTATGATGATGATAATTTAAATTCGTATGAATTAGAATCATTTCTTATAATTTTAGGAGAAGTTTACTTTTTCCTTTTTATACTTTCAATTATTATTTCATATTTCGTATCTCAGTATATGACAAAAGCAATTTCTGAAATTGCTCTTAAAATGAAACAGACACGTTTAGATAAAAGAAACTCTAAAATAAAAATTAACGCAAGAAGTAAAGAAGTTAAAAGTTTGGTAGAATCGTACAACAATATGGTTGATATGCTCGATAAAAACGTTAAGGAATTGTCAAAATCTAACAAAGAACAAGCATGGAGAGAAATGGCCAAGCAAGTTGCGCATGAAATTAAAAATCCTCTTACTCCAATGAAACTAAGTGTCCAAAGTTTTGAAAGAGATTTTAGAAACGACAAGAAAAATAAAGATAAGGTTGAAGATTTTTCCCAAACCATAATTCAACAAATCGATACAATGAGTTCAATTGCTTCAGCTTTTTCAAATTTTGCAGAGATGCCCACTCAACAAGGAGAAAAATTAAATATTGTTAAAGCCGTTAGGCTTTCATTAGAAATTTTTAAAGAAAAACATATTGTTTTTAAATCTAATGAAGACAAGATAATTATAAATATTGACAGGCCGCAAATTGTAAGAATAATGACCAATTTGATAAAAAATGCTGTTCAGGCATGTGAAAACACAAATTCACCTTCGATAAAAGTTTCTATAAAAAAAATGTCAAAAACCGTTAGTATTTCTGTAAGAGACAATGGCAATGGAATCCCATTAAATATTAGAAAAAATATTTTTGAACCCAACTTCACAACAAAATCTGGAGGAATGGGACTTGGATTAGGAATGGTAAAAAATCTAGTGAACTCATATGAGGGCAAAATAGATTTTGAATCTAAAGTTAATAAAGGAACTACATTTAAAATTACTTTTCCAACATTAGATTAGCAAAATTGATCGTAAGCTTGTTTTAGATTTTCGCTTATAATTTCAGCAGATCTTCCTTCAATATGATGTCTTTCTAACATATGAACAAGATCACCATCTTTAAAAATAGCAATACATGGCGATGAAGGAGGGAAAGGAATCATTAATTTTCTCGCAGCATCAGTTGCCTCTTTATCAACTCCAGCAAAAACAGTAAATAGTTTAACTGGTTTTTTATCATTAATTAATGACGATTTTACTCCTGGTCTTGCGTTGGCAGCAGCACAACCACATACAGAGTTTACTATTAGAACAGCAGTTTCGCTATTAGGGACTTGACTGTTCACTTCATCAGGATTTGTTAGTTCTACAAATCCCACGGAGGTTAAATCCTCTCTCATTGGCTTTACTAACTCAGCTGGATACATAATCAATAATTTTAATTGTGACAAATATAATAAAGAATGATCAAAATGCATGTATTAAATTCATTTGACATTTGTAAATTTGGATAAATATTTTTAGAAATGAACAAATGGATATTCGCTTTACTTGGATATACTTTTTTTAGATTGCCAGGAGCTGCATTAGGATTTTTTATAGGATCTTTTTTTAAGTCGGGAGTTAGTAAAATATCTAATAAAGATTTTGAAATTAACTTACTTGCTCTAGCCTCAATGGTAATTAAAGCAGATGGTAAAGTCACTCAAAACGAATTAGATTTTGTAAGAACATATTTTGTTACTGCTTATGGAAAAACTAGAGCAAATCAAGTTTTTAAAATTTTCAATGAAAATGTAAAAAATAAAGGAATATCTCTAAATAAAATATCAACGCTATTTAATGTTGCTTTAAATTATGAAAGTCGTCTTCAAGTGATTCATTTTTTATTCGGAATCGCTAAGGCTGATGGGACAATAAGTAAATTAGAAATTGAAAAATTATTAGAGTTTTCAAATTTATTTAAACTATCCTATGCAGATTTTTCAAGCATTAAAGCTATGTTTATTAAAGAAACAGATGGTGCTTATAAAATTTTAGAGTTAGAGAAATCTGCATCCAATGAACAAGTTAAAAAGTCATACAGAGACTTAGCAAAGAAACACCATCCGGACAAAGTTCAACATCTAGGAGACGTTTATGTAAAGGCCGCTCAAGATAAATTTCAACAAATTCAAAAAGCTTATCAAAATATAAAAGATGAAAGAGGCTTTTGATTATATTTAAATTATGTACGATTTAATTTTTTATTTAGAATTAGGGCTTCTCCACGTATTAGATTGGAATGCAATTGATCATATGCTTTTTCTTTGCGCTCTTACTATAGTTTATAATTTTAAGGATTTTAAAACAGTTTTTTGGATAATAACTTTTTTTACTTTTGGACATACCTTTTCATTAATATTATCTGCTTTTGACTTATTTAAACCTTCATCTCAACTTATAGAATTTTTAATTCCTACTACTATAATATTAACTTCTCTTTACAATATTTTAGATAACAAAAAAAGTAAGAACAATTTTTTTGAATACGGATTTTCTGTGTTGTTTGGTATAATTCACGGTTTTGGTTTTGGCAATTATTTTGAGATGCTAACCGACTCATTAGACACCAAAATTACTCCCCTTGTTGGATTTGCAATAGGTGTTGAATTGTCACAATTAGTTGTTGTTTTAGGGATTTTGATAATAAATACATTTTTTAATAAACTTAATTTGATTTCTAAAACAATTTATATAAAAATAGTTTCCGTAATTATAATACTATTATCTTTAAATTTAATGTATCAAATGATATAGATGACGACAAGTAAACAAAGAAAATACGATATAGCATATTTAAAAATGGCACAAGAGTGGGCTAAACTTTCTCATTGTAAAAGAAAACAAGTTGGAGCATTAATTGTAAAGGATAAAATGATAATATCCGATGGTTATAATGGAACGCCAACTGGATTTGAAAATACATGTGAAGACGATGAAAATTGTACTAAATGGTATGTTCTACATGCAGAGGCAAATGCGATTATGAAAGTCGCAGCTTCAACTCAATCAAGCAAAGACGCTACTTTATATGTTACGTTGTCCCCCTGCAGAGATTGTAGTAAGCTAATCTTCCAATCTGGAATCATAAGAGTTGTTTACAATATTGAGTACAAAGACAAATCTGGAATAAATTTTTTAAAAAAAGCTGGCATTGAAGTAATTCATATACCCAAAATTTAATTTTGTTTATTTCTTATTTTTTTTGATATAAATAAAATAACCATAAGAAGAATTGTGCATGCACAAGCTAATGCACCGGTTAACCCGATTTTGCTATCATTAGAAAAAATGTTTTCAAAATCTATTTTGGTTAGATTGAAAACAAAAAGTAAAATTGCTATAGTTATAAAGAAATAAATTTTTTTCATATTAAAATAAACCTTGAATATTACTTGCAAATAATTTGACTGCAATTGCCATTAAAATTACACCAAATATTTTTCTTATTACTCCAATTCCTGATTTTCCAAAAATTCTTTCAATTTTTTCAGAGAACTTTAAAACCAAGTAAACAAATAAAACATTAACCAGAATAGCTATTATAATATTTATTAACTCAAATTCTGCTCGTAAAGATAGTAGCGTAGTTAAAGTTCCTGCTCCTGCAATTAAGGGAAAAGCAATTGGAACTATTGAGGCTGTCTCAGGAGTTTCGTCTTTATAAATGGATACACCTAGCACCATTTCTAACGATATAAAAAAGATTACAAAAGCGCCAGCTACAGCAAAAGAATTGACATCAATTCCTATAATATTTAAAATTTCTTCACCAATAAATAAAAAAGCGATCATTATTATTACAGAAACAATTGAGGCTTTTTCGGATTGTATATGTCCAACTTTCTTTCTTAGTTCAATGATTATTGGAACACTTCCGATAATATCAATTACCGCAAAAAGAATCATTCCAACCGTAAATATTTCTTTCGGATTAATCATTATTTTTTTTGTAAATATAATTTATATTCAAAATATTTGATTAACTATTTTCTTAATTTCATAAAATGTTTAGAATTGGAAAAACTTTAGTTTCTGAAGAAATAATTGAAAATAATTTTCATTGTAATATTTCAAAATGCAAGGGAGCCTGTTGTGTTGAAGGGACAGCTGGAGCACCATTAGAAAAAAACGAAGCACAATTGTTAAATGAAAATTTTGATAAAATCTCAAAATATTTATCACCGAGAGCAAAAAAAACTATTATTACTAATGGTAAGTATGTAGCTCTAAATGATGGAAAATTAGAAACTCCTTTGATAGATTCAAAAGCATGTGTTTATGTGCATTATGAAGACAATGGCTCATTATCTTGTGGTATTGAAAAAGCATATGTTAACAACGAAATAAGTTTTAACAAGCCAATTTCATGTCATTTATATCCAGTTAGAGTTAAAGAATATTCAGAATTTACAGCCGTAAATTATCACAATTGGTTCATTTGCTCTGATGCTTGTAGTTTAGGAAATGAATTAAAAAAGCCAGTTTACGAATTTGTAAAAGAAGCTTTGATAAAAAAATTTGGCAATCAGTGGTTCTTAGAGCTTGAAAAAATAGCCAAAAATAAAACTAAATAGTGTGTTGAAGCATAATACAATTACTAATTTATTATAACTGTTTAATAATCATATAATTGAGCTTGAATATATTATAAATTAAAAAAACAGAGCATTTTCAAATTGTTAAGAACTAAGCTGGTTTGTGGATAAGTACTGCTTTTATTTTTGGAAACATTTTAGAATCTTTGTGTTAATCAACTAGCGGAAATTTATTATTATTTTAAATTATAGTTAATTAACATGTTCGTTGTTGAATTGTTTTTCACAAAAAAAACAGTAATGTTCAATTTAATTATTGAAAATTTATCCTGTGTTTTGACGTGATTTAACGAAAGTTAAAACAGTAGTAATAGTGTAGAATAATTATTAAATAAGACTTTAAGTAATTAAAGTTAGAGGTAAATAACTCTCTTTTTTTATTTAATAAATATCTCAAAAAGATTAATAAAAATTTTGTTGAAAATTTTGTTAAGAACTTATAAAGTCACTATTTAAAAATGATGAAATAAATTAGATATTTTTATATATCACAAGAATTAAAAATTTTGAACCAAATGAAGATAGATCAAATAATTAAGAGAGATTTCAACACAAAAGCTTTTCATTTAGATAAAGTTACAGAGGCAATCCACAAAGCAATGGTTGCTGTTGAGGTCGGTACTTATGAAAATGCACAAGACATTGCATTGTCAGTTTACAAAACATTACTAGATCGTAAAAATGAGCATAAAGAATACATACCAACAATTGAAGAGGTTCAGGATATTGTTGAGACCCATCTAATGGAAAGTAAGTTCCCAGAGGTGGCAAAAGCATACATTTTATATCGAAATAAAAGAAGTCAAAAAAGAGAATCTGATATTTTTGAAAAACGAATCAACTTAAAGCCTTACGAATACCCACATCTTTATGAATATGTCCCAGCCATAAGGCACTCTTATTGGATTCATTCAGAATTTAATTTTACAAGTGATATTCAAGATTTTAAGTCTCGATTATCCGAGTCAGAAAGAAGTGCAATTAAAAACACAATGTTGGCAATTTCTCAAATTGAAGTGGCTGTTAAATCTTTTTGGGGAGATCTTTATCATAGAATCCCAAAACCAGAGATCGGTTCCGTTGGATCAACGTTTGCAGAAAGCGAAGTTCGTCATGCAGATGCCTATTCTCACTTATTAGAAATACTAGGGTTGAACTCTGAGTTCAAAGAGCTTAAAAAGAAACCAAGTATTATGAAAAGGGTACGCTATTTAGAAACAGCACTTAAAAATTCAAAAAGTGATGACGATAAAGAGTATGCTGAATCTATTCTTTTATTTTCATTATTTATTGAACATGTTTCTTTGTTTTCTCAATTTTTAATCATCATGGCTTTTAATAAGCATAAAAACATGTTGAAAGGTATTTCCAATGTTGTAGAGGCAACCTCAAAAGAAGAGCAGATTCACGGCGATTTTGGCATTGATTTAATTAAAATTCTTCAGAAAGAACACCCAGAATGGTTCACCCCAGAATATCATGAAGATATTCAAAACTTGTGTAAAGAAGCTTTTGAAGCAGAGCAGGATGTTGTGGATTGGATTTTTGAAGATGGAGAGCTTGACTTTTTACCAAAAGAAGTGATTAATGAATTTTTAAAAAATAGATTTAATAATTCTTTAGAAAGTATTGGAATTGATAAAGTATTTGAAGTCGATCAAAATTTAGTTTCAGAAACTGAATGGTTTGATGATGAGATTATTGGGACTAAACATGGTGATTTTTTTGTAAAAAGATCTATCAACTATAGTAAAAGAAGCCAAAGTATAACGAATGACGACTTATTTTAGAAAATGTACACAAACATAACAGCCGAAGAAAAACAAACAAATTCATCACAAGATTCAACTCAAGCAAGAGAAAACTCAAATAAAAGGATGGGTTTGAGTTCTGAAAAACCGTTTGAGTGGCTAAACGAAAATAGTAGAAAGTTTTTAGCTGCTGGATATCTAGGAGAGGGATTGTGTGCAGAAGAACGTATTGCTGATATTGCTAAAAGAGCTGAAGAAATACTTCAAATACCAGGTTATGCAAACAAATTTTATCACTACATGTCAGAAGGATATTATTCGTTGGCATCTCCTGTTTGGTCAAACTTTGGAAAAGAGCGTGGTTTACCAATCAGCTGTTTTGGCTCTCACGTTGATGACGACATAGGTAATATCTTATACTCCCAATCTGAGGTGGGTATGATGTCCAAATTAGGTGGAGGAACTTCGGGTTATTTTGGTAAAATTAGACCACGAGGAGCTGCTATAAAAAATAATGGTGAAGCCTCAGGAGCCGTTCATATTATGAGATTGTTTGAATCTATGGTAGACGTTGTAAGTCAAGGTTCGGTAAGACGAGGACGTTTTTCACCTTATTTACCAATTGATCATGCTGATATTATGGAATTCTTGGAAATAGGATCTGAAGGTAATCCTATACAGGAATTAACTCACGGAGTCACTGTAACTAATGACTGGATGCAAGAGATGATTGATGGCGATGTTGAAAAAAGAACAGTATGGGCTAAAGTTTTACAAAGTCGTGGAGAAATGGGTTACCCTTACATCTTCTTTACAGATAATGCAAATAACGGGGCTGCTGACGTATACAAAGATAAAGAGTTGCCAATCTATG
>CAJQMK010000027.1 GCA_905479415.1 uncultured Flavobacteriaceae bacterium | reverse complement strand
TATAATAAGAAAAGATTTAGAACTCCAGTTAAATTTTTTTCGAAAAATAATTGCAAAAACGACATAACTCATAAATAAAAGTCCATGCGGCATTCCAAGTAGTTTTACATAAAATTCATCATTACCAAAATATTTTATAGGAACTGCGATAAAAAGCAATAACAAATAAGATATTCCCTCCAGTAAACTAATTAATCTAAATAACTGTTTCAAATAATTTTTAATTTTTAGATGCATTATAAAACTGCATTCCTAAGTTAGACTTATTGTTATGATCGAACAAAGTAGCATTATCCCAGTGCGAACCAGTAGCCCATAGCGTTGAACAATTTGTTGAAACCCAAGCAGGTTCCCAGTAAACAATACCATCTCCTCCACTTTGAAATATTTTTGTTTTTAAATCATTCAAGTAATTTAATTGTCCTTGCTCAGATGCAGGATAGCCAGTAATTAATGCATTTTCAATAAAAATATTATTTGCTGAATCTGCATTATTTAATGTAAAAGGATATCCAGTTTCTACTATCATTAATCTTTTATTATATGTTTCAATCAGTGTTTTAATGGGTGTATCAATAGAATTTAAATCATATTCAGACCACATAGGATAGTAAGACAACCCTATCCAATCATAATCTGTAACACCTGCAGCACTCGCTTGTTCAAACCACCATAGTCCATTTTCAGGCTGAGCAATATGTAACATTATTTCAATTTTTTTATTTTTTGAAGAACTAATATCTCTAACAGCTTTTATTCCTTTATTTATTAATAATGAGTTTCTTGTCCAGTCAATAGGCCATTTTAATTCTCCGTTTTGTAAAATCATTGCATTAATTTCATTGCCGACTTGAACAATATCAGGCAAAAGGTTAGAATTAGCTAAATCATTTAGTGTATCGTATGTGTAATTATAAAGTAAATCTCCTAATGGTCCTGTATTATTAATTTGAGTCAACCAAGCTAAAGGTATTTCTTGATTTGAAGGGTCTGCCCAAGTATCTGAATAATGAAAATCTAATAACACTTTCATCCCCTCGGATTTGGCACGTTGAATAGATTTTTTTACATCACTAAGATTAGAATAGTTTGTCCAAGTTGGATTATGCCACAGTCTGATTCTAACCAAGTTAGTTCCTGCTTCTGCAAAAATTTTATATGGACTTTTGATATTTTCATTAGAATCTTTGTAAACAGCACCACAATCTTCCATCTCATTTACGTATGAGAGATCTGCTCCGTAATAAAAAACATTGGAACTTGGGTTTTCTATAACTACAGATTTGGAATCTTCTTTAGAGCAAGAAAAAAACAGAATTAAAATGATTAAAAAATTTTTCATAAATCTATAATTTCAAATAGGTAGATATATCAACTCCATCAAGCAGCCATTGTAAGTTAAATCGTGCTAATTTAGCACCAGATTCACTTTCATATAACAAGAAGATCATTCCTTCACTTACTGTTCCTGGTCTTCCTGCTATCATTGAAGAATAAGCAAAATTACCTTTATCCACTGATTTTTTTAAAGGCCAAGATTTACCTCCATCAAAACTTACCCAAACGTAACCATTAGTTCTAGCATTTTCTTTTTTTGATGATATGATATTACTAAATAATAATATGTCTAAATCTTTTAATGGAACACGAGTTAAACCACCCATTAATCCATAATCTCTAAATTGAGCACCATCAGGAAGAACAGATGAAACACTTAAATCTTCCCATGACTCACCGCCATCGTAACTAAAAGCTACATGTCTCATCTTCGGATTTAATCCGTCATTTGAATAATGTCTTCTTGAATTATAATATATCATCCCATTTGAGAGTTCTTCTAAAGCTGCTTCTCCAGTTCCAAATGCAGGAAATTGAGAACTCGTCTTCCAAGATATTCCTCTATCATCACTGTATATTGCATTAGAATAATGATTAGAGTATTGTTCTTTACTATTATTTTCACCATAATATCTGGACGGTCTAATTAAACGTCCAGAATATTTTCCTTTTTTTAATGTAACTCCATGCTCGTTCATGTGCATGGATGGTAAATGTCCTTTTTCGTCTGGACTAATTTTAGTGTCGTGTTTTTTCCAAGACTGACCATCATCACTACTTACATAAATCTGAATTGGGCTTATTGGATGACCTTCTTCAACAAAAACAAAAATGTTTCCTGTGACTTCATCAACCAGTGTTCCTCCACCATGAAAACCAGGTTTAGCTATGATTATTTCATCCCCCCAAGATTTTCCACCATTCGTACTACGTTTCGCAATAACTTTACTTGATCCCCATGTTGCAATAAGAGTGCCTTCATTTGAAATAACCAAATTTGGAAATCTTTCATTTGAAAAAAGGTTTTGTGAATCAAAAAAAGATTCATCATTTAACCAAGTAGTTAGGTCAGTATTTGTTTCACAAGAAAAAAGTAATAAACTAAATATGAAAACTATTAGACTCTGCTTCATATTTTAATTTGTTTTCCAGATCTTATTGATTTATCAGCTGCTAAAACTATTTTCATACTATTTATAACATCTACCATATCTTGTGTTATATCTAAATCCTCTTCAATGACTTTAAGAAGATATCTCTGTTCTATTTCACATAATTCATCATGATTTGGTTCATGTTCAGTATTGATATATTGGTCTTGATTTAAAAAAGCTCCTTTATCATCTCTTTCTTGATTATGTATCAAAAGCATATTTGTTTTGGTATGACTATCAACCTTTGAAGATTTAATATTAGTATTTTCTAAAGGTTCAACAATACTAACTGATCCATTTGGACCAATAACATCTTTTACAAAAAAAGCAGTTTGACTCATCATTGGCCCCCAACCTGCTTCATACCATCCTATTGATCCGTCCTCAAAAACTAATTGTAAGTGACCATAATTATACATATTATTACTAATTTCATCAGATAATTTAGAACCAACAGCGTTAACATATTTTGGTTTAGATTTTGTCATTTTACACATGATATCTACGTAGTGAACTCCACAGTCCACAATAGGAGAAGTAGATTTCATCAAATTCTTATGAATGACCCACTGATCTTCGGAGCTTTGTTGATTCAAATTCATTCTCATAACAAGTGGTGAACCTAATTTATGTGATAAATCAATAAACCTTTTCCAAGTTGGATGATATCTTAAAATATATCCAACTACTATCTTTTTATTATTTTTTTTGGCTAA
>CAJQMK010000026.1 GCA_905479415.1 uncultured Flavobacteriaceae bacterium | reverse complement strand
CATTGATTGCCAAAAAAACGGAACTTCGTGAATTAATGTAGAATTTTGTGCCTGAGTAATAAATAATAAAGGGGTTGCAAAACAATGTAGCATACAAGTAAGGCTTGTAAAAACACCCAAGTGGTCAGAAGTAATAGTTTTTATATTCATTTCTAAAAACGCGAAAATAATTGTTTTTTTTTAATTCATCACAATAAATTATAAATTGATTTTTACAAATTTTCTCAAAAATTATTAATGTAACTTTAACTAATGAATCAAAAATTCTTGATTTCTGGTATGACGTGTTTGAAATGTAAAGCATCTATTGAAAATGCTCTACAAAGCTTTGAAGCTATAACCAAATTAAAAGTTGACTTTAAAAAACAAGAGTTAGTTATAATTTCTAATGAAGGTTTAGCGCTTTCAACTGTTCAAAAATTAATACCTAAAAAATATACAATATTAGAAATGGATTTTAATGAAAAACTCATAGATAAAGAATTCGAAGGTAAAAGTAAAATTCAACAGCTTAAACCGTTATTGCTAATTATATTTTATATAACGTCGGCAAGTTTGTTTCTAAATTTTAAAAATTGGAATTGGAATGAATTTATGCTTGATTTTATGGGTTTATTCTTTATAGTTTTCAGTTTTTTTAAAATGCTTGATTTAAACGGATTCACACAATCATTTAAAATGTATGATCCATTAGCAAAACGTGTTTCTTTTTATGGGAGGATTTATCCCTTTATCGAAACATTATTAGGCTTAATGTTTTTAATGAGATATGAAATTAAAATTGCTTTAATAATAACTTTAGTTCTATTAGTAACTACTACAATTGGGGTTTCTAAAGTATTATTACAAAAACAATCTATTCAATGCGCTTGTCTTGGTACCGTATTAAAATTACCAATGACAGAGGCTACCTTTATTGAAAATTCAATTATGATTATTATGGCAATCCTTATGTTAAGTGGAATTAAATTATAAAATGAAAAACTTACCACTTATTTAAATAATTTTCAATCTTAGTAAGATTAAATTTAAACCTAAGATTAATCCCTAAATAATTCTCAGTATTGGATATTTCTTTGCTTTTTGAGTTTTTGTAATTAACACCGATTTCAAATTGGTTTAAATTAATTTTTGCATTAAATCCAATACTCTTAATTTTTTTAGAAAAAGAATTAGAGTAAAACTCTTGGAATCCGCCTATTTCTAATCCACTAGCTAACAAAAAAACTTGGTCAAACCTAATTTCAGAAAAATTGAATTCATTGTATGAAGAGGGTCTATAAAAATAGGATGCTAAAAAAGCAAACCCTAAAGTATTTCTAATAATATTATTTTGATAACCTAGATTTAAATCTAATGTTCGATTTAGCCTGAGGGAATTGGTGGCATCTTCTTCTGTTAATTTAGCTTTAAGTAAATTATTTAATGAAAAGCTCATTAAATAATAGGTGGATTTAAACATTAATCCAGCATTTAAATCTATGTAGCTTTTGTCTTGAAAAGAATTTAACATATACAAAGGCTCTGGAGATTCAAAAATTAAATTTGAAAATTTATTTGGGATATAAATATTTCCTGAAATAAAAGGATATATTAAACTTTCGTCGTTGAGATTTAGTTTATAAACATAAGAAAGAGAGGCATTATATTGACTCGTTCCAAGATCAGAAAAACTAAAACTATTTAAACTGTAACCAATAAAAAAATTAAGATTCTCAAAAAAATATGATCCATATAGGCTAGTGTTGTTAGATGATTTATTTTGAAGATCAAAAGATTGTTTTGAACTTAAAGAAATGTGAGAATAATCTTTAATCCCAATATAAGCTGGGTTACTAATTTCAAAATCATTTAAAGACAAATGATTATATGTTTGACTCTGTAATAAACCAGAACTTATTATAAAAATTGTTATAAAATATTCGATTACATTTTTCATTGAGCAATTAATGTAAAATAGTTTGACTTTATAACTTCTTCACCATCAAAAGTTTCCCCTTTAAACTCATAATAAAATATTTTTTCAGACAAATCTCTATTTAGACCATCCCATCCTTTATCTTCATCTGTAAAATAAGAGCCACTTATCTTTTCAAAATCTTCATTTGCGATATCATTTGTATAGTCAAAATTATCAGAATATAGTTTTAGTCCAGACCTTGTGTAGACACTAAATAATCCTTTTACAAATCCAGAAATAGTTGGTCTAAATAAATCATTTACACCTGGAGATCCTGGATATGGTGAAAATGCATTTGGAGACTCAAAGGAATAACCAACACCAGCTAAAATGGTTTTGTTTAACTCTTTATAACAGCCTTGTTCACTATAAATTTTAACGTTAATAGCATAAAATCCTTCTTTTTCATAAACATGGGTAACGATCTCATCTTGATCTCTTACAAATGAAACAATATCAGATCCATCTCCTAAATTATATTCAATTTTATAATATTTTCCTTCAGATTTATTAATAATAGAAATTTCATCTCCCATAGCTATTCTTGGAATATTACCTTCTAGGACTTCATTGTTAACTTCTAAATCAAAATTAACCACTCCAACTCCTAAGTTTAGTTCATAAGATTGTGTACATCCATATTCATTTGAAACAATTAATGAAGAGTTCTCAACAGGGTTGTTTAATTCAATTTGATATTCAGTATAACTTAATCCAGAAAAAGTTATGGTACTATTTAACGAAATCTGATTATATTTAAAATCAAATGTATTATTGTAAGGGTTAGCTAATTTTAAATTTATATAACCATTTTCCATAAAACATAATGGATCAGTTATTTCGGGTTCTTCAACATAATATACTTTTTCATTAATTATCTGATGTTCTTCAACTATAATACAATTATTAATATCAGTAATTAAATTAGTGTAATAACCCTCATCTAAATCAGAAACATTCATATCAGTGCCTATCAACTTTATAAGCTTTCCAGTTACATCAGACTCATACCACTCAAAAGAGTAAGGGCCCTTTCCTCCTGTGGGCTGAGTAGTAATTTTTCCAAGTTCATTTTCACATGAACGATTTGTAATAATAGTATTTGAATTAATTTCTTCAATTGATAAATCAAAATCATACTCAACAATACACCCAGCTTCATCTTTTATTTTTAAATTATAAATGCCTGGCTCTGTTACCTCAATTCTTTCACTACTACTTGAAAAACTAGGACCTGTCCATTCATATTGATAATCAAAATTAGGGTCGCTAAATGGTTTTCCACCTGTGACTGCATTTTTTATATCAATTATTCCTTTGTTTAAATTAGAATTGTTAACCTGATTATCAGCACAAAATATTTTTTGAACTATATAATTTGAATTATCATCATCGAATAATCTTATTTTATCACTATTTAATATTTCGAATTCAGTAGAATAACACGCTCCTTGATCATCAATTATTTTGAAATTATGTTTTTTCAATTCTAAATTATTTATTGAATATCCATTTCCTTTCAAAGTAATTTGATCATCAAGAAATATCTCTATATCGTTTAAAAAGTATTTCAGCGGAGTAGAAGATAAATTGTTTTCTATTTCAAAATAAAATGAGCCTAACCCCCCATAACAATTAGGTGAAGTTCCTTCATTTATTTCATTATTATTTGTGTCTGTTTGTGAAATTATTAAATCGTAATTTGGGATAATTTCCTTAATTTCAAAATTGAATTCATCGGAATAGCAAAAATTAGCATCGTATAATTGAATGTTATATTTACCTACTTTGAGATTTTCTAATAAGTATTCGTTTGTAGGGTTTAATTCAATATCTTTAAATAATTCATCTCCAATTAATAGGTTATAAGGGCCTTTTCCACCTTTAATTTTAAATTTAAAATCACCTTTTTCTCTTTCACATGAAATATTATTTACCAATGTTTCTTCGATAATTAATTGGTCAGGGCTGGCGATTGAAAAATCCTTAAAAGTTGAACATTCAGTTTCAGTACCATCTACAAAATTTCTATACTGTTTTCTTTGAACAGAAACTCTGTAGTCACCATTAGATAGTTCAGTAGCGCTGAAATTACTTCCACTATTCAAAACATTTGGATTTTCTAATAATTGGTAATTGTTGTTAATGAATTTGTACCAATTTACACTATAATTAGTTAAGGCTTCTGCGTTTGTAAGCCCAGAAATGTACAGCTCGTATTCTCCTAATGAATCCTCAAAACACAAATTATCCTTAGTTGATAGTTCAGAAATTGAAAGCTCATCAGGTTGTTTTATATTGATTACGCTTGATAATGAGCCGCAATTATTAGTGGAATCTGATATTGTAGCTGTAATTTCACCAGGGGAGCTCAAAATTTTAAAATAACCTTTCTCAACATCCGATTCGATTACCTTATATGACGTGCTAGTATCCCATGTGATATTATATGGTGCTTTTCCCCCCGAGACAGATATTTCAACTTCTCCGTCTCCAGATCCAGAACAAGTGGTGTTTAAAAAGCTAGTTTCAATTTCAAGAATTTTTTCTGGTTGCACTAATTCAACATTAATTAATCCATAAACTTCTAGAGTATTAGGATTAATAGATTCAGAAAACTTACAATTATTAGCATCCAAAACATCAATTTTAAAATCTCCTGCCATCATTTTAGAAAATAAATAGGTGTTTGCCGTTAAACCTTCAGCCACAACCCCTCCGTTAGATATTATTTTATATGGTGCTTTGCCTCCAGAAAAATATATTTCGAATTGTCCGTTAGCCTCAGAATTACAGTTAATATCAATATGTTTTTCTAAATTTTCTGATGCATATAATCTTTGGGGTTTAGTTATTTCAAATGAGGATGTATTTGAAGAGCATGAAATTTCTATTCCATCTACAGTCCTAACTGCATCCACTTCAACACGATAATTTCCAACAGAAAGATTTTCAATTTTATAAAGATTATCTAAGCTGGAATCATTAATATCGTCTTTAAACCATTTTAAACTGTATGAAACTGTTTCTCCGATTTTATAACCTCCGTTAACTTCGATTTCAATAAGTCCATCACCATAATCAAAACATGTTTGATTTTGGGTATTTAAGGTTGAAATTGAAATAGAGGACGGTTCCAATATTTCAAAATCTTCTAAATAAATTCCGCAAAGGCCTTGATTATCTTCAATTTTCACTGAATAAGATCCTTTTTTTAAATCTTTAATAATAATATCTTCTGATTCTTCGTATAATACTTTTTCAATAAATTCATCTGAGGATTCAACTATAATTTTGTAAGGTAAATCACCTCCTTTTATTGATCCTATTTTTAATTTTCCATCGTTTGCTCCAAAGCATGAAATATCAGTTTTTATTAAATCTTGAATTTGAAATTCATCATAAGTTTTAACAGTAAATGGTTCAGAAATAATCTCACATTTATTATTGTCAGTAAATTTTAAAGAATAAGTTCCTGGAGACAATCCATCTAAGGAAGATTCCCAACCAACTGTATTTTGGCCTATTGAATCTCCACCCTCAAGTCCGGTATCCGTTGAATTATTATTACTGTCAATTAAAAATAAATTATAAGGTGCTGTTCCGTCTTTTATTAAAAAATCAACTTTACCTTTTTGGTTATTAACCTGTGGGTCGTAACAGGCATTAGTAACTTTTTTAATTGTAGTATCTAATTTGGAAGGTTGTGTAATTTCAAAAATATCTTCACTAGTACAATTATTTGCTTCAGTTATTGTTAATTTATAAGACCCAGCTTCTAAATCTGTAAAGACTAAGTTAGAGTCTTTTACAACATCTCCGGATGTTAATGTGCCATTAAAATCTAATACGTATTTGTAATATTCTTGATTATTTTCATCAATAAAAGATTTTCCTCCATTAACTTTAAAATATGTTTTAATTCCATTATTTGAAGGAATATTATTTTGATCAATACAAGTTACATTGTTTATATTAGAGCCTGACCACTCAACATTTGATGAGATGTAAATTTCTTTTTTAGTAATACATCCGTTAGAATTAGAGTCGTTAGAAGATGTATGGTCTCTTTCGGTAATATTTAAAGTATAAAGCCCATCATCAAGGTTTGAAAATGAATGCTGAACATTTTCCTCTAAATTTAAATCTTCATTTTTATTTGGACCGGAAATGTTTACTTTATAAAATTCTTTAGATCCATTTAAAAAGAAATCTCCTCCGCTTAAAGTAATTTTAATTTCATTTTTTAAAGAAGAATCACAATTTACAGTTTCTTCAGTAGCAATATCAAGTGTTTTTGAAGAACCTAAAACTTCTGCACTAAGATCAATTGAAGAACAGTTGTTAGAATCTGTTACTGTAAGATTATAAGTTCCCGCACTTCTTTTACTAAACGAAAGGGTGGTGGACTGTTCTCCAGCTGATCCATACGAATACCCTCCCACAGTCCATGGAGCAGTTCCTCCGCTTATTTTAATTTGATATGATCCATCAGATCCACATTGAGAATGTGTTATATTTGTCACTGAAGCTGTTAATTCATCAGGCTCAATGAGTTCAAAATCTTTTGTTACTATACAATTGCCTTGAGCTATTGTTACACTGTAAGTTCCGGAATTAGATAAGTTTTCGATATTTTTAGTAGTAGCTGAATATCCATTAGGACCTGTCCATTGGTAATTAAAGTTTCCTGAGGCATCTCCACCTGCAACAATTAAATCAATTTTCCCGTCATTTCCGTTGACACATGAAATATTGGTTACAGCAACTCCTTCATTTAAAACTTCTATTGGATCATCACCATCAATTTTAACTGTAACAGGGCTAGTAACACATCCATTAGCATCAATAGCATAAAAAGTATATTCATTTTTAATAAGATTTTCAACGGTATATTCATCAGTATTTGATAAATCTCCTCT
>CAJQMK010000025.1 GCA_905479415.1 uncultured Flavobacteriaceae bacterium | reverse complement strand
ATATCATCATTGATAGTATGGATGCCGTAGTGTTTTTGAATTTGAATTTTTCAGTAAAAAATCTTACAAATGGTCGTCCTATAAGAGAAACTACAGCTGCAATTATTATGTATGAAATTAAAATTTGGATTTCATTTAATAAAAGTAAACCAATACCAAATGCTAACAATATTAAAACTGCTCTTATGATTCCTTTGGAAATTTCCTTATAATTCATGTTGCTAATATATTACATATTGACAATTGAAACTGTATGAGTAGCAATTATTGCTGCAGTTTCGGCTCTAAATCTTGATTCTCCAAGAGATACAGGCTTAAATTTAAGTTCAATAGCCTTATCTATTTCTTTTTGAGTAAAATCTCCTTCAGGTCCAATAAGTATAATTGAACTTGATTTAGGTTTTATGGAATTTAGAAGCAAATTTTTGTTTGGCTCCTCTTCGCAATGAGCGATGAATAATTCGTCCTTAAAATCTTTTTGAAAGAATTCTTTTAACGTTACAACTGGATTAAGAATGGGTAAATGAGATTTTAAAGATTGTTTCATTGCAGAAACCAATACTTTTTGTAATCTCTTTTCGTTTAGAAATTTTCTTTCGCTTCTTTCGCATATTATTGGAGTAATTTCTGAAATTCCAATTTCACTGGCTTTTTCTAAAAACCATTCAAATCTGTCATTTGATTTCAAAAGAGAAATGGCTAAATGTAATTTGTAATTTAGCTTATCTTTAACCTTAAAGTTTTGAATTTTTACTTCACAATTATTCTTAGATATTGATGTGATTTTAGCTTCAAAAAACAAATTTTTACCATTTGTAATATTTATATTATCTCCGACATCTTTTCTTAAAACTTTAAAAATATGTTTGCTTTCTTCATTTGAAAATTCAGCACTTATTGATTCTTTATTAAGATTTGGTAAATAAAATAATTGCATAATTATAATTTAAAACGAGCTTGTGCACTTTTCTCTAATGTTGAAAAATCATCGTTATTGAATTTTAAAAATCCAACCATAGCAATCATAGCTGCGTTATCAGTGGTATATTCAAACTTTGGAAAATATGATTTGTAATTTTCAATATTTTCATTGTGTTTAAATTTTTGAATTATTCCACTATTACAAGAGACACCACCACCAAAAACAACTCTACTAATTCCAGTTTGTTTTATTGCTAAAACTATTTTGTCAAATAATATTTCAACAATTGTATTTTGAAGGGACGCGCAAAGATTTTCTAATTCATTAGAAACAAAACTTTCATTGTTCATTTTCTCTTTTTGGATATAACGCATAAATCCAGTTTTGAGTCCACTAAAGCTATAGTTCAATCCACCAACTTTAGGTTTAGTGAATTTATATTTTTTAGAATCTCCATTTTTTGAATGCTTATCTATATGTGGTCCAGCGGGATAGGGTAGCCCTAACATTTTCCCACATTTGTCAAAAGTTTCTCCTATAGCATCATCTAATGTTTCA
This sequence comes from uncultured Flavobacteriaceae bacterium, assembly GCA_905479415.1. Lineage (GTDB taxonomy): Bacteria > Bacteroidota > Bacteroidia > Flavobacteriales > Flavobacteriaceae > MAG-121220-bin8. Next base: position 6,677 of record CAJQMK010000025.1, on the reverse strand, counting down.
CCGATGATTTCCATTTCAAAATAATTTTTAACTAAAACTATTTGGGTATGACCACCAGAAATCGTGACTCCTATAAATGGGAATGTAGGTTTTTCATCTCCGCAATCTTCAATAAAGTGAGCTAAAAGGTGAGCTTGCATATGATTAACCTCTATTAATGGAACGTTTAAGCCCATTGATAATGATTTTGCAAATGATGATCCAACAAGAAGGGATCCTAATAATCCAGGTCCTCTAGTGTAAGCTATAGCATTTAATTGATTTTTGTCGATATTTGCATTAATGATTGCCTGATTTACAACAGGAATAATGTTTTGTTGATGAGCTCTTGAAGCTAGCTCTGGAACTACGCCTCCAAATGATTTGTGTATTTCTTGATTAGCTGTAAGATTTGAAAGTACTTTGCCATCGCAAAGTACTGATGCAGAAGTGTCATCACATGAAGATTCAATTCCAAGTATATATGTAGGCACTATAATTGTTTATTACAAAGATATAATATAAAAAGTATCAAAAAGTTTTTAATAAAATATAAAATATCAATTCTTGTAATCCTCATTTTGTTGATTACATCTTTTATATTATTAATAACTAACTCAAGATTTCAAACATCTCTAGCTAATAAATTGGCAGAAGAAATAAATAATGAGTTTGGAACAGAAATCGTTATAAATAAAGCTACTCTAAGTTATACTGGAAAAGTAGATTTAAGAGATTTTTTAATAAGAGATCATAAAAACGATACGCTTATTTTTTTTAAAAATTTATATTTATCTCCATCTAGTATTGGTAAGTTAATTTCTAGTGATTTAAATTTTAATTCAATTTCTGTTGATGGTTTGGATTTAAAAATTTCCACCTATTTAAATGAAAGTCAAAATAGTTTAGAGATCTTTCTTAAAAAATTAAATAAACAAAATGACGAGTCTATAAAAGAATTTAAAAACACTGGATTCATAACAAATGTTTTAGCAAATAACTCCTCTGTAAAAATTATTAATTACAATAATAATTCAAATGATATTAGATTAACAAATATTGATTTCTCATTAAGTGATATTGAGTTAATTAATCAAGATTTTAATTTCATTATTGACGATATTAATTTTGATTTTAAAAACAGGTTAGAATTAAGCAGTTTAAGTGGAATAGTTGAGAAAAAAGACTCGATTATATCTTTTAAAAATTCAAAGATATTCTTTGGAAATTCCAATTTAAACGGAAATTTAGAATTAGATTATTCTGATATAATTGAATCTAATATATATTCTTTAGAGTTTATTAACTCTATTCAAATGAACCTTGAAATTAAAGATTCCAAAATATCCTCAAAAGACCTAGGCAAGATATTTACAAATTTTAAAACAAGTTATAATGAGTCTTGGACGATTAATACAACAATTAAAGGTTATTTTAATAATTTACTAGTTAGTAGTTTTTCATTAAATAATAATAGAAACACTATCAAATTAAAATCTGAAATAAACAATCTATTTCAAGACAATTATCTGTATACTATTAATGTTTTAAATTTTGATATTGATTCAAAAGAAATTGACAAAGTTTTTCCTGATTTTTTTGGAACAATACTTCCTTCATCTCTAAAAACTTTTGGAAGATTTAAAATGGATGGTTTTATTGATTTTAAATCTGATAATATAAGTTCAAGGTTTAATTTAATTACTAACCAAGGTTTAATAAAGTCTGATCTTAATATATATAATTTCTCAAATATTGATAACGCTTCTTACGATGGAACAATTGGAGGAGTAAACCTAGATTTATCAAGTTTTGTCAATTTAAAATATGTTAATAACTCTAATTTCAAATTTCAAATTAAAGGTAAAGGATTTACAAAAGAATTTTTAAACTCCTCAGTTAGCGGTGATATTTATGATTTAGATTTTAACAATTATAAAATATTAAATACAAAAATTTCAGGAAATATTGTAGATCAAATTTTTGATGGAAATATGATTGTAAATGACACTAATTTATTGTTAAATTTTAATGGGCTTATTGATTTTTCAGAAGACTTAGTAGATTTCGATTTTGACTTGCATCTAGAAAAAGCTGAATTGAATAAATTAAATTTTGGCATTAGTTCTGAAATAAGTGGATTCGCAAACGTAAAACTAAGAGGTTCTAAAATTGAAAACATAATTGGGGATTTAACATTAAATGACTTGGTTTTTATCTCTAAAGATCAAACCACATCTTTTGAAAACTTTAATGCTCAGCTTCGATATAATAAGGATATAAGAATAGTTAATATAAACTCAACTGATGCCTTTAGTGGAATATTTATTGGAGAGTATGATTTTTTTAACCTAAGAAATACGTTTCTAAATAGTTTTGGTTCCCACTATACTAATTATGTAATTGACGATAAATCAAATTTTCAAAATATTTCGTTCAACATTAATTTTAAGCCTAAGTTCTTGTCATTGTTCAATAAAATGATTGATATTGATGAAAACACTTTTTTATCAGGAAATTTTAAATCTAACGGAGATTATTCAGTAAGTCTTAAATCAAATTTTGTTAAATACGATGATTTTACAGCTGAAAATATAGATGCTAACATTAATAATTACAATGGAAAAATTGACATAAAGAAAGTTAGTTCAAATATAATTCAAGGAAAAGAATTTGTTTTAGAGTCAAATTTTTCTAGTGACACTCTTTTTGTTAATTCAAATTACACATCCAGTTCTAATAATTTAAATAAGTTAAATTTTTATCATACTATAAATATTGATAACAATTCAGTATTTGGATTTACTGATTTAGATTTAATAATTAATAAAAAAGAATGGTTGTTAAATGAAACTTTTGATAAGCCTAACTTAACTTTAAACAGAGATTCGAATGAATTTTACGTTAACAATCTATCTTTTAAAAATGAGAATCAAACTATAAACTTAAATATCTCAAATTTCGAAAATCAATCCAAGTATGATATTTTGTTTAATGATGTTGAGCTAAGTAGTTTTACTAATAAAGAAAAAGCTATTCTTTTTGATGGAAAAATTAACGGTAATTTTTTATTAAATCAGCAAAATGAAAAATTTGATGGAGAATCAAGTTTAATTATTTCCAATTTAAAATCTAATAATCAATTAATAGGGGATGCTAAATTAAATCTAAATCCCTCAAAAGATCTTAAAAAAATTGATTTAAGTTTTTTTATTGTAGAAAACAACGAAGAGAAATTAAAAATTTCAGGAGATTTTTTGATTGAAGAAGATAGTTATCCACTAAACTTGACATTAAAATCAAAAAACTTTAAAATAAGTCCTTTTTCTAAACTTATAAAAAACTCTATTTCAGATTTTGAAGGTGTATTTAATTCAGAAATTAAAATTTCAGGTAATACGTCAGATCCTATTTTTTATGGTAATATTGAAACCTCAAATGTTGCTTTTAGAGTTCCTTATTTAAATGTAAGATATGAAATAGAAGATAATTCAACTTTTTTTCTGAACGAGCAATCATTTTATATCGATGATTTTAATATTAAAAATAAATTAACCAATACAGTCGGGAATATATCCGGAAAAATTTCTCATAATTTATTTAAAAATTGGTTTTTGGAATTGGACATTAACTCCGATAACTTAATGATTTTAAATACTAAGTTTCAGGATAATTCACTTTACTATGGAACAGGAATGTTCAATGGAAACGCTATTATATATGGTCCAGAAGAAAACCTTTTAATAAACCTTAAAGGATCGACTAATAAAAATACATCTTTATTTATCCCAATTAAAGATTCAGATAATGTAGGAGATTTTAAATTTTTGAATTATGTTAATCCTAACAATGAGTCGACTGAAACTGATAAAATTGATAAATCATTGATAGTTGATTTGGATATTGATTTTAATTCAAATGCTAATCTCGATGTTATTTTAGATTCAGAATCTCAATCTAGAATAAGTGGATATGGAAATGGAAGGTTAAATTTTAAAATAAATACCTTAGGAAACTTCAATATGTATGGAGATTTTGAAGTAGAAAGCGGATCGTATTTTTACAAGTCCTTAGGAATAGTAAACCGTGAGTTTAATATTTTAAAAGGTTCTAGAATTGTTTGGAATGGTGACCCTTATTTAGGAGATTTGAATATTAATGCAAAATATGAGGTTCCAGGTGGAGCTAATCCTGCAATATTAATTCAAAATACAAGTTTTAATAGAAAAATTCCAACCAATGTAAATGTAATTTTATCTGGAGATTTTAATCAAATGGAGACTCCTGATTTTGAAATTGAATTTCCAAACACTAGTGGACCAATTAAATCTGAATTGGATTACTATCTAGTTGATAATGAGAAAAAACAAAAACAAGCTTTGTCATTACTATATCAAAACACTTTTATAGATGAAGTATCCTTATCTGCAGTTTCTTCTCAAGCAATTACAAATAATCTATTTCAAAGTGCTTCAGGTCTAATTGATAATATATTTGCTAACTCTGACGATAAGATGAATATTGGGATTAATTATTTAAAAGGCGATAAAAATGCTGCATCCTCTTTGTTAAATAGAGATAGACTTGGTCTTACTTTAAAAACAGAAATTAGTGATAAAATACTGGTTAATGGTAAAATTGGAGTTCCAGTTGGTGGTATTGAAGAAAATGTTATAATTGGTGATGTTCAAATAGAATTTTTATTAAATGATGAAGGTAATTTAAAAGCTAGATTTTTTAATAAGGAAAATGAATATCAATATTTTGGAAATGATATAGGTTACACTCAGGGAATGGGAATTTCTTATGAAATTGATTTCAATAATATAAAAAATATTTTTAAGAAAAATAATAAATCTAAATCAAGAAAAACATCAAATTAATATTTTTAAATAATTAGTTTGTAATTTTGTATCATAAATTAAGAAAATGAATATTAAAAAAATTGCTGTATTAACTTCTGGTGGTGACTCTCCAGGAATGAATACTGCTTTAAGAGCTGTTGTTAGGACATGTGCTTATAACAAAATTGATTGTGTTGGTGTTTCAAGAGGTTTTCAAGGATTAATTAACGATGATATTAAAACCTTAAAAACAAGAAGTGTAAGGGGAATTATCAATAGAGGAGGTACAATGCTGTATTCCGCAAGATCCGATGAATTTAGAACTAAAGAAGGTAGAGAAAAAGCTTTTGAAAATGTTAAAAAACATAATATAGACGGAATAGTTGTTATTGGAGGAGATGGGTCATTTACTGGTGGACTTATATTTCAAAAAGAGTTTGATATTCCTGTTATTGGAATACCTGGAACCATTGATAATGATTTGTTTGGTACTACACACACATTAGGGTACGATACCGCACTAAATACTGTTATGGAAGCTATTGATAAAATTAGGGATACTGCAATCTCTCATGACAGATTATTTTTTGTTGAAGTCATGGGAAGAGATGCGGGACATATTGCTTTAAACTCTGGAGTTGCTATTGGGGCTCAAGAAATTTTAATTCCTGAACAAAATAATGGAATTGAGCAATTAATTGATTCTTTAAAGGAAAGTAAAAAAAATGGAAAAACATCTAGTATAGTTGTTGTAGCTGAGGGTGATAGAACAGGTGAAAATGTCTTTGATTTAGCTAAAAATGTTGAAAAAGAATTTCCTAAATATGAAATTAGAGTTTCAGTTTTAGGTCACATGCAAAGAGGAGGATCTCCAACTTGCTTTGACAGAGTTCTTGGAACTAAAATGGGTGTTAGGGCAGTTGAGTCATTAATGGAAGGAGTTTCTGGAAAAATGATTGGAATTGATAACGGAAAAATTATGTTAACTTCTTTAAAGAAGGCAATAAAAGGTGAAACTAGAATTGATCCTGAATTAATTAGAGTCTCAAAAATTATGAATATTTAAATAATAGTTGTCAATATCTTATTATTTTATAAAAATATTATCAAATTCACATATTAGATAAGTTTTATTTTTTTTTAATAATAGTATTGTGGATTTTTTTTTAGGTTTGCCATCGCAATAAAAAATATAAATTATGTCAAAAATTAGATTAGGAATTAATGGTTTTGGAAGAATAGGAAGAATGGTTTTTCGTGCTTCTTTAAAAAGAAATGATGTTCAAGTAGTTGGAATAAATGATTTATTAGATGTTGAACACTTAGCATATTTATTAAAATATGATTCAGTTCATGGAACATGTAATGCTTCAATTGAAGTTAAAAACGGTAATTTAGTTGTTGATAATAATATTATTAGAATTTCAGCTGAAAGAGATCCTAAACAAATAGCTTGGGATAGTATAAATACTGATATCGTAGCAGAATGTACAGGTATTTTTACTTCTCTTGAAAAAGCTCAACTTCATATTGATGGTGGAGCCAAAAAAGTAGTTATTTCTGCTCCCTCTCCAGATGCTCCTATGTTTGTAATGGGAGTTAATCACAATGATGTTAAGAGTAGTGATTTAATTGTTTCTAATGCATCTTGTACAACTAACTGTCTTGCTCCAGTTGCTAAAGTTTTACATGATGAGTTTGGAATTTCTGATGCATTAATGACTACAGTTCATGCTACAACGGCTACTCAATTTACAGTTGATGGTCCATCAAAAAAAGATTTTAGAGGAGGAAGAAGTTCTTTACTTAATATTATGCCAGCTTCAACTGGTGCTGCAAAAGCAGTAACCAAAG
>CAJQMK010000024.1 GCA_905479415.1 uncultured Flavobacteriaceae bacterium | reverse complement strand
CTGTTGTTAAAACTGATATAATTCAATTTTCTATATTACTTATTGGCGGGATTGTAGTGTGTTTTATTGCTGTTAATCAATTAGGTGGGTGGGAACAATTATATGTTAAAACACCTGAAAAAATGCATCTTCATCTACCAGCTAGTCATTCTACTCTACCATGGACTCATTTGCTTGGATTATTTTTTTTAAATATTAATTATTGGTGTGCTAATCAGACTGTAATGCAAAGAGCCCTTGCGGCAAAAAGTGTTTCTCATGCTCAATCTGGATTAATGATAGGAGGATTAATTAAATATTTAATGGCTGTAATAATAGTAATTCCTGGAATTGCTTTGTATGGAATTTTGGGAGACAGTTTAGCTGAACCAGACTTAGCATTTCCATATTTAGTTAAAACTTATTTGCCAATAGGTTTAAAAGGGGTAGTTTTATGTGGTTTGTTTGCTTCACTTATGAGTACTGTTGATTCGACATTTAATTCATTAGCTACTTTGTGGTCAGTTGACATATATTCAAAATATATTAATAAAAAGGCTAATGATTTTCAAAAGATAAGATCTGGCAGAAGAGCGATTGTTTTTAGTTTATTTACAGCTCTTCTGATGGCAATGATATTACTTTATTTAAAATTTGATGATCCTGATTCTGCTTTTACACATACTCTAAATAATCTTAGATATTATATTAATTGTGGTGTTGTAGTTTTAATATGTAGTGCTGTTATGCTTTTAAAACCCTCTAAAAAATCAATTTTAATTGCATTTCTTTTAACTCTGCCTTTAAATATAGTTCTTCAATTTTTGTTCCCTGATATGAATTATTTCCTTAGAGCTTTTTGGGTTATTTTTTCTGGACTCTTTGTTGCCATTATTTTTAATCTCAATCGAATTAAAAATGTATTTAAACTGATTCATGTTTCATCGGAAAAAAATAAAATTTTGGGATGGTGTCTTTTAATTAGTTTGATATTAATTCATATTATTTTTCATTAATTTTAATCGAAATGCAAAAAAAAATAACATTCAATACTTTACTTTTTCTAGGAATATTCACTGAATTATTGATTTTTTTATTTTCCTACTTATACAAAGAAAATTTTGGTGACGTTTTTAGATATTCTGCAAGATATTCTGGCAGATTATCATTAATTATTTATTTGTATTGTTTTTATGTTTTTTATATTTCATTAATTAGGAATAAAAATTTTAATAAACTAAAGGAAATAGTGTTGATTTTTGGAATTTTACACGTGATTCATTTTGGTTATTTAGCTATGTCAGTTTATTTAAATGAGTTGCCAATTATCCCTGTAAAAATTACAGGTGGTGCAATAGCTTATATGATGATTATTATTTATCCTTTTATAATTAACAAAATTAATAGAATTAATTACCATTTAGTATATTTCTATTATGTTGGCATAGTTTTTTTAGTGACTTATTTGGCAAGGATCAGAGGAGATTTTGAAGGTGCAGATCAGGAAAAATTTCATGTAATTGCCTTTATAATTTTAATTATTGTTTTTTTAAAATTTGGATTTGATTTTTTTAAAAACAGAAATAAATTTAATTCTTTATGAAAAATTTTAATATCTATTTTCTTTTTCTAATATTTTTTATTTTTTCTTCTTTCAATTCATTTGATAATTCTATTGTTTGGGGAAGTATTGGACATAAGGTTGTTGGAGAAATTGCTGAAAGAAAACTTAACTCTAATGTTAAGCTTATAGTAAATGATTTGTTAGATGGTGAATCTTTGGCTAGTGCTAGTACTTGGGCTGATGAAATAAAATCAGATCCTTTATATAAGAAATACAGTCCATGGCATTATGTCAATATGCCTTTAGATAAAGAATATTCGGATATTCAAAAAAATCCAAAAGGTGATATAGTAACGACTTTAAAAGAGTGTATTAGAGTTTTAAAAAATCCTGAATCAAGTAAAGAGTCTAAATCTTTTTATTTAAAATTTTTAATCCATTTAGTTGGTGACATTCACCAGCCATTACATACTGGTATGTTTGAGGACAGGGGAGGTAATGACATAAAACTTTCCTTTTTAGGAAAGCCTACAAATTTTCATATTGTTTGGGATATCCATATTATTGAATATTTAAATATGGATTATCTTCAGATATCAGATGAGTTAATGTTAATGAATGAAGTTGATTTTTCATTAAGCCCTGATGAATGGGTTTATGAAACGCATCAAGATGTTAAAATATTATACCCTGAAATAAAGAATGTTATTAATATTGAAAAAGATTATATAAATCATAAAATTCCTTTTATAAAACATAAATTATTTAAAGCTGGATCAACTTTAGCCGGAGTTCTAAATGATATTTTTTCATAAAAAAACGCCCATGAAGGACGTTTTTATTGTTATAAATATAATTCGAATTTTATTCAATATCAGTTGCTTTAGAATCTTTTGGAGTAGGGGGGACAGCTTTAAAGCTAATTTCTCTACCCTGCATTTTTAACTTCATAGATCCTTTGTCAAAAGTAACTTCCATTCCTGCAATTTCTTGTTTGAAAGTGTTTTTTGATGTAGCTTCAAGTACTAATTCTTGATCCATTCCAACAGGATTCATAGCTAAGTTTCCATCTTTGGTGTAAACTTCAAACTTAAGAGGCATCAAATCGGAAGCATATAAGCCGTGAAACTTTTTAAGATCATCCTCAGAAATAGAAAAAGATGTTTTTTCGGGCTTAGGGTCAACTACAATTCTTTTATCTCTGTTTGCTATATTCCAAGCAGTGTAGAAAATTAGTCTTGATCTCATTTCCAGTAAATCGTATTCAATTTTGTCTGGTGTATCACTTGGCTGGTGATAATCTGCGTGTGTTCCGGTAAAGTAAAATATAATTGGAATACCATTTTTTGCAAAATTATAGTGATCACTTCTGTAGTAAAATCTATTAGGATCATTTTTATCATTAAATCTATAATCGAGTGTCATATTCACAGATTCAGCATTAGTTTGTTCTGATAAATTGTGTAAATCAACACTGTCATGGTCGGATCCAATTAAATAAATATAATCTCTGTTTTTTTCTCTTCTTGTGGGATCTATTCTTCCGATCATATCTACATTTAAATTTACAACTGTGTTTGCTAATGGATAAACAGGATTATCTGCATAATAAGCAGATCCAAGTAATCCCTTTTCTTCACCTGTTACGTGTAAAAATACAATTGATCTTTTAGGTCCTTTACCCTTATCAGCAGCTTTTTTGAAAGCTTCAGCAATTTCTAATAAAGCAACAGTTCCTGAACCGTCATCGTCAGCACCATTATAGATTTCGCCGTCAGTAATACCAACATGATCTAAATGTGCTGTTATAACAACATATTCATCTGGTTTTTCAGATCCTCTAATAATTGCTATTACGTTTTCAGTTTCTACAGTTTTGGGTTTCTGACCTCTTCTTCCTCTCATTGTCAGAGTCATTTCTTGAAAGTAATCCCCTTCTAAATCTCCTGGTTCAATTCCAATTGATTTGTAATAATTTCTAATATATTCTACAGCCTTTTTTTGACCTGGTGCACCAGTATCTCTACCTTCAAATTCATCAGAAGCATAAGTATAAAGATGTTCGCTTAATTCTTTTTCTGTAATTGATTTAGCAAATTTTTTAGCTTTTGAAGTTTGAAAAGCAAATGAAAAATTGATAGTTATTAATGAAATAATAACTAATGATAAAAATGTTTTATTCATAATTTAAAAATTTAGGAATCCCCAAGGTAAAAAAAATAAGTTATTATTAACTTATTATTTTCTAAATTAGAATAAATCTAAGATTTATGATGTTTAATCGTTACACATGTTTTTTTGTTTTTTTTTTATTTAGTTTATTTTCATTTGGAATTCAGAAAAATCAAAATCTAAATTTTATAATTGTTTTTGTAGATGACATGGGTTATGGTGATTTAGGAGTTTTCGGAAATCCGACTATCTCAACACCTAATCTTGATAAAATGGCCTATGAAGGTCAAAAATGGACTCAGTTTTATTCTGCTGCACCAGTTTGTACGCCTAGTAGAGCTGCTCTTTTAACAGGAAGGCTTCCAGTTAGAAGTGGTATGACTAGTTCTAAAAATAAAGTTCTCTTTCCTAACTCTTTAAATGGTCTTCCATCAAGTGAATTTACAATAGCTGAGAAACTAAAAGAAAATAAATATAAGACTGCTATTGTGGGTAAGTGGCATCTTGGTCATAAAAAGAAATATTTGCCTTTAAATCATGGTTTTGATTATTATTACGGTATTCCATATTCCAATGACATGGATAA
>CAJQMK010000023.1 GCA_905479415.1 uncultured Flavobacteriaceae bacterium | reverse complement strand
ATACAAATTAAATAAACTAAACATTTTTTTGTTAATAGCTTTAGTATCAGCTACACTTATTGTTTTAACTGTTGGGCTTATTGCTTTTACATCTGTAAAGGAATATATTCCAGGTTATGACTCGACTATTTTAAGGCAAAACGCAATAAAAAACATCGAGCTTTTAGATTCATTAGAACGTGTAGTAAATAAAAACCAAACCTTCATAAACTCTGTTGGGTCTGTTATTTTAGGAGAAATCACAGAAGAAGAGATTAATCAAGAAATGATTTTAAAAAAAGTTGATGTTTCTGAACTTGACTTTAAAACAAACAAACAAGACTCTTTACTTAGAAACCTTGTTGAAAAAGAAGACAGGTTTAATACAATAGAATCCGCAAGTCCAAATGTGGAGTATGTTTTATATAGCCCTATTTCCGGAAAGATTTCATCAGCTTTTGACATCAGTGAAAAACATTTTGGGGTTGATATCCCGGCAGTAACAAACACACCTGTAAAAGCAGTTTCAGACGGTAAAGTTATCCTTTCGGAATGGACAATAGACACTGGGTTTGTGATTGTTTTAGAACACTCTTTTAATCTCATTAGTGTATATAAACACAATTCTTCAGGACTAATATCTCAAGGGGATTACGTAAAGTCTGGCCAAGCAATTGCCCTCTCTGGAAATACCGGAGAGCTAACCACTGGGCCTCATTTGCATTTTGAACTTTGGAGCAACGGAAACCCTGTAGATCCTTTAGAGTATATTAGTTTTGAGTAGTATTAAAGAAATCCTTGTTAAGATTTACGCAAAGTATGTTGTAAAAAAAACCAAAAAATGGTCTAAAAAACCTGTAGAGACTCAAGAGAAAGTTATGAAAAAACTAATCTCTAAAGCAAAAAAAACAAAATTTGGTAAAGATCATAATTTTGATAAAATTTCTACTTACAGAGATTTTATAAAAGAAATTCCTATCAGAGATTATGAAGGAATTAAAACATATATTGACAAGGTTGTTCAGGGTAAAAAAAATATTTTATGGCCCGGAAAACCAATTTACTTTGCAAAAACATCGGGCACCACCTCTGGCGAAAAACACATTCCAATTACTAAAGACTCAATGCCTTTTCATATTAAAGGGTCTGTGGAGGCAACAATGCATTATATATTAGAAACAAACAACACTACGTTTTTAAATAAAAAAATAATTTTTTTACAAGGCAGTCCTGTTCTTGAGAATTTAAACGGGATAAAAACCGGCAGGCTTTCAGGAATTGTTGCGCACTATACGCCAGCCTTTTTAAAAAAAAACACAATGCCTAGTTGGAAAACAAACTGTATTGAAGATTGGGAAAAAAAAGTAGAAAAGGTTTCGCAAGAAACTATAAAAGAAGAGATGGCGGCAATCGGAGGGATTCCTCCTTGGGTCGTAATGTATTTTGAAAAACTTATATCTCTGTCTGGAAAACAAACAATATCTGAAATCTTTCCTGACTTTAGTCTTTTTGTCTATGGAGGAGTTAATTTTGCACCCTACAAAAGCGTTTTTAAAAAACTCATTGGAAAAAACATAGACAGCATAGAGTATTACCCTGCTTCAGAAGGCTTTTTTGCCTATCAAGACTCTCAAAGAAACGAAGGCCTTTTAATTCAGTTAAGCTCAGGAATTTTTTATGAGTTTATAGAAGTTTTAGAAATGTCAAAAAGCAATCCAAAAAGACTTTCAATTAAAGAAGTTAAACTTAACCAAAACTATGTGTTAATAATTTCAACAAACGCAGGCTTGTGGGGTTATAATACAGGAGATACCGTAGCTTTTGTTTCTTTAAGCCCTTACAGAATAATCGTTACAGGAAGATATAGGCATTTTATTTCTGCGTTTGGAGAGCACGTAATTGGAAGTGAAGTTGAAAAAGCATTAAAAAAAGCGGCAGACGAAACAAAAATAGTAGTAAAAGAGTTTACTGTTGCACCATTTATTAATCCAGAAAAAGGCTTGCCTTTTCATGAGTGGTGGATCGAATTTGAAGGAAAGATTTCTTTAGCGGAGATTAAAGTATTGTCTAAAAAAACTGATAACAATCTAAAAGAAATAAACAGTTATTATTCTGATCTTGTAAAAGGAAAAGTGCTAAAACCGTTAGAAATTGTTGTTGTTAAAGAAAATGGTTTTAAAAATTACATGGAGACACAAGGCAAATTAGGAGGGCAAAATAAATTGCCTAGACTCTCAAACGACAGGTTAATTGTGGAGAAAATGGTTTCTTTTAAAAAGATATAGAGGCTATAGTTCTATTTTTGGATTTAAACAATAAACGGTCTGTCTAGAATCGGTTTGTTTTGAACTTTTAATTATAAGAACAATTTCAAATTTTTCTAAAGCTTTTTGATTCAACTCTTGTATAACTTTGTTTTTTCGTTTTATCGATGCATCGTTGCTGATTTTGCTGTTTTTGAAATAATTTAAAAGAAGGAAATTATCAATTTTTCTTTCTTTTGCGTTTAGTATTAACTCAAGAACAAATCTTTCATCCTTATCAATTGGAATTGTTTTGTTAAGCCCACTCAAGTTGTTTTCGGAAAGAAAAAACACAAACTTTTCTTTTTTAAACTTAATAAACGTTATAAGAATTAATAATAGACAAAACCCACCTGCATAAATAAAATAACTTGTAAATAAATTAAAATCATTTGTAAGGTATTCTTCGTTTATCAAAGTAATGTTATTATATAAATCCCTTACAATTAGAGTTTCATATTCTCTGTCAGCAGAAAGAACAGGATAAACAATGTTTTTACCCACAACAATAGCCAAACTATTTACATTATGTAACTGCTCAGCGTTATAAAAACGTATTTGATTATCACGTGGAGTAATAATTCTTAAAGGCCATTCATTTACATTTTTTTGTAAAAGAGAGTTTCCAAATTCAGCTTGTAACTCATACTCTTTTTTGCTTTCACTAAATAGCGTGTTGTTTAGAGCACCTTCTTTTTTCCAGAGCATTTGGTCAAGGTCTAAAACATAATGACTGTTGTTTTTTACATTTAAGTCATCCAAACGAGTGTAAAAATCAAAAACATGTAATTTGTTTTTGTCTAAAACAAAAGAGCCGTTATTAATTCCGTTTATGGGTGTTTGCCCAAGCGCGCGAACAAGCTCCCAGTTTCTAACTTCAAAATTAAACTTAATTAACAAGCTGTTAGCTTTCCAGTAGCCATACCCCCCCAATAGATAAAGTTCTTTTTTATATTCAAAAAAATAACCAGAAAACTGATTTCTATGAGGAAAACTTTCGTCAATTCTTTCAAACAAGCCGTTAAAATATTTAAATAAAACACCCCCTCCAGGATATAAAAAATAAACACTCCCGTCTTCAGAAACCACAGGCGCAAGAACGTCAAGCTCAACAAGTTGTAATTCTTCAGGAAATGGCTTGGAGTATTCAATATACTTTTTCGAGAGTTTTTTAGATTCTAGCACGGTGTATTCGCTAACGCCTTTTTTGTTAAAAGAATAAAAAGAGACGGAGTCTTTACTTACAAGCAATTTTTTTGTATCGTCTGAATTTTGACCAATAAGCCAATTAAAAGGCAAACACAAAAAGAATAGAAACTGAAGAATTCTCATTTAAAAAAAGTATAATAAAAAACGACAAGTAAAATAACGGTTAAAGCCACCCCACCCAATAAACCAATTGTAGAGAATAATAGAACATTAACCACCAATATAAAAGTTGAAAGAGAAAAAGTTAAGACTGAGGCTTGCCAGTGCTGATAGCCTTTGTCTGCCAACCTGTGATGAAGATGGACCCTGTCCGCAACAAAAGGGGATTTGTTGTTATAAGCTCTTATAAGAAAAGCTCTTAATGTATCAATCAACGGGTATAAAAGGAGTAAAACTGTTAAAAGTGGTCTTGAAATTAAATTATCTGTAACAAGAGCGCTTTCGGAGTCTAATAAATAAAATATCAAAAAAGCCATTATAGACCCAATAAACAAAGAGCCACAGTCCCCTAAAAACACTTTCCGGGTTCGATTGAAGTTAAACCACAAAAACCCAAGTAAAGCACTAATAATTATAATAAAAAACAAAAACCATTCAGGTTTAGAAACAAGAATTATTCCGCCTGCGACAAGAAAGAATTTAATGGATATAAATGAAGCTAAACCATCCAAACCATCGATTAAATTTAATGCGTTCACCACCACAACAAAAACAAAAACACTAGACACAAACTCTAGCCACCAAGGCAATTCATAAATGTTAAAAACACCATGGAATGAATCGATGCTATATCCTGTTTGAAACATTAAAACAGCAGCAAAAAGCTGCAAAAA
>CAJQMK010000022.1 GCA_905479415.1 uncultured Flavobacteriaceae bacterium | reverse complement strand
GTGTCTTTAGCATTATTATGCCCCAAATGAATATGAGCAATTGGCCTATATGCTCTTAACATTGTTTTTATTTTTTTTGAGATGACCATTCCCCCGATTGTAATCAGTAGTTCTGGTTTTAATTTATTGAACAAATCAGAGCTGTTTTTAGAAAGTTCAATTGGTGCAATCAGTTGATCTATTTTGCCAAAAAAAGAGACGTTATTTATGTTTGAAGTAGTTTCTTTTAGTACTGCTATATTTTCAAAGCCTGACAGTTCATTTATTACATTCTGACTCAGCACTTCTTTATCGGCACAACCCAAAAGAATCATTATTTTTTTGTAGCCTTTTATAAGAGGGTTGTCAAAAACAGTAAGGTCATTGTTTTCTAAACTATATTTTATTTTGCTTTTAACCTCAATTGAAGGTTGGTTTACAAAATCGGACAAAGGCTCTTCAAGCGGAACATTAAGATGAACAGGTCTTGAAAATTCTAAAGTTTTTGCAAACAAACCAGCAATTATTTTTTCATTAGAGCTTTGAATGTTTTTTTGAAGTTTTAATTGCCCGGCTGTATTTAACGAATTAGGAATTAAGCTTTGACTGTTGCTTTCTAAAACAGAATCAGCACTATGATTAACATCCTGACCCAAGTTTTTAAAGTCAACAACATGATTTCCAAAAACATTTCTTTGTTGAATTGTTTGTCCGTCGCCAATTCCTATTTTATAACCAGGCCTATCAGCTGAAATAATAATTAAAGGGATGTCGCTATAATAGGCTTCTGCAACTGCGGGGTAATAGTTAAGAAGTGCAGATCCAGATGTACAGATTAAAACGGTGGGTTTTTGCGTTTGCTGTGACATGCCTAAAGCAAAAAATCCAGCAGATCGCTCATCCACAACACTATAACAGTCAAATTTTTTATTAGAGGCAAAGCCAATAACTAAGGGAGCGTTCCTTGATCCTGGAGAAATTACAATATTGAAAAACTCAAACTTTTCACAATAAAGAATAATCGTTTGAGCGGAATTAATTTTTGGATACATCATTTGTGAAACAAATTTAGAAAATGAAAACAAAAGTTGTTAAAAAATAACATTTAACATTGTTTCAGATTTTTTTAAAATTTCCATCCATTCATTGTCTGGGTCGCTATCTTTTGTTATTCCAGACCCGACATAAAGTGATATTTTGTCATCTTTAACATTAAGACATCTTAAATTTACAAAAAAAGAAGAGCCATTGCCTTTACACGCTCCAATGAAACCAGAATAAAAAGATCTTTCATGTAACTCATGCTTTGAAATCAATTTTAAGGCAGTTTTTCTTGGGAAACCAGCTATTGCAGAAGAAGGAAAAAGAGCATTAATAAGTTTAATAGTTGAGGCTTGGGTTGTTCCTTCAAAACTTGTTTTTAAGTGTTGTATTTTTCCCGCAGAAACCGTCTCTGTTTCTCCAAGCGAAAGAGAAGAGCACAAGGGGCTAAGGTTTTCAATTATTTCATCTTGAACTATTTTTTGTTCAGAATATTCTTTATCTCCCCACTCTGAACTAATATTGAATTTTGTTCCTGCTAAAGCCATAGTTAAAATAGAGTTTTTTTCTTTTTTAAATAAAAGCTCTGGACTAGCGCCCAACCAAACACCTTCTTTTGGGGTGTAAAAGAAATAACAGAAAGCATCATTGTATGAATCAAGAATGTTTTTAAAAATTGAAACACAATTTGAATTAGGACGCTTTAAAGTTATTTTTTTCGAGAATACTATTTTTGACAATTTTCCCTTATCAATTTCTTTTATTAAATTTTTAACAGAACGAGTATAGTTTTCCTTTTCTTCATTTTTGACAAGGTCTTTTACGTTCAAAAAATTATTGTTTTTTGAATTTAATTTTTTTTCAATAATCGTTTCGTAATTTAAAGAAGGACTTAACATCCAACCTAAATTTTTTTCAATAAATGGCATTACAAAGATTCCATTGTCTTGTATTTCTGAGCGCTTTAGTTTTGTTACAATTCCAGAGTTAAGATTAACCTGTTTTGAACCGGGAAGGCGAGAACAAATGAAAGAGTCTTTTTTTTTAAGAAGATTATTTATGACTTCAAAAAAGCTGTTGTTAGAAACTTTTTTTGTATTGTTTTTCATCAGTGTTTTTTAGCAACATAAATTGACGAGGCTCCAAGCATAAGTGGCATTATATGAACATTTTTAAAGCCACAAGATTTTAAAATTTGACTAAAACTTTCTCCGCTTGGAAATTCTTCTGCTGACTTTTGTAGGTATTTGTAAGCTTTTTTGTCTTTTGAGAAAAGAAAACCAACCAAAGGAATAAAAGTTCGACTAAAAAGCAAATAAAATAACTTTACAAGTCTGTTTTGAGGAACTGACGTTTCCAAAACAATTAAAGTTCCACCTTCTCTTAAGACCCTAAAACTTTCTAAAAGACCTTTTTCAAGGTTTTGAAAATTTCTTACACCAAAGCCAATTGATATAAGATCAAATGTGTTTTTAGAAAAACTTAAGTTTTCAGCATCTCCAGAAACTAAAGAAACCTTATTTTCAAGACTCCTCTCTGTCACTTTTTGTCTTCCTACATCTAGCATTTTTTCAGAAATATCTAAACCAGTTATTTTTGATCCTTTTATTTTAGAAAGCTCTAGCGCTATGTCCGCTGTTCCTGTGGCAATATCCAAAATGTCTACAGGGTTTAAACGTTCGGCTATTTTGTAAATATTTTTTCTCCATTTAACATCATTTCCTGCTGAAATTAACCTGTTAAGGTTATCATATTCAAATGAAATTGAATCAAACATTTTTTCAACTTGCTTTTTTTTAGAGGAGTTTTGATTTTGATACGGTTTCATTTTATGAGTATTCTTTCAAAAAAAATTAATATAACAGGAATTTTTTCTCAGAACTTTTCCATTTAGCTTGATACTTATAATCAACAAAAAAGACTTTTAAATCAGCTTCATATTCGTTTTCACAGAAATAAATTTTTTTGTCAGAATCATAAGGAGTGTTAGAAAAATACCATAAGCCTGAGTTTTTCTTTGCCTCATAAGCTCGAGAAACTTTGTACACTTTTAAATCAGCCTGGTACTCATTTTCGACAACAAAAACTTTAATATCTGCTTTATATGGCTGGTTAGTAGAATAAATTTTTTGCGCAGTAATTGAGCTAAAACTGATTATAAAAAAAAGACAAAAAAGATTTGTTTTCATTTTCAAAATAGTGTCAAAAACAGTGCCAATTTAATGTTATATTTTCCAGCCTTCTCTATATTCTCTGGTTACAAATTGATTTGCTTCTTCAATATTTGTAATTTTCATATTATCCCCGTCCCATAGTAATTTTTTTCTTGCATAATAATCAAAACCTCCGTTAGATTTTTCATTTCTTAGCATGTAGCTTCTAATTGCAAGATTACCCATTAAAACTGTTTCGGTCATTGGGCCGGCGTAATCAAATGATGAGGTTAAATTAAGATGCTCTTTACTTCTAAAACCAGCTTTACAGGCGTCTACCCACTTTCTTTGGTGTCCATATTCAGGTTCAGGCATGTCTTCCGTTTCAGGCCCAAATTCTGTCTGTCCATCATAAAGATAAAGCTTAGGGGTTAGCGGAGAGCTGTCATTTATATTAGTAGAAATAATGCCTTTTTCTCCAATCATTAGAACTCCATTTTGACTGTCTGGCCCTCCAATATCACTGTCAGCTGGTATAATGTCTGGGTGCGGAGGTCTAATTCCGCCATCTGTCCACGTCAACTCTATTGGACTCTTGCTTTTTTCAGTTGAATCAAAATTTAAAGTAATTAAAGAAGATGGAGGACAGCCTTCTGGATGATAATCAGGATTCCACATTTTGGTAAAAACACTTCCAACGCTACACTCAGCACTTTTGGGATATTTTAACCCTAATGTTCTAAAAGGAATATCTATTAAATGACAACCTACATCACCAAGTGCACCCGTTCCGTATTCCCACCATCCCCTCCAATTGAAAGGGTGTAGGTTTGGAGTGTATGGTTTTTGCCTTGCAGGCCCGAGCCATAAATTCCAGTCTAGTGAATCAGGTTTTAAGCTAGGGTTGGGAGTTTGCATTTTTACTCCTTGCGGCCAAACCGGTCTGTTGGTCCAAACTTTAACCTCGGAGATTTTGCCGACTTTTCCTGAATCAATCCAGTTTTGAACCATTTTTAATAAAGGATTTGATCCACCTTGGTTTCCCATCTGAGTAACAACTTTTTGTTTTCTAGCAAGCTCAGTTAGTATTCTAGCTTCGCGAATATTATGTGTTATTGGTTTTTGAACGTATACATGTTTATTTCTTTCCATTGCATAAACTGCAGCAGGACCATGAACATGGTCTGGTGTTGAAATTGTTACGGCATCAATATCTTTTTCGTTGTCGAGCATTTCTCTAAAATCTGAATACAATTTAGCTTTCGGAAATCTTTTAACAGATCTAGAAGCGCTTCCGGAAAAGTCAACATCACATAGCGCAGCCACCCTTTCTCTACCGTTTACTGAAGCGTTGGCGATGTCACTTATACCCTTCCCGCCAGAACCTATCGCAGCTAAATTTAGTTGATCACTTGGAGACGTATAGCCAACTCCTCCCAACACATTTCTTGGAACGATAAAAAACCCAGCACCAACTGCTGATGTTTTTTTTATGAAGCTTCTTCTTGATTTTTTTGAATTCATATAATGTAAAATTTCTTACCTCTACAAGATAAAAGATTGTATTAAAGAATCAAAGAGAATTCTGATTGAAAAACTATAAGATCAATCTTGACGGGGTGTCATCTCCAGAAATAATAGATCTAATTCCTGTAGCTATTGCTTTTATTGTTTCTGTAATAGTCTTGACATCCAAGGTTTCTGCTTCATCGCTTACCTTGTGGTAATCGAGATCTTTGTCCATTGGACTCGTTGAAAAAGTGTGTGCAGGCACTCCTAGTCTAGCCAAAGAAGCATTATCGGATCTAAAAAACAATCTATAATTTTTGTATGGATCAGGATAAAGTTTGTATTCAGAAAAAGAAAGATTTTTTTGAATAATTTTACCAAAATCTGATCTATTGAAACCAGTAAGCCAAGCTGTTTTAGGCCCAAATGGAGACTCTTTACCAATCATTTCAATATTAACTCCAGCTATTATTGTCTCTGCAGAAATAGTTTTTCCAAAGTGATTGGAGCCTACAAGTCCCATTTCTTCTGCGGTAAAAGCAATAAAGAGAATGCTTCTTTTATTTATTTTGGCTTTTTTGAAATAGTCTGCCAACATGATCATTGCGCTTACACCTGATGCATTATCGTTGGCTCCATTAAAAATTAAATCTCCTTCTCCAATATTTTTTCGGCCAAGATGATCATAGTGAGCAGAAATAACAACGAACTCTTCTTTCAGAGTTGTTCCCTCTAGCAACCCAATGACATTAAATAAAGTTAATTCTTCTTTTTTTTCGGAGCGTTTGTTTATATGCTTAAACGTTTGTCTAAAACTAGAGCCATTAAAAGGTTTTAGTCCAATTTTAGAAAATTGCTGTTCTATATATTTTGCAGCTTTTTCAATCCCGGGTCCTCCAGCTTTTCTACCCTGCATTGAATCGTTGGCGAGAGTGTAAAGGTGTTTTTTAACGGAGATTTCATTGACTGTCTGGGAATTTAAAAAAGAACAAACAAAAACAAAGAATATAAAAGTTAGATTTTTCATTTTTTAAAATATGTTATCTCAATAGATTCGTTTATTCTTTTAATTTTTATTGAGTTTTTAGATTTGTTTATAGAAACTCTTGCATCATAAAACATCACACTACCAGAGGAAACGGTAATTAAAGGCTTGTCATAATGCCTTGAAGATAAAACTAAGTTAACAGTGTCGTTTACTGTTATTATCATTTTGTCGGTATCAACAGAAATGTTTTCATATTCTGACTCCCAATCCCCTTCAATTTCGATAATGTTTTTTATTTCAGAGAAGTTCTCTTGACAAGAAATAATAGAAAAAAACATAAAAAACATTAATAATTTTTTCATTTAGAAAATTCTTTTATAGCTTTTAAAATTCCAGCACATGCATCATAATCTTCTTTTTTTTCTAGCCTGTAAAGTTGTTGATAAAGCTCATTAACAGTAGATCCGTTTTTAAGCTTTACAGAGGCGTTTTTATAATGATAATCAATTGTATTCATTGTAATATAATCAACAAATAATATACCAAAAATTATTTTTATGTCAAAAAGACAACTTTCATTAAAGCCAAGTTTTTAGCCATTCCATTCTGGTATCTAACCAAGTTTTTAAATATTCAACATAACCATGATGATTATCGAATCTAGCCGGAACAGGCCAAACTTCCGAATTAGGATCTAATAGACTAGGGTAAAGTTCAAAATTTTTCTTTTGAGATTTTGAAAGATAAGTTTCAAATCCGCTGATTTTTGATAATATTAAACTTAGATTGTTGTTATAATAGTCAAAACGTTCTTGAACCATTTGTTTAAAATAAGGGTCTTCAAACATTCTCTTATACCATAGATTATCTTTGATCCAAAATCCTTCAGGATTTTCAGCATTAGAATAATTCACGTTTCCAAAAGCAAGATCGAAATCCCAAATTGGACCCATTTTAATTTTTTCACCTGGGATATAGTTAAAATAGATGCTCGAAAAAGATGCAGCATCTTGGTTTTTTGAGATTTCATTTACTAAAAACCAATCTATGAAGCTTGGTAAATCTATAAATGAACGATAGCCTATATCAGGGTCTTTAAAGTTGTCTCCAAACAAAGCGTCTTCAAAAGAATTAATATGACCTTTAATTAAATTAAATTTTTCAGAATCAAAATCCAGACTAGGCTCCTTTATGTTGAAAACTCCATCTTTATAGTGAGATGACCAAACGTTAGAACGAAAATAAACATCATCTTCTTCAATTCTGCCGTGAGCATCTGTATCAATTTCAACCAAATAGCCGTCATCTCCAATATTTACTCTGTTTTTAGATTCTTCTACTTTTTGACCAATTAAATAAGTCCCCGCATGTTTATTATTAATAAATAATTCTGTGTATTCGGCCTGAGGAACATAATCAAAGCTACCCATGTTAGCTATTTCACGAACTATTTTATTACGAATCAAAGAAATATCTGATATTTCGGCAAGAAGTACCCACTTTTTGTCTTTAGGCATGTTTAGAACTTTTGTTTTGTCTCCAAATTTTATTTGAAAAGGCTTCTTCATATTATCGGGGCGGCCTATTCCTCCTTGCCACCATGTAGAATTTCCTCTTCCTTTAATTTTCATTTCAGCTGAAGAAAGATCAGGAAAGTCATTAGACCCAATAATTGAAACGCTTCCTTCAACATAATCTTCCTTAGAATTGATTTCGCTACCTTCAGTATCAACATAAAGTATAGGTAAGCCAGTAAAATCTTGAGGGTTAAAAAACTCAGCTTTTATATTTTTAGAGATGTTTACCGTAATTTCAATAGGGTTTTCTAAAGAGCTAACATCCCCAGACCATTTTAAAAAAGACCAACCGTTTTGAGGAATTGCTTCAATCGAAACAATTGTACCGCTATTATAGCTATTGGGCACACCTGGTTTTATGACTGTTTCTTCAACAGAACCTTCTCCTTCAATTTCAATATTGAGAGGGTATTGTTTTTTTTGAAAAACAGCAATTATTTTTTTAGGCTTGTTGATTGTAATTTGAGTTGGATTTTCAGAGCCAGACAGATCTCCTTTCCATTCGACAAAAACCCATTCACTTACAGGATTGGCCGAAAGCTCAACAATTGTTCCACTGTTATAATCTGTAGAAGATCCTGCTTTAATTATTTTTTCTGTTACTTCTCCTTCGCCCTCAACGGAAATTTCTAAAGAGTACTGTTTTTTCACAAATAGAGCAACTACAGACTTATCAGAGTTCATTACTATGCTTGTGGTACTGTTTTCTCCAGACACCCCCGCCCAACTAAAGAAAACGTATTCTTCAGTTGGGGTTGCGTTCAAAACAACGGTTTCTCCCTCTTCAAACTGCGCTGAGCTTGGCAAAAGAGCGCCTCCCTCTGTTGGATTAGTAGAGGTGGTAAGAGTGTATAAAATTGGATCTTTTGAACAAGAAATAATTGCTAAAAAGAAAAGAAAAGAAAAGAATTTCTTCATTAAATTTTGATAAATGTTAATTAATTATAACTCCGTTAGCAATAAATGAGAGTTTAAATTCAGGCTTTATTATTTGTTCAATTTCAGACTTGGATTTTCCAGCATCTTCAGCATAATGCCTAAGCATTTTAATGCTAATAGTGTCTTGTTTTACAAACCCCTCCAATACGGTTTTTTTGTTTTCAAGTCCTGTTTTAGGAACAAAAAACCCATAATCTTTGAAGGTTACTTGAATAGTATCAGTTTCAACTTGAACCTGCATCCAACATCCTTTTTTTGGACAAGAAGATAAAATAGTTCCATTAACCTTGGCAAGAGATTTGTCTTTTGCGTTGTTAATCAATCCTTTCAGGGTTACAGTGTTTTGGGAACTAATTTTTTCACCATAATATTTTAAATCTCCGCTTTGTGCTAGAGATAATAATGGAATAAAAAAGATTAATAAGACAATTTTTTTCATTTTATAAAGATATGAAAAAAGTATTCCTTAAAATGCAAAAGCCTCTTTACTGTTTTTTTGTTTTGTAACATAATTTACATAATAATTGAGTGTTTAAAATTCTTTCAAAAATTCTTATATTACATAAACTGATAAGAATTACAATTTAGTTCAGCAAATGAAAAAACAAATTAAAGTCCCGGCGATATTGTCTTTAGTGTTATTTGGCCTATTGTTAATTCCTCTTGATGGAACAGTGAACAATACTTTTGTTTTTTTTATTGGAAGATTTCATCCAATTATTTTGCACCTTCCTATTGGAGGCTTGGCCGCTTTATTTGTGATGGAAATTATTAATTCATATCGACCACAACTTAATTTGGATTCAGCATGTTCAATATTATTATGGTTTTCAGTTATAACGGTAATTCCATCAGCTATTTTGGGGTTTGTTTTAGCATCAAGCGGAAATTATGATGATGAGCTGTTAAACCTTCATAAATGGCTAGGCTGGCTAACAGCTTTAGTGTGTGTTTGGCTACTTTATTTTAATTCAAAATCAAAAAAAACCTACAGAGTATTTTTATATGCAAATGTGATTTTTCTTCTTTTTGCAGGGCATTTTGGAGGACAGCTTACACATGGCAAAGACTATTTAACTAAGTACATGCCTATAAGCATGAAGAAGGTTTTAAATATTGATGATGAAAGAAATTATCTTGTTGTAGACAGAAAAATTGATTCACTTTCTACAGGCGCAACATATTATACAGATCAAATTAAACCAATCATAGAAAATTACTGTTACAAATGTCATGGACAAGAAAAACAAAAAGGAGACATGAGGTTTGATAATATTGATTGGGACATGGTTAATGGTTTTGATGCTGAAAAATGGAATATGATGTTAAATGAGATTAATCTTGGAGAAATGCCCCCAAGCGACGAGCTACAGCTTTCAGAGGATGACAGAAGAATTTTAGTTGATTGGATAACTGAAAATTTAGATAAAGCAGCTGAAGCTAAAGAAACAGATAGTAAACTAGTGATGAGAAGGCAAACAAAATCACAATACACTAACTCATTAAATGAGTTATTAGGAGTTTACATAAATTTTGGAGATCTTTTGCCTGATGACGGTAAGTCGAAAATGGGATTCACGAATAACGGTAATATTCTTCAAACCTCATCACTTCATATTGATTATTACCAAAAGCTTGCTCGTGAAGCGTTGGACAAGGCTCTGGTAAAAGGAGAAAAACCAAAATCTAGAAGATATAAAGTTGTTCTTGGGAAAAACAAAGGAGATGACGTTTTAGGCGCAGAATTTGGAGGCTATCAGACAGCTCCTATAAACAATAAAGATTTTGATGTACAAATTCTTGACATGAATGGTAAGCCTGTAAAGAAATCTTCCAGCATTGGCGATTCTATTAAAGTATTAAAAAATAAAATAGGTATAGGAATGAGAGGATCGGCAAGTAATAGGTATTATATTGTTGACGAGGGAATGATTTTAAACTCTGCACTGCCTGCAAAAGAAGTCACGCCAAAATCTTGGCAAGGACCTTCTCCCAATTTAAAACTATTAATTAAAGAAGATTTTCCTAGAGAGGGCAAGTATGCTTTTAGAGTTGAAGCCTCTAAAGGATATAATTCGTTATCTATTGAAAGACTTATTGACTTGAGAGAAAAAGAACCAGCTTTAGACTTTGAGAATTCTTTTTCAGTTAATGCAAAAGATTTAAACATAAAGAACAGCTTTACATTTGATAATAAAAATCTAATTCCCAAAGAGTTTGCAACATTTTCTGAAATTGAATTTACATATGATGTTCCTTTTGATGGGATATATAAAATTGATTTAGTTCATCCTTACGTTTCAAATGATGTAATGCCCTCATACCACATTAGATTCTTGGGTCGAAAAGAAGAAGGGGTTATAAGTAAAAGATTAAATATAAATCAAAACGAAAAATTAGAAGAAATTACAACCCCAGTAACTTTAGCGTATCTAACAAAAGGTAAACACAAAGGATTTATTGGAGGGAAATTTTTTGTTGGCTTCAGTAAGTTGATTTTTACTCCAGTAACTAAAGACGATCCATTGCCAAAAACATTACAAAAGGAATCCCAAAAGAATAATTTTCAATATGAAAGAGTAAACCCTTCAATATTAGCATTTGCAGGATCAAGAACAGATGATGGGATGGATTATAAAGCATTGTCTAAGCCAATCGAGGTAAAAAATTCAATGGAAGACTCACAGGTTTTTGAATTTACAGGAATGTTAGAAAACCTCCCTGTTCCTATGGCCAGTGATGATGTAAGTGGAGAGCTTGCTAATATTGTAACTTTTGGACTATGGAATAATCATTTAGTTAAAGAAAGTAGTTTAAAAGGACCGCCTCTATTAATTAAATCTGTAGAATTTGAAGCTCCTTACTATCCAGTGTGGCCCCCAAAATCTTACACGGAAATATTTTTTAAATCTAAGAATCAAAATAATGAGGAAGCATATGCCAATGAAGTCATAGAAAAGTTCATGGAAAGAGCATTTAGAAGAACACTAAATGATAGTGAACTTGATCGTTATATAACTTTTTGGAAGAATATTAGAAGCGATTTTGATTCTTTTGAGGATGGTGTAAAAGAGGTGTTGATTGCTATCCTTTGCTCACCAAATTTTATTTATTTAAATCAGCCTATGAAACTAAATTCCGGTGAATATGATGATGAATATTATTTAGCCTCTCAGCTTTCATATTTTTTATGGAACTCTCCGCCTGATGATAAGTTAATAGAACTTGCTTCTAAGGGGAAGCTATATAGAAACTTACCCAGTCAAATTGATCGTATGATCAAAAACTCTAAAATTGAAAATTTAATTAATGGGTTTTCATATGAATGGCTAAGATTAGACAGGCATAAAAACATGGATGTAAATGTTCAAGAATATGAAGATTATACAAGATTTGTAAAAGAAGATATGTTTAGCGAAACCTACGAATTTGTTAAGCATATACTAATAAACGATTTAAGTATAATGAACTTTATAGATTCTGATTTTGCTATGCTAAATCAAAATTTGGCTGAATTTTATGGGTTAAATGGAGTAGAGGGGAACGAGTTTAGAGCGGTAAAGTTAAATAAAAATCAAAACAGAGGAGGCTTGTTGTCACAGGGTTCTTTTTTGACGGGACACTCTGATGGAACTCAACCTCACGCAATCAAAAGAGCAGTGTGGTTAAAGGAGAAGATATTAGGTGATCATCCCCCTCCACCTCCTCCAAATGTTCCAGAACTGGACTCAGAAACTCCTGGCTTTGAAAAGCTAACTTTAAAAGAACAGTTGTTTCTACACAGAAATAAAGTTTCATGTATGGGTTGTCACAAAAAAATAGATCCATACGGAGTAATATTTGAAAACTATGATGCAACTGGACGATATCAGCTTACAATGAAGGGCAAACCTATTGATTCAAAATCAGTATTGCCTGATGGAAATGAAGTAGATGGTATTCAAGATATGAAGGACTATATTTTAAAATTTAAAACTGAAGACTTTACAAAGTCTATTGTAAAAAACCTTTTTTCTTATGCGAACGGAAGAGATGTTGGGTTTGCTGATGAAAAAGAAATTAAGTATATTGTTGAAAGGGTGAAAAGAGATAATTATAGTTTTAAGACTGTAATTCAGGAAATTATCTACAGTCCATCGTTTTATAAAAAGAAAAAAAATTGGTTTAGTAAACTGTTTAAAAATGAGTAAAAAATCTTGGCATTTAGACCGAAGAACTTTTTTAAAAGGCTTAGGCGTAACTTGTATGCTTCCTTATTTCGAAGCGATGTCAATGACTAATTTTACAAAACTTTCAGAACCTGAAGCTGCAAAAAGACTTTGTTTTCTTTATTTTCCTAACGGTGTTGGTCTTCCCCCAAAGCAAAGTGAGTATTACAAGGATTGGAGTTGGTTTCCAATAGGTGAAGGAAAAAATTACAAACTCACAAAATCACTTTCACATTTAGAAAGACATAGAAATAATATGTCAATCATTGGGGGGTTAAGTCACCCTAGCAGTCGTACTGTTTTGGGCCATATGGCTGGTGATTCATTTTTAACTGGTGGTGATTTACGAGGGTTGTACAAAAACAGAATCTCTGTAGATCAAGTAGCAGCTGCTGAGCTAAGTCAATATACTAGATTCCCATATCTTTCTTTATCAACTGACGGAGGTGTTGGATATAAGTCTAGAACCTCAACACTGTCTTTTAATTCATCAGGTAAACCAATACCTTCTGAACACAGATTAAGAGATATTTTTGAAAGATACTTTTCACCAATAGGTGGAACTTCTACCAACGAAAGGCAAAGAAGCATTAATCAAGGAAAAAAGATTGTTGACTTGGTACTAGAGGACAGTAAAACTTTAAAAAATAAACTCGGCTCTTACGACCAATCAAAGCTAGATGAATATATGACCTCATTAAATCAAGTTGAAATGCAGCTTGTCAGAAACGAAAAATGGCTAGATGTGCCAATGAAAGAATTTGACGCTAGCTTAATTAATTTAGATGTTGACCCGACATCTGCACCACAAGACTATGTTAGATCAATGATGGATTTAATTGTTCTTGGTTTTCAAACAGATTGTACGAGAGTTATAAATTATATGATGGCAAGAGAAGATGGAATGGGGTTTGGAGATAATTTTTCAAAAATTGCTCTTGGATTACAAGGGCATCATACAATTTCACATGATGTAGCCACTGGACATTGGGAAGAATGGGGAAGATTAGACAGGTGGTATTCCAAACAGTTTTCATATTTTTTAGACAAAATGAAAAACACAAAAGACGTTAATGGTTCTTTACTTGATAATACTTTAATACTTTATGGCAGTGCTTGTAGTACAACCCACAATGCTAGAAATTATCCTTTAATTCTTGCAGGAGGCTCCGATCTTGGGGTTAAACACGGCAGCTATACTGTTTTTGAGGAGAAAGATGAAAGGATGTCGAACTTACTACTTAGCATGCTTAATAAGCTTGATATTGAAAAAGAAAGCTTTTCTGATAGTACAGGAAAATTATCCACTAATATTATTTAGTATAAAAACAAAACTCGTATACGTATTCGATTAATTGCCGAATGTGCAAACAGATGCTTAGACTTATACCTAAGGTTTAATTGTATTGACCATAGTCTTTAGCAAACCATTTTGTTTCTTATCATTCATCAATTGCCAAAACATAATTCCACCTAATTTTTTATCCAAAGCATATTTGGATTTAAGTTTTATTGATTTATGATCATCAAAAGTTGCAAAAATTTTGTTTATACTGTCGTATGCATATGGTGAATTTGCCACATCGTCCCAATAAAAATTAAAATTAGACCTTACATCTTCAAAGTTTATTTGATTATAACTTCTATTCCATTCAGCGTTTTGATGTAGACCATTATTAATATTTGCAACATTTTTAAATGTTTTAATATAAAAGGCTCCTCCAATAAATATTTGACTTGGCTTTACCCCTAAATTCATTAAAGCTTCTATAGATGATTCCGCAGATCTATCTTGAAATTCGTTCGAAGATAGTGCTGTGTGGTGTCCAGTTTTAGTTGAGCCTGATCCATAAAAATCATAGGTCATAAGATTAACATTATCAACCAAAGGCATTACCTTATCCCATTCAATTGAATTTTCAAAAAATCTATTAGATGCGCCTGCAGCAAAACTTAATATGTCATTTTTTTTCATATACTTTCTAAGTTGAACTATTAAGTCTGTAAAGTTTTCACGATCTTCAGGCATGTAACTATGTCCTGGATATCCAGAAATTCCTGGATACTCCCAATCAAGATCAATTCCATCTGCATTAAATGACTCTATTATATCAGCTGTAGAGATTGCAAACTCAATTCGAGCTTTTTCTGAACTAAAAACATCTGAACAGGTTTCACATCCTCCCCAACCTCCTAGTGAAACTAATACTTTTAATTTTGGATAATTCTTTTTTTGGTTAACAATATTCACTAAGGCAAGACTGTCTTTTATATCGTCAATAGCTAATTTATTTCCCTTGAGATGTAAAAAACTATATATTATTTGATCAACTCCGTTTAAGTCAAATTCATCAATCGACTTTTCATCACCTGCATAATAAGCTATAACTTGAGGTTTAATTTCAATTTCTTTTGAATCAAATAAACAAGAAAATACAAGTGGAATAAATAGTAATATTGGGATTAGTTTTTTCATTTTTTAAATGGGATTTATAGTTTTAATAAGATGTTTTGCCAATAAAAACATTAACTCCAGGTTGTAAAGGGTTTCCACTTGCTCTTCTGTTCATCACTACTTGTCCACAATGCCATAAAGCATCAGAAATAGGTCCATTTATTTGATTCCAAAAAGGAAACTCCATTTTTGTTCCTTCCATTTCAAATCTCAGGGGTAATTGTGAAAAGTCAGGATTTAACTTTAACTCATCTTGAATATATTTCAAATTCAATAATGTTTTTTCTCGCAGGTCATTATAATTACCTTTTACAAGGGTAAATTCAAATTCATTCTTTTTAAAAGATGACGAAATCATCTCAGTCAAGCTATATATATGTTCAAGTATTTGTAATGTTGATCTTGTATCATCACTAGGCTTATAATTTAAATCTTTTTCAGTTAACGACTTAGTAGCCCAATAATATCTGTAGCCAAGACCTTCAATCATTCTTGAAACAATATTAGCTTGTGAAAACTCAGTTGGGTATTCTGATATTTCACTAAAGGGTAAATTAGCCTTTAGTTGAGTCGTTTGCCCAAAAGACACAATTGGAACAAACAGTAATAGTAAAAAGAGTTTTTTCATACCTAAATATAACAATTATCTAAACCTTAGCCCTCATTACCAAACGTATAAAAACAAAAAACCCCTCAAGAAGAGGGGTTTTAAGGGTGGTCCCACCTGTACTTTAACCACTGC
>CAJQMK010000021.1 GCA_905479415.1 uncultured Flavobacteriaceae bacterium | reverse complement strand
TTAATTTCCATGGATATTTTTTCCCTTGTTTAGGAAGAAATTTTTGAGCCCTTTTTACATACCCAGAATTTAATCCAATACTAGGCTCTATTTCTAAATTTTCATCATTTATTTTGGGAACAAATGATTTTAATTCATTTTTATCCATATGGTTTAAAATTCTACAAAAATATTCACAGACTAAATCAATTTTTAACGTCCACGAGGCGTTTGTGTATCCAAAAACAACAGTTGCGTTAGGAATATCCTGTAACATCATACCTTTATAGCTTACTAATTTTGAAGGGTCTATTGTTTTATTATCAATTTTTATTTTAATTCCACCCATAAATTTTAACTTTAGTCCAGTTGCAGAAATCACAAGATCTGCTTTTAATTCTTTCCCTGAATCTAATAGAATCCCATTTTTATTAAAAGATTTTATATTTTCAGTAACTACAGTACATTTACCCTGATTAATTGACTCGAAGAGGTCATTGTCAACCACCACGCAAACTCTTTCATCCCATGGATCATATTTTGGATTAAAATGTTTCTCTACATCAAAACCTTTTGAAAGACTATTTTTTATTTCATTTTTAATAAAAGCTTTTACTTCCTTAGGTCTTCCTTTTGAAATTCCATAAAAGTAAATTTGTCGTATTATATATTTCCATCTTGAGATGAAATGAGCAAATTTTGAAGGTGTTAAACGAAAAAGAAAATTTGTGAATTTGTCTTTTCTAGGAAGATTCATCAAATAAGTTGGAGATCTTTGAAGCATTGTGACGTGTTTTGCTTTCTCTGACAGTGAAGGAATTAGAGTAATTGCAGTAGCACCACTTCCAATAACAATCACATCCTTATTTAAATAATCAATATCCTTGGTCCATTTTTGAGGATGAATAAACTTACCCTTAAAATTTTCTAGACCCTTGAAATCTGGAGTATATCCGTTGTCATAATCATAATAACCAGTACAAGACATCAAGAACTTACATTTGTACTCAATTTTTTTATTTTTTTCTTTATCAACTCCAAACACTGTCCATTCTTTTTTGGATGAGTTCCAGCTAATTTCATCTATCCAATGATTGTATTTTATGTTATTTTCTAAATCGAATTTTGAACTGGTATCGTTAAGATATTTTAAAATAGTTTTTCCATCAGAAATTGTATTTTTATGTGTCCACGGACTAAATTTGTAGGCAAAAGTATACATATCAGAATCTGATCTAATTCCAGGATACTTAAATAAATCCCATGTTCCACCTATTTTATTTCTTCCCTCCAAAACTAAAAACGATTTTTTAGGACAATTTCGTTTTAAATGGCATGCTGCTCCAATTCCTGAAATTCCTGCTCCAATTATTATAACATCAACAAATTTATGTTTATTGTTTTTCATAAAAACCTGTTATTATAATCTTTTAAATTTAATTTTAAAAATAGACAAAAAAAAAGAGCAATATTTCTATTGCTCTTTTTTTAATTTAATTAACTATTTATTTAGAAGTCACGTTTTAATGAAAACATAACTTGTCTTCCAAGCATTGGCATGTTTGGAAACAAACTGTAAGCCTCGTCCATTAGATTAACAACGTTCATACCAACTTTAGTTTTAGCATTTATATCATATCCTAGGTTTGCATCAACAACATTTCTGCTTTCTACTGTACCTGAAAATATAGCACCCTGACTGGCTTCAAAACCTCCGTCATACTTATAAGAAAGTCCTACATTCCATTTTCTTCCATTGTCATAAGCAAATCCAGCTTTAGCTCTGTGTTTAGAGTGGTTTAAGTGATATGCCCCTGTTTCAGTTAATGATCCTAAGTCATCTTTTGTAAATACGGTTTGACTAACAGTAGAATAATTTGCATGTAATGTTAAATTATCTGTAGCTCTAAATTTTAAACCACTTTCAAATCCCCAGTAATTAACTTTTCCAAAATTTCTATACCCAAGCATTACATTAGGTTCACCATTGTCAGGCGCTTGATCAGTTTCTACAGTTCCTAACACTCCCATAGCAGCTATACCGTTACCAACAGCTGTATAAGCGTTTGATAACAATGTTGCATAATATGGTCCGTAAACTGGACCGTATGCAGGTGTAAATGCAGCAGTAAAATAAGAATTTACAGCTCCACCTAAATCAGCTCCTAAATTTGGAAGAGCAACCATAGGACTTAATTGTTCTATAGCAACAAAATTTTCCTTAATAGAATTGTATATATTAACACTAAATGTTGTTTTATCAGATAGCATTCCCTTATATCCAAATTCATAAGTAGTTTCTTTTCCAAGTGTAGCAGTATCACCATCTTCAAGAGGACCAAAAGGATTTCCATTTAAATCAAACATAGCACCTTGTGAAAATGCTCCAAGTCCTGCAATTCCAGCTAGAGTGTTTTGTGAGGTTATAAAAGGAATAAAAGCCTGTAAAGGAGTTCCCGCTAAAAGTGGTGCTACAGATGCTGTTGCAACAGCGTACGCAGTAGACACGTTCATTCCAATTCCTGGATTTGACGGTAGTCCTGGAAGTAACCAGGATGTTGTTGGGTTAGAAAAAGTTTGGCCATTTTTGTTTCCGTAGATCCATACATTTCCGTATCCACCTGGAATTTTTTGTACAGCTAAATCAACAAAAAGATTTAGAGCACTTGGTGCAACATAAGCTTTATTGAAAGTTAATCTCATTTTGTGTCTGTTGCTTGGATTGTAAACAAGCGCTGCTCTTGGTGCAAACGAAGATTCTCCTATTTGTGGATACTTGTCGTATCTACCAGCAAACTGTAAACTTACTTTATCTGAAAGTTTTGTTTTAGTAGAAAAATAAGCCCCATAAACATTGTAATTATCGACATCCTCATATCTACCAAAAGTTCCGGTTCCAGTTTCGAATTTTGAACTTTTATTTTCAACTCCAATTGACATATCAGTATTAATAGCATCAAACGCTAATTCGTATTGAAGCTGTAATTGAGATTGTTTGCTTTCAACTCCCGAAGTCACACCTGTTCTGTAATTGAATCCACGGTATTTATCTTCTGAAGGATTAGCGGTATCTGTATAATTATATTGCATGAATAAATTTCCAGATTGAACTCTAGTTTGTATAAAGGCAGTTCTTTGTTGAGCTCTAGTTTCACCAGTTGAACTGATGAAAATATTTGCAGCAACTTCATTTATTCCTGCTACTGTTGTTATTGAAAGATTATTTGATGGTCTGTAATAGATTGTTGCATCAGCACCTCTTTGAGAATTTCTTTCTTGATACCCATCAATAGTTTTTACAACTCTACCTGAAGCAGCATCTTTTATCTCTTTTACAAATGTAGATGTTGAAGATTCTGGTAAATCAAAATCTTCGTTTTCTCCATATTTTAAGTTAAACTTATATCCAAATGTATTTTCATCATTACTAACAGCATGTCTGAAATCCATTTTATACATGTTCATATCAAAGCTTCCGCCTTTATCAAATCCACCAGCTTGTAAATTAATAGTAGTTCCTGGGTGTTTGAAAGGATCTTTACTTAAATAGTGCACAACACCAGCTCCAACACCAGGACCGTAAAGTGCAGATGCAGGACCCAATACAACTTCAACTCGTTCTATATCAATATTACTTAAATTACTAACATCAGCGTCAAAAAAGTTTATTCCATTAACATTTAGACCTCTGTAATCTAACATTACTAGAGTAGAAGTGGTAAATAAATCTACATTGTCTCTTAAAGCAACTGTTGTTCTATTTGCACCATGTTTGTCAATTTGAACACCTACTAAATCATCTAAAAGAACAATAGAATTAAAGGCAGATTTGTTTTCAATTTCTTTAGCTCCTACAACTTGAATTGATGAAGCAGCATTGATGGCCTTTTCAGCTTTTCTAGATCCAGAAATAACAACTTCATCCAAAGCTTCTCCTGTAGATAAACTTAATTGAATAACTTGATTTTCAGATTTAACTTGGTAAGTTTGTGCTTCAAATCCCAAAGAGCTTATCTCTAAGGTCCAAGGAAAATCTTTTTCAGATGAAATGGTAAAGTTACCGTCATCATCAGTAATTACCCCGGTAGTTGTTCCTTGAATAATTACATTTACTCCGTAGAGTTCGTCAACTCCATCTGTAACTTTTCCTTTTACAGTTTTAGTTTGTGCATTAACCATCATAAATGTGGCTAGCATAAAAACTAAACTTGATAAATAAAATTTAAATTTCATAATTTGTTGTTTTGGTTTTAATTTAATTTTTTAGTTTGGTTATTAATAAATCAATTAATAATTGTAGTAAATATTACGAATCTTGTAATATATGTGGCAAAATAATACTATTTATTTGATTTTTAAAATTTTTATTGAAATCATGACCCATTCCTTTAATAATAACAAGATTTGAACCGTGTATAAGTGAAGCTATTTTATTTGAGTGACTAGGTCTAATTAATGTGTCATCTGAACCGTGTATTATCAGAGTAGGAGAAGTAATAGTTTTTAATTTTCTATATCTAGATCCTGATTTTTTTATTGCATACCTATGTTGATCAAAAGCTTTCTTATTAAAACCGTTTCTAAATTTAATTTCGTACAAAGTTTTTTGAATCTGTTTTTCATAATTAATAACGTAATTGTCGGATCCAACAAATAAGTGATCGAGCTTAAAATGAAATTTTAAAACTTTATCTATGTTTCTTTCTTTGTTTTTGTAAGAAAAAATTAGTTTTTTAAGTTGGTTTATTCTTTTAGAATCGGGTTTCTCGGCTTCAGGGTCTAAAAGATATCCAGTTGACATTAAGTTTGTCATGGTTATAATTTTCTCTGGATGATTTATAGCAAGTATTTGTGCAATCATTCCCCCAGTTGAGTAACCAATTACGTGAAACTTTTTTATCATTAAATGACTAGTTACAGCTAAAGCATCTCGAGCCATTTCTTCAAGATTATAAGAATTTGATTTTGACCAATCTTTAATCCAATCTGATTTACCTAATCCTCTATTATCAAATCTAA
>CAJQMK010000020.1 GCA_905479415.1 uncultured Flavobacteriaceae bacterium | reverse complement strand
TTCCACTTAATTTAGATTTAGGATTTATTAAATCTGTTGCATTTAAACTCGATCCACAGCTTTCACATTGATCTCCATACGCTTCTTTATAACCACATTTAGGGCATTCCCCCTCAATAAATCTATCGGCTAAAAATTGATTTTCTTTTTCGTCATAAAGCTGTTCAGATTCTTTTTCAACAAAGATGTTTTTTTGATTGAGTTTTTTGAAAAAATCAGAAGCCGTCTCATGATGAATTTTTGAAGATGTTCTTGAGTAATTATCAAATGAAATTCCAAATTCTAAAAAAGAATCTTTTATCATAAAATGATACTTATCAATAATTTCTTGCGGCGTAACGCCTTCTTTTTTAGCTCTTATTGGAATAGCAGCTCCATGCTCATCACTTCCGCAAATAAAGACAACATCATTTCCTTTTAATTTTAAATATCTAGAGTAAATATCAGCTGGTACATAAGCTCCCGCTAAGTGACCTATATGAATTGGACCATTTGCATATGGTAATGCGGCAGTAATTGTAAATCTCTTTTTATTCAAAATTTAATTTTTTATAAAAATAATCATTTATAATTTGTTCCTCAATTAAATTTAATCTGTTATTGACTCACTAATGTTATATATATAATTAAATGTTTTATTTGTAACAATTCAAAATGAATGTATATTTGTATTGTATATGAAAACAATATCTTCAGCAGTAGAGGATTATATAAAATCCAAGCCATTTTTAATTTCTGCTCTTTCGCAAGGAATAATTAATCTCACTTCATTGTCTAGAATAATTAAATCTGAAATTGAAGAATCTCTTAGAAAAGAGGTCAAATATGGAGCTATTGTAATGGCACTTAAAAGACTTTCTAGCGAATTAGAATTTCGAACTACTTTTAAAATTGTAAAAATTATTAAGGACATTGGTGATATTACCGTAAGATCATCCCTAATTGATTATAATTTTAAAGTCTCAGATACATTGTTAAGTAATCAAGCTAAACTATTAGCTAAAGTTGATAACAATGATGATTTTTATACTTCTTCACGAGGTGTAAACGAATGTAATATTGTTGTTAGCGGGAATTTATCTTTGCTTGTTGAAGAAGTTTTAAAGGATGAAATCTGTATTTCTAAACAATCAAATTTATCTTCAATCTCAATTAAATTACCAGCAGAAAATATTTCAATTCCTGGAGTTTATTATTTTGTTTTTCAAAGACTATCATGGGAAGGAATAAATATCTATGAGGTAATTTCAACATCCAATGAGTTTACTATATTAGTTAATGAAGAGCAGGTTGATAAAGCATTTAAAGTGATTAAAAATTTAAAAAATCTTTAAACATTTAATCGCTTTTTCAATAGAATCAATTTCTTGAAATACAAGTAAAAGTCTTTCTCCATTTGTCGATTTCTTTTCTTTTAATTGACATAAGTTTTGATTGTTTTGAATAGTTTGTAGAATCTTTCCAAATTCTCCAGAAGAGTAGAATTTATCTTCTTTGCTACTTATAAATTGACATATCATTTTTTCATTTTTCAATATCAATTTTTCAAACCCATTTTGAATTGCTAATAATTTAAGCTCTATGGTTTTTATCAAATCTACAGATTGACTTGGGAGCTTCCCAAATCTATCTTCAAGTTCAGTGGTGAATTTCATTAGCTCCTCAAGATTATATATTGCAGATAATTTTTGGTATTGATTCAGTCTTACTTTAACGTTATTAATGTAATTATCTGGAAATAATATTTCTAAATCTGTATCAATTTTAAAATTTGATAGCTTAAAGGAATCATTTGATTCATTTTCAAATAAATCTTCAAATTCTTTATTTTTAAGTTCTTCAACAGCTTCTCTCAGAATTTTCTGATATGTTTCAAATCCAATGTCATTTATAAATCCACTTTGTTCAGCCCCAAGAAGATCACCTGCTCCTCTTATCTCTAAATCTTTCATGGCTATATGAAATCCAGATCCAAGTTCAGTGTGTTGTTCAATGGCTTCAATTCTTTTTCTAGCTTCTTTTGTCATTGATAATAATGGAGCCGTAATAAAATAACAAAAGGCTTTTTTATTACTTCTTCCAACCCTTCCTCTCATTTGGTGCAAGTCACTTAACCCAAAATTTTGAGAATTATTAATAAATATGGTATTAGCATTAGGTACATCTAAACCACTTTCAATAATAGTAGTTGAGACTAAAACATCATATTTGCCTTCAATAAAATCAAGCATTGTTTTTTCTAATTTTTTTCCTTCTAGTCTACCATGTACAATAGCTATATCTGCAGAGGGAACAAGCCTTGAAATTAAGGCTCGAACTTCTTGAATATTCTCTATTCTATTGTGTACAAAAAAGACTTGACCTCCTCTGTTTATTTCAAAATTAACAGCATCTTTTATTATATCCTCATTAAAGGATATAACAGAGCTTTCAATCGGAAATCTGTTTTGAGGTGGAGAATTTATAATTGAAAGATCTCTTGCAGACATCAAGCTGTATTGTAGTGTTCTTGGAATTGGAGTAGCAGTAAGAGTTAGAACATCAATATTCTCTTTCATTGATCTAATTTTTTCCTTAACACTTACTCCGAATTTCTGTTCTTCATCAACAATTAATAAACCCAAATTTTTAAAATTTATTTTATTGTTTACTAGTTGATGAGTACCAATTATAATATCAATTTTACCTTCGTTTAACTCCTGAATTATTAAGTTTTTTTCTTTAGTTGTTCTAAATCTATTTAAATAGTCAACTGTAACAGGAAAATCTTTTAAACGGTTTGAAAATGTTTTAAAATGTTGAAAAGCTAGAACTGTTGTAGGTACTAAAACTGCTACTTGTTTATTATTATCGATTGCTTTAAAAGCAGCTCTTATTGCAATTTCAGTTTTACCAAATCCTACATCCCCACAGATTAATCTGTCCATAGGCTGAAGACTTTCCATATCTTTTTTTATATCTATTGTAGACTTTATTTGGTCAGGTGTATCCTCGTAAATAAATGAAGCCTCAAGTTCGTGTTGCATCGACGAATCGATTCCATATTGAAATCCTTTTTTTAGTTTTCTCTTAGCATAGGCTTCAATTAAGTTGAAAGCAACTTCTTTTACTCTTTTCTTAGCTTTTAGTTTAACTTTTTTCCAAGCTCCAGATCCAAGTTTGTATATTTTTGGTTTTGTTCCATCCTTGCCATTGTACTTACAGACCTTATGAATCAAATGAATACTTACATATAACGTATCACGCTCCCCATATGTCAATTTTATAGCTTCTTGAATTTTACCATTTACATCAATTTTTTTAAGTCCTCCAAATACTCCAACTCCATGATCAATATGGGTAACATAGTCTCCAATTTCAAGTTGTTTCAATTCGTTTAAATTGACTCTTTTTTTAGTTTCAAATCCTGACTTAATTTTAAACTTGTGATATCTCTCAAATATTTCATGATCACTGTAACATACTTCTTTTTGATCGTGATTGATAAAACCTTTGTAGATGGCTTTTTCAATTAAAATTGGATCGAAATCAATTTTATTTAATTCAAAGATGTCTTTGAATCTTTTTATTTGAGTTTTATTACTGCAAAATAT
Source organism: uncultured Flavobacteriaceae bacterium (assembly GCA_905479415.1). Lineage (GTDB taxonomy): Bacteria > Bacteroidota > Bacteroidia > Flavobacteriales > Flavobacteriaceae > MAG-121220-bin8. The sequence continues at coordinate 1,030 of CAJQMK010000020.1, read as the reverse complement.
TTTAACAGAATATTCTTTGTTGTAGTATTTAGATAAATTTTCAATAAGTAATTTAAATTTTTTATTAAAAGCTGGTTGTGGAGAAATATTAAATTGAGTGTTAATAGTATTATTGCCAATTTTATTAAGTTCAATAACACTTAATTTACTTATGTCTTGATTTAAAAGCTCTCCGCTGTAAAAAAGTTTATCTAAATTGATTTTATCATTACTATTGGATGTTACTTTTTCAAATGAATTTGATAAAGAATCTTTTAATAAATCAATATTTTCAGTTACAACGATTGAGTTGTCTTCAATAAACTTAAAAATATTTTCTCTTTCGTAGTCAATTTCTTTATTCTCTAAATCACCTAGAATTTCAATTGATTTTAATGTGTCATTTGAAATCTGAGTTTCGATATCAAAAGTTCTTATACTTTCAATTTCATCTCCAAAAAATTCAATTCTAAAAGGCTTATTGTTAGAGAAAGAAAAAACATCTACAATTCCTCCTCTTACAGAAAAATCACCAGGTTCTACAACAAAATCTTCTCTGTTAAACTCTAAATCAAAGAGTTTTTCATTAAAAGATTCTAATGAAATTAAATCACCTGTTTTAATTTTTAAAAACCTTTTTTTAATATCTTTTTTAATAATTATTTTCTCAAAAATTGCTTCGGGATATGTGACTATTAATTTTTTTAAAGTATTTGAACTTAGGTTTCTAATTAATTCTGTTCTTAAAAAAATACTTTGAGAGTTAGTTTTTTTAAAATCATTTTCTCTGTTATAACTGCTTGGAAAAAAATATAATTGTTTTTCATCAATTAGTCCCTCTAAATCATTAAAATGATATCCAGCCGATTCTTTATTTTCTAAAACCCAATAAATATTTTTATTTGAATTAGTAAACAAACTATTTATTAAAAAGGATTTGGAAGATCCGTGAAGGCCTTTTAAAAAAATATTTGTTTCAGAATTGTCAATAGAAGTTTGAAGTTTCTGAAGATTCAGAGACTTAATCTTTTTTGTAAAATGTGGAGAATTA
>CAJQMK010000019.1 GCA_905479415.1 uncultured Flavobacteriaceae bacterium | reverse complement strand
ATTTTCTTTCATTTGATTAAAAAATAATCTTTGTTCTTTATTTAAAGTTTTTGGCGTCCAAACATTAACATGAACAAGCAAATCTCCATTACCATAAGAGTTAATACTACTCAATCCTTTTCCTCTGAGTCTTAGTATTTTTCCAGATTGAATACCAGATTCTAATTTAATTCTTACGTTTCCTGTTACAGTTTCAATTTCTTTTGAAACTCCTAAAACAGCTTCTGAAATACTGATATATAAGTCAAAATGAAGATTATTACCTTCTCTTTTTAAAGTCTCATGCTCTTTTTCACTTATTAAAACAATTAAATCTCCAGCAATACCATTTCCGGCTGAATCATTACCTTTTCCTGAAACTTTTAATTGCATGCCATCTTCAACTCCTGCAGGAATTTTAACTAATACTGTTTCCTCACTTAGAATTAAACCATTGGAATCAGCATTTGAGGGTCTATTTGAAACTACTTGCCCAGAGCCGCCGCAACTTGGACATGTTGTAGATGATTGCATTCGACCCAAAATTGTATTTGTTATTCTAGTTACTTGACCAGTACCATTACATGTACTACAAGTTTTGTAAGTGACGCCATCAGCTTTAATTTTTCTCTTGACCTTAATCTTTTTTTCAACTCCTAAAACAACTTCACTAAGTTCGAGCTGAACTCTTATTCTTAAATTGCTTCCTTTTGAAACTCTTGAACCTCCACCTCCAAAACCTCCAAAACCACTACCTCCTCCAAATGCACTACCAAAAATATCACCAAATTGACTAAAAATATCATCCATGTTCATTCCCGCTCCACCAAAACCTCCTGTACCATCAAAAGCAGAATGACCAAATTGATCGTATTTAGTTCTTTTGTCTTTATTTCCTAAAACCTCGTAAGCTTCAGCTGCCTTTTTAAAATTTTCTTCAGCTTGAGAATCTCCAGGATTTTTATCAGGATGATATTTAATTGCTTTTTTTCTGTATGCTTTTTTAATTTCGCTTTCAGAGGCTGATTTACTAACACCAAGAATTTCGTAAAAATCTTCTTTCATATTTAACTAATTAGTTTCCAACTACAACTTTAGGGTATCTAATAATTTTGTCTCCAAGTTTATATCCAGATTCAATTACATCAATAATTTTGCCTTTCATTTTATCGTTTTCAGCGGGAATTTGTGTAATAGCCTCATGAATTTCAGCATCAAAATCATCTCCATTATTAACATCTATTAAAATTAATCCTTGAGATTTTAAAACATCAGAAAATTTATTTTTAATTAATGACATACCCTCAATTAAGCTTTTTTCTTTTGATTTTTCGAATTCTTTAGAAGCTCTATTTAAATCGTCAACAATTGGAAGAAGAGCAGTCATTAATTCTTGAGAAGCAGTTTTATATAAATCTAAACGTTCTTTAGAAGTTCTTTTCTTATAATTCTCAAATTCAGCAAATAAACGCAAAAATTTATCTTTTTCATCTTTTACAGAAACTTCAAGTGTTTCTATCTGAGATTTGAGTGTTGGTTTTTTTGGTGATTTGGTTTTTGAACTACTCATTTTTAATATTTGTATATAGGGTGCAAAAGTACTGCCAATTTTAAATAGTTTGTCAAAATGTCATCAAATTATTTTAATAAATTATTTAGTGCAGAAGAAATTGATTTATATTGAAAATTAAATCCTTCGACTATAATTTTTTTAGAGGATACATTTTGACTAAACAAAAATAATTCTGACATAGAACCAGTTATTATTTTAATTAAAAACGAAGGAATTGGTGGAATTAATATTTTTTTATTTAAAACTTTACTAATTTCCAAAGTAAACAACTTACTTGAAATTGGATTTGGAGCAACCAAATTATAAATACCAGTTTTATTATTGTTCAATAAAAACAAAATTGAATCAACTAAGTCATCTATATGAATCCAAGAATATATATTAGCTCCATTACCAAACCATGTGCCTAAAAAATACTTAACCGATAGTGCAATTGGTTTTAGCAATCCACCATTTAACGACAATACTAATCCTATTCTCAAAATTGTTACATTTATTTTTTGTTCTTTTAACTTTTTACACGATGTTTCCCATTTACTAACAGTATTACCTAGAAAAGAATTTGATGTGTTTTGAGATGATTCACTATGAGTATATGAATTGTCCGATTTATAAATCCCAATTGCAGATGCGCAAAAAAAATGATCAATTTTTGATTTTTTTTCTAATATAATTTGATATAATAATTTAACAGAGTTAGTTCTGCTTAAAAGAATTGATTTTTTTGACGATTTTGTCCAAAGTTGAGCAATAGGAGAGCCGGCAAGATTAATGATTATATGAACTCCATTAATACAGTTTGAATCAATTTTATTTAATTCAGGATTCCAATAAAATTTATTAATATTTTTATTTGAAGATTTTAAATTCTTGTTTGTTGTCAAAATATTAATAGACGCATTTTGTTCTAATAATTTATTAACTAATTTTTTTCCGATCAATCCACTAGCTCCAGTAATTAAGTATTTCATTCTTAATATCAATTATATTAATCAAAGTTAATTTGTAATTTTACTAAATACAATTGATTTATATGAAAGTTAATAAAATAAAAATCTCTAAGATTAACCAAATTGATTTTGATAATTTAGATTTTGGATCTGTATTTACAGACCACATGTTTACTTGCGATTATATCAATGGAGAGTGGGTTGATCCACAAATATGTCCTTACGAACCAATAACTATTAGTCCTTCTGCGAGAGTTTTTCATTACGGCCAAGCTTGCTTTGAAGGTATGAAAGCATTTAAAGACAACAAAAACAAAACATGGTTGTTCAGACCAAATGATAATTATGAACGAATTATAAAATCTTCTGTAAGATTAGCTATGCCAGAATTTCCAAAAGAACTATTTTTTGAAAGTCTTAATAAATTATTGGAACTAGACAATGCTTGGATCAAACCTGGTCTAGGAAATTCCTTATACATTAGACCGTTTATTTTTGCAAGCGAAGACACTATAAATGCTACTGAAGCAAATCAATATAAATTTATGATCATATGTGCTCCAGCTAATTCATATTACTCTGGAGACGTAAGGGTTAAAATTGAGAAGTCTTTTAGTAGAGCAGCTAAAGGTGGTGTTGGCTACGCAAAAGCTGCAGGTAATTATGCTGCACAATTCTACCCAACAATTCTTGCCAGAAATCAAGGTTATCAACAAATTATTTGGACAGATTCATCAACCCACGAGTATATAGAAGAAGCTGGAACTATGAATCTATTTTTTAGAATAGGAGATAAATTAATAACAGCTCCAACAAGCGATAGTATTCTTGATGGAATCACTAGAAAAAGTTTAATTAAAATTTCAAAAGATTTAGGGATAGATATTGAAGTAAGACCAATAAAAGTAAATGAAATTTTGAATGCAGCAAATGAAAATAATTTAAAAGAAATATTTGGAAGTGGAACCGCAGTAGTTGTTCTACCAATAAGTGGTTTTGGATATGAAAACGAAAAATTTGAATTACCAAGTATTGAAAATCCCTGGAGTCTTTTTTTAAAGAAAAAACTAAACGATATTCAATATAATATTATTGAAGATCCTTACGGCTGGAGGGTCAAAGCTTAATTAAGAACTTTAGAAATATCAGGTTTAAAATAATTAGGTCCTTTCATTACTTTACCATCATTTCTGTAGATTGGCTTTCCGTCCTCTCCTAATTTACTTAAGTTACTTTTTTGTATTTCATCAAAAATTTCTTCTATTTTATCCTGCATACCATGTTCTATAATAGTTCCACATAAAATATAAAGCATATCACCCAAAGCATCAGCAACCTCAACTAAATCATTGTTTTTTGCAGCTTGAAGATATTCTTGATTTTCCTCTGCCATTAAATTAAATCTTAATTTAATTTTATCTAAGCCAATTTCAGTAGTAGGGTTTTCTTTATAACTGAGTTTGTATATCTCGTGAAAGATTTTAACTGCTTCAATTTGATGTTTCATATAGTATTTAATATTATTTTTACTTAAAAGTAGTTAAATATGTTCAGCAGTGGTCAATTAGTCTTTGCAATTTTATTTTTTATTTCGTTTGTAGCAATTATAACTATTAGTTACAAAAAAGATTTAAAAGGACTTAAGGGTTCTTACAGCGGAATCAGATGGGTAATAATAGGTTTTGTTTGTTTTGTTTTATTATTAGTTATTTTAAAAAAACTCAGTGTTTCATGAAACAATTACTTTTAGTTTTTATTGGAGGTGGATTAGGAAGTATTTTTAGGTATCTTATTTCAAATATTTCTCTCTTTAGTAATTCCAAACTTCCACATAACACATTTATTTCTAATATATTAGGATGCCTATTAGTTGGCCTAATTATGGGTTGGGCTATAAAAAATAATCAAATGAATTCTCCCCAAACTATTTTATTTGCAACTGGTTTTTGTGGTGGACTTACTACTTTTTCAACTTTTGCGTATGAAAATACCGAATTAATCAAATCAGGGGAAATTAGTATGTTCTTCTTTTATACATTTATTTCAATAATTATCGGTTTTGCTACAGTTTTTGTTGGAATACAAATAACAAAATAGGTTTTATCAATTTCAAAAATTGATCAATTTGATAAAATAAACTGTCCAAAATTATCATTCCTTAATTTTAAATAGCACCAAAATACATTATTAATAAAAATAGTCTTCTATAAAGGATTTTATATAAGAATTATTAGGTCTTTTGTTAGTTTTGATGAAAATTATTTAACAAAATTTAACATTAACTTAAAAATTACTATTATGAATTTAAAAAAACAATCATTTAAACTTAGTTCATTAATTCTTGTTGCTATTTGCTTTTTTACATTAAACGAATCTAAAGCACAAGATTTAGGTGCAGATTTAGTTAGCTCATATGTATGGAGAGGAACTCAATTCGGTTCTGGAGCTCACATCCAGCCGTGGGTATCATTAAGCTCAGGAGATTTGGAAGTTGGAGCATGGGGAAGTTTTCCAACAACAGCAGCTGGAGGAGGAAATGAACTTGATTTATATGCAAGCTACTCTTTTGGAAAGTTTGGTTTAACTCTTACAAATTATTCATTTCCTGGTGAAGGCGGTGCTTATGCTGATGGAGAAGGACTTTTTGAAGGAGATTATTTAGAAATTTCTGGTTCTGCAGAACTAGGGCCAATCAATCTTTTAGTAGGTTATTTCACAGAGGTTGAAGCATTATATGTTGAAGCTGCATTTTCAGCAGGCCCTGTAGATGTATCAATTGGATACGGAGACGATTCAAAAGATGCTTGGTATGTTAATGGAGGAAGTGGATTATGCAACATTTCTCTTGGTGGTTCTAAGGATGTTAAAATAACAGAAGATTATACATTACCACTGTTTGGCTCGTTTGTTTATAATCCAGACTCTGAAGCTGCATTTTTGGTATTTGGAGCAAGTTTTTAATTAATATAAAATTAAATCAATATGAAAAAAATAGAAGCAATTATTAGAAAATCAAATTTTTCTAAAGTGAAACAAGCTTTACACTCAGTAGAAGTTAATTTCTTCACTTACTGGGATGTAACTGGAGTTGGAAATGAAAAAGAAGGACATGTTTACAGAGGGGTTACTTATAGTACTGCAGATATTCAAAGACGGTATTTATCAATTGTAGTTTCTGACGAATTTGTTAAAAGAACAATTAATGCAATTCTTGAATCAGCCTATACAGGTGAAGTGGGAGATGGAAAAATATTTGTATTTCCAGCTGAAGAAGCCTACAGAATTAGAACAAAAGAAACTGGAAAAACATCATTAAACTAAAATTATTATGGAACTATTAACATCAAATAACGTATGGATGATGATCTGTACAGCACTAGTATTTTTTATGCATTTAGGATTTTCATTTCTAGAAATTGGACTCACTAGACAAAAAAACACTATTAATATATTATTTAAAAACTTCTTTGTTATAACTATGGGACTACTAGTTTATTGTGGTTTTGGTTTTAATTTAATGTATCCAGGTGAATTTGGAATTATTGAGGGAGTTTTAGGATTTGCAGGATTTGGATTGGATCCTGGAATTGATTATGACCAATTAACTTACGCAGGAGGTGGATATACATATTGGACAGATTTCCTTTTTCAAGGGATGTTTGCTGCAACAGCGGCAACTATTATTTCTGGAGCAGTTGCTGAAAGAATAAAAATTGGTTCTTTTATGCTTTTAGCCTTCCTTTATGTTTCAATCATATATCCAATTGTTGGTTCTTGGCAATGGGGAGGAGGTTTTTTTAGCACATTTATTTCTGAAGACTTAGGTTTCTATGATTTTGCGGGATCTACGCTAGTTCATTCTGTTGGAGGATGGGGAGCTTTAGTTGTAATATACTTTTTAGGAGCAAGAAAAGGAAAATTTAGTTCTGATGGAAAACCGCTTGCAATACCAGGCTCAAACTTACCTTTATCGGCAGCTGGAGTTTTAATTTTATGGTTAGGATGGTTTGGTTTTAATGGTGGTTCTGTACTATCTGCAGATCCAGCTCTCACATCATTAACATTAGTTACAACTTGCTTAGCTGCAGCTGCAGGTGGAATTGGTGCTGCTGTTTTATCAGGGATTTTATATAAAAATTTAGACCTAACTATGTTTATGAATGGAGTTCTTGGAGGTCTTGTTGGAATTACAGCTGGAGCAGATCAAATGCTTCCACATACTGCAATATTAATTGGTTTAATAGCAGGTGGAATTGTTGTTCTCTCAGTTGCATTATTAGATAAATGTAAACTAGATGATCCAGTTGGAGCAATTCCAGTACACTTATTTTGTGGAATTTGGGGAACTTTAGCTGTTGGATTATTTGGTGAATTAGCTGGATTTGATCAATTCATGGTACAATTAGCGTGTGTAGGTATCACTGGTGTTTTCTGTGTGATAGGTGGAACAGTTATTACTTTAATTGTAAAATCAATAGCAGGTTTAAGAGTAGACGAAAAAGAAGAAGAAGATGGTTTAGACATAGCAGAGCATGGAACCAGAGCTTACGGAGATTTTTCAATAAACTAATTATTTATAACTATTTTCATGAAAAATTAGTATCATGAAAATAAATTTTCTTTACAAACTGCAATGTTATTTAGTTATAACATTGCAGTTTTTTTATACATACGGTCAAAACGAAGTCAGTCAAGGTCCATATGAACAGCTTATTTTAAGAGGAGTTACTCTTATCAATGGAAATGGAGCCCCACCAATAGGTCCTGTAGACATAGAAATTAAAAAAAATATCATTACAAAAGTTCAAGTAGTAGGCTATCCAGGTGTTAGTGAAAGAAGAAATGGTCCTAAACTTGAAAAAAATGGAGTTGAATTTGACTACAGCGGAATGTTTGTTCTCCCTGGTTTTATTGATATGCATGGACATATTGGAGGAATATCTCAAGGAGCTGATCCAGAATATGTTTTTAATCTTTGGATGGCTCATGGAATTACAACAATTAGAGAACCTAGCGGAAGAGGATTAGATTTTACTTTGGATTTAAAAAGGAAAAGCCAAAGAAATTCAATTATAGCCCCACGAATATATGCTTACACAGGGTTTGGTAGTGGTTCCCAAGTGAATACAAAGGCTGATGCCATAAAATGGGTGCGAGATAACGCTAATAAAGGTGCAGATGGAATTAAATTCTTTGGAGCAAACCCTGCAATATTAGAAGCTGCAATAAAAGAAAATAAAAAACTTGGATTGAGGTCGGCATTTCATCACGCTCAAATGAGCGTAGCTAGATGGAATGTCTTAAACTCAGCAAAAGCTGGCTTAACAACAATGGAACACTGGTACGGACTACCAGAAGCTCTATTTAATGATAAAACAGTTCAAAACTACCCCCCTAACTATAATTATCAAAATGAACAGCATAGATTTGAAGAAGCAGGGAAATTATGGGAACAATCTGCAAAACCCTACAGTGAACATTGGAATAATGTAATGAATGAATTACTAAAACTTGACTTCACTTTAGATCCAACCTTCAATATATATGAAGCTAGTAGAGATTTGCACAGAGCTAGACGCGCTGAATGGCATGAAGAATATACTTTACCTTCATTATGGAAATTTTATGAACCAAGTAAAATTTCTCATGGTTCTTATTGGCATTATTGGGGAACTGAACAAGAAGTTCAGTGGAAAAAAAACTATAAATTATGGATGACTTTTGTTAATGAATTTAAAAATCGTGGAGGAAGAGTAACTACTGGTTCGGACTCAGGATTTATTTATCAACTTTATGGATTTGCATATATAAGAGAACTAGAACTTTTAAGGGAAGCAGGATTTCATCCATTAGAAATTATTCGTTCAGCTACTTTAAATGGTGCAGAAGCACTTGGTGCTGAAAAGAAAATTGGATCAATTGAAGTCGGTAAATTAGCAGATCTTGTCGTAATTGAAGAAAACCCGTTAGAAAATCTTAAAGTTTTATATGGGACTGGTGCAATTAAATTAAATGACAAAAATGAAGTAGTTCGTGTTGGAGGAGTTAAATACACAATAAAGGATGGAATAGTTTATGATTCTAAATTATTGCTTAAAAAAGTTAAAGAAATGGTTTCTAATAAAAAGAAAGAAGAGAATTTTAAAATAACTCAGCCTGGAATGAAATAAAATGAAAAAAGTAAACTAATATTTTTTATTAATTAAATTTCTTAAAAATGATATGCTTGAATTATTAAATATTTTTGGCTTATCTACGTTTACAACATGTCCACAATCAGGGACAACAATTAACTTTGAATTTTTATGTTCTTTGGTAATATGTTTAATTGATTCTAAAAACATATAATCTTCTGACCCCATTAAATACAGTGTTGGAATTTTTAACTCAACTTGTCTAAAAAGTTTCAATAACGGGTTCAATTCAGATGTTAACTTATACCATCTCATAAATTCTTTTTGGTACAATTTCTTAGCCTCATTTATAAACAAAAGTCTTGATTTTTTATGATTTTCGTAGGGCATAATTACAAATGCAAAGAGTTTATAAATCCATATGTAGGGCACTACAGATTTAAAAACCGAACCAAGTTTAATCAAAAATCTTGAACGAAAATTAAGTTTCATTATAGCTCCAGCCATTATCATACTTTTAACCATTTTAGGGTAATATTCAGCTAATTGACGTATTAAGATTGTTCCTAATGATATTCCTATAAAATGAGAGCTCTTAATATTTTCTTTGTTTAAAACTTCTACAATATCATTTGATATTGATTTAAATGTATATTTTTTTTCAAAAACATTTTTGATATGATATTTCGATCTTCCATGTCCTCTTAAATCTAAAAGAATTACATTAAAGAATCTTTTAAACTCTTTTATTTGCCTAAACCAAATAGATGAACTGCCTCCAGCTCCATGAACAAAGGTTACCCACTCCTTAGAATTATTATTTTTGTATATCGAATAATTAATCATTAATATTATTTAACAATACGCACATTTTTGATTGAATTTTTTTAGCTTCCAAATATGATTTTTTTAGAAAATTTTTATCATTTCCTGCATATATTATAGACCTTGATGAATTAACCAAAATTCCAATTTGATCGTTCACCCCATTTTTAAAAGTATCCTCTAAACTTCCACCTTGAGCTCCAACTCCAGGAATTAACAAAAAACTATTTGGAACAATTAATCTTACATCTTTTAGAAATGAAGCTTTTGTAGCACCAACTACATACATAAGATTATTAGAGTTTTTCCATTCTTGAGATTTAATTAAAACTTTTTTAAATAAATCTTGATCTGAATTTGTAGAATACTGAAAATCATTTGCCCCATTATTTGAAGTTAAGCCTAACAATATAGTATGCTTATCATTATAATCCAGAAATGGTTCAATTGAATCATTTCCCATGTATGGTGAAACGGTTATAGAATCAAATTTCATATGACTAAAAAAAGCTCGAGCGTACATATCTGAAGTATTTCCGATATCTCCTCTTTTGGCATCGGCAATCGTAAACAAATTTGGATAAGTATTATTAATATAATCAATCGTTTTTTCTAAAGTCTCCCATCCTTTCGATCCATGAACTTCGTAAAAAGCAGTATTAATTTTAACTGATACAATAAGTTCATTCAAAGCGTCTAAAAGTAATTTATTAAAACTGAAAATCGGATCAGATTCTTCTAATAAAAATAATGGTATTTTATTAATATCACTATCAAGCCCTAGACATAGGAAAGAATTTTTAGAAATAATTTGATCTTTTAAAAAACTTGTTTTCATAAATTAAAAAACTTCTTCTGAATTTTTTAGTAATTCATTATTTTGAACAATTTTTAGCTCATCAATAATCTTTTGAATATCACCGTTTACTATATTCTGTAAATCATATAATGTTAATCCTATTCTGTGATCAGTCACTCTTCCTTGAGGATAGTTATATGTTCTAATTTTAGCTGATCTGTCACCAGATGAAACCATAGAGTTTCTTTTCAAGGAATCCTCCTCTAATTTTTTATTTAACTCTAATTCATATAGTCTAGATCTAAGAACTTTTAAAGCTTTATCCTTATTTTTATGTTGTGATTTTTGATCCTGACACTGAGCTACAATTCCTGAAGGAGTGTGTGTTAACCTTACAGCTGAATATGTTGTGTTTACAGATTGTCCTCCAGGACCAGATGAGCAAAAATAATCAATACGAACATCATTCATATTAATTTCAACATCAAACTCCTCAGCCTCAGGCAAAACCATGACAGTTGCAGCAGATGTATGAACTCTTCCCTGAGTTTCAGTTTGAGGAACTCTCTGTACACGATGAACGCCAGATTCAAACTTAAGAAGACCATAAACTTCATCATTTCCTGAAACCTCAAATATTATTTCTTTATATCCACCAGCGGTTCCAGGGCTAGCATCAACTAAACTTACTTTCCAATTTCTTCCCTCACAATATTTAGTGTACATTCTAAAAAGATCACCTGCAAAAATACTAGCTTCATCTCCCCCAGTTCCTGCCCTTAACTCAACAACAACATTTTTTGAATCATCTGGATCTTTTGGAATTAACAAAAATTTGATTTCTTCTTCAATTAATTTTATTTTTTCTTTAGAATCCTTTAATTCTTGGTTTGCCATTTCTAGCATTTCTTTATCAACTTCAATTTTAATAATTTCCTCTGCTTCTTCTTTGTTAGAAATTAAACTTTCGTACTTTTTTTTCTTTTCAATTAAATGACCAAGATCTTTATATTCCTTATTTAATTTAATATATCTCTTTTGATCAGTTATAATATCAGGTTGTATAATAAGATCTGAAACCTCATTGTATCTTTGTTGAACAATATTTAACTTATCTAACATTTAAAAAAAATTAATATTTACGAATTTAGAATATTTTCAAATTTATTAGTATTCAAAAGTTCCATAATCTGAAATAATAGTTAGTTTTTTTGAATCACTAGCCTCTACTTTTCCAATTATTTTAGCATCAACTCCAAATGACTTTGAAATTTCTATTATATTATTGGCTACGCTTGAATCAACATACATCTCCATTCGGTGTCCCATATTAAAAACCTTATACATTTCCTTCCAATCAGTTTTAGATTCATTTTTAATAATTTCAAATAATTTAGGAGTTTGAAATAAATTATCTTTTATGATATGTAAATTATCAATAAAATGTAGAATTTTAGTCTGAGCACCTCCACTGCAATGAATCATTCCATGTATCGTACTAGAATCATACTTGCTTAAAATTTTTTTTATAACTGGAGCATAAGTTCTAGTAGGTGAAAGAACTAATTTTCCAGCATCTAAGTCAACACCCTCAATTTTTTGTTTAAGGTCATATGAACCAGAATATATGAGTTCATCAGGCACTAAAGGATCAAAACTTTCGGGGTATTTCAAAGCTAGACTTTTATTAAAAATATCGTGTCTAGCAGATGTCAAGCCATTACTTCCCATACCACCATTATATTCAGATTCATAATTTGCTTTTCCAAAAGATTCTAAACCGATTATCAAATCTCCATTTGTTATTTTAGAATTATCAATAACATCTGATTTCTTCATTCTAGCTACAACTGTTGAATCAACAATTATAGTTCTAACTAAATCTCCGACATCCGCAGTTTCACCACCTGTTGACTTTATATTTACACCATAATTAGACATTTCAAGAATTAACTCCTCTGTACCTTCAATAATTGCTTGAATTACCTCACCAGGAATCAAATTCTTATTTCTACCAATTGTTGATGAAAGTAAAATATTGTCAACAGCGCCAACACACAATAAATCATCAATATTCATTATTAGTGCATCTTGAGCAATTCCCTTCCAAACAGATAAATCTCCTGTCTCTTTCCAATACATATAAGCTAATGAAGATTTAGTTCCAGCTCCATCAGCGTGCATCACTAAACAGTAATTTGAGTCACCTGAAAGATAGTCAGGAACTATTTTGCAAAATGCTTTTGGAAATAAACCTTTATCAACATTTTTAATTGCGTTATGAACATCTACTTTATCAGCCGAAACACCCCTTAAACTATAACGATCTATTTTTTTTTCACTCATCTAAAACAAAGATACAAGTAATGGTAAGGATTTAAAATTTTATTTGAACTAAATAATTTTATAAAAAAATATCAAAACCTCAATTTATTACCTAAAAATTATTAAAAAGAAAAAAAATATTATAAAAAAATACAGTATTGATAAAAATTGATTCTGTTTATATCTTTTAAAAAGTTAAATCGCTTAAAATCAATAATATATTTTATTTTTATTGTTAAATAATTTATTAAATCTTTTTAAAAAATGAGTAAATCTAAATTAGAATACATCTGGTTGGACGGTTATAAACCAACCCAAAACATGAGAAGTAAAACTAAAGTCCTAGAAGATTTTAGTGGAAAACTTGAAGACTGTCCTATCTGGTCATTTGACGGTTCATCTACAAAACAAGCTGAAGGTGGCTCATCAGACTGTTTACTTAAACCAGTTGCAATATATCCAGACCCTGACAGAGTTAATGGATTCTTAGTTATGACTGAGGTGTTAAATGCTGATGGATCAGCCCATGAATCTAATGCTAGAGCAACAATTGATGATGATGATAATGACTTTTGGTTTGGATTTGAACAAGAATATTTTATCATGGATTGTGATACTTTATTGCCATTAGGTTTCCCTGTTGGTGGTTACCCAGGTCCACAAGGAATGTATTACTGTTCTGTAGGAGGTAAAAATACACACGGTCGTGATTTAGTAGAAGAACATGCAGATCAATGTATTGAAGCAGGATTAAATTTTGAAGGAATCAATCAAGAAGTTGCTAGCGGTCAATGGGAATTTCAATTATTCGCAAAAGGTGCTAAAAAAGCAGGAGATGAAATTTGGGTTGCTAGATATTTATTAGATAGAATAACTGAAAAATACGGATATTATATTGAATATCATCCAAAACCAATAAAAGGAGATTGGAACGGAAGTGGTATGCACGCTAACTTTTCAAATACATTATTAAGAACTTGTGGTTCTCAAAAGACATATGAAGCAGTTTGTGAAGCATTTAGACCTGTTGTTAAAGAACATATTAGTGTATATGGAGAATTTAATGATCAAAGGCTAACTGGTCTTCACGAAACAGCATCTATAAATGATTTTAGTTATGGTATTTCTGATAGAGGAGCATCAATAAGAATTCCAATTATTACTGTTGAAAAAGGCTGGAAAGGATGGTTAGAAGATAGAAGACCTGCATCAAACGGGGATCCTTACAAAATTGCTGGAAGAATTGTAAAAACTGTTAAATCAGCTAAGGTTTAATATTTTTATATAAAATGTAAAAAAACCCTCTAATTAGAGGGTTTTTTTTTGAATATAAGTTAGTTTATCAATAATTGATATACGTATAAAGTATAAAACAAAAGAATTATTATTCCCTCTTTTCTACCCAACACAAGTTTTTTCGGAAAAAATATTAATGGAAGTATTATTGCTGCAAAAAACAGCATTACATATATATCATAATTTATGATACTTTGATCTAATACAGTCAAAGGTGTAACTAGTGATGTTATCCCTAAAACAGCAAAAACATTAAATATGTTTGAGCCTAATAAATTACCTAAAGAGATACTTTTTTCTTTATTAAAAACTGCTACGAGTGAGGTAACTAATTCAGGAATACTTGTTCCAACAGAAACAACAGTTATTCCAATAATTCTTTCACTAATTCCAAAAGAATTAGCTAACATTATTGCTCCATCAATAAACCACTCTGAGCCATAGTAAAGAAATAAACCTCCAAAAAATAATATGAAAAGAGATTTAAAAAGTGAATCTTCATTACTATTTTCTAACTCAACTTCAGATTTATCACGAAGCTTTATTAAAGCTGAAATAGTCATAACTAAAAAACAAACTAAAATACCTCCTTCTATTTTACTAATAGTACCATCAACTATTACGATTAAAAAATAAATGGCAGAAAACATCATAATTGGCCACTCTTTCCTATAAACACTTTTAGATATACTAATAGGGGAAAATAGTATTGTAATTCCTAAAACCAATCCAAGATTTGCAATATTTGAGCCTAAAACATTAGAAATAGCCAAGTCAGGTGATCCTTTTAAGGCTGATTTAATACTAACAATTAGCTCTGGAGCAGAAGTTGCTAATGAAACTACTGTCATCCCTATCAATAATTTAGGAATACCAAATCTAAGTGATATTGAAACTGCGGCTTTTAATAATAAATTTCCTCCAATAATTAAGACGGTTAAGCCAAAAATTAACAAGGAAATAGTATTTAAATCCATATATTTATTTTTTGTAAAGATAGCACATGAATTATATATAATTAAATGAAAAATATATTTAAAATCTTAGCAAAGATTAATAAAGTTTTACTACCAAGTTTAACTAAAAACAGAGTGGACCCAATTAAAGCAACAAAATTTCAATTTTTATTATTAGGCTGGAGATACTACATAACAAAAAATAGTTTGGATTAAAACTGAAATCTATATTACTTTCAATTTCTTTCCGACTTCATAAAAAGCATTCAGTGCTTTATCGATATCTTGAATTGAATGAGAAGCTGAAATTTGCACTCTGATTCTAGCCTGACCTTTAGGGACTACTGGAAAAAAAAAGCCAATTACATATATATTTAATTTTAATAGTTCAGAGGACATTTCTTGAGCAAGATGATCATCATAAAGCATAACAGGAACGATTGGATGATTTCCAGGCTTAATCTCAAAACCAAATTTTGAAATTTTTTTTCTAAAATACTTTGTATTTTCTTTTAGCTTTTTTAAATGAGAAGTGTCATTTTCTAAAACATCTAAAACTCCTAAAGAAGCTCCCACTATTGAAGGTGCTAAAGTATTTGAAAATAAATAAGGACGTGATTTTTGTCTTAATAAGTCTATTAATTCTTTAGGACCACTTGTAAATCCGCCTGAAGCTCCGCCAAGAGCTTTTCCAAGAGTTCCGGTAATTATATCAACTTGATCAATTACATTTAACTCTTCAGGAACTCCTCTTCCAGTTGGTCCAACAAAACCAGTAGAATGACACTCGTCAGACATAACTAAAGCATCATGTTTATTTGCTAATTCACATATTTTGTCAAGTTGGGCAATTGTACCATCCATTGAAAAAACTCCGTCCGTCACTATGATTTTATTTCTACAATCTTTTGCATTTTTAAGTTGAAGTTCTAAATCTTTCATATCGTTGTGCTGATAACGAAATCTTTTTGCCTTACATAATCTAATTCCATCAATAATTGAAGCGTGATTTAAAGCATCACTAATTATCGCATCTTGATCATTAAATAATGGTTCAAACAATCCGCCATTAGCATCAAAAGCTGCTGCATACAATATTGTATCTTCTTTTTTTAAAAATTCTGAAATTTTCAACTCAAGCTGTTTGTGTATATCTTGAGTTCCACATATAAATCTTACTGAAGCCATTCCAAAACCATGACTTTCTAAAGTATCTTTTGCTCGTTTTATAACTTTATTGTTTGAAGCTAAACCTAAATAATTATTAGCACAAAAATTTAAAACTTTACTGTTCTCTACATTAATTGTTGAACCCTGACTAGAGTTAATAATTCTTTCGTGTTTATATCTCCCAGAAATTTTAACCTCATCTAATTCCTTTATAAGTCTTTTTTGTATAGATTCGTACATATATATTTATTAATTAATAAAAGTATAATTTTTATTTAGTAATGGAAAGAATATTAATTACTGGGGCATTAGGTCAATTAGGTCAGGAATTTATAAAATACTTTGTTAAAAATAATATATATGTTTTAGCTTCAGATATTAGATCTCCTGAAAACAAATTAAATTGCGATTTTGAAGTTGCTAATGCAATGGATATTAATAGATTAGATAATCTTGTGAAAAAACATAAAATTAATACTATATATCATTTAGTAGCCGTACTATCGGCTAAAGGTGAAGAAAACCCATTTAATTCTTGGAAATTAAACATGGAAAGTTTTCAAAATATTATTGAAATTTCTATTACAAATAAAATAAATAAAATCTTTTGGCCCAGTTCAATTGCGGTTTTTGGAACAAAATCTAATCTTGAAAATGTTAATCAAGATCCTATTTTGAATCCCTCAACTATTTACGGAATTTCTAAACTTTCAGGTGAAAAATTAATTAGTTATTACAATAATAAATTTGATTTAGACATTAGGTCTTTAAGGTATCCTGGTATTATTTCGTTCGAATCAAAACCCGGAGGTGGTACAACTGATTATGTTATGGAAATGATTGAATCATTAAAAAAAGGAGAAAACTATACATGTTTTTTAAATAAGAGTTCTAGACTTCCAATGCTTTATATAAATGATGCCATTTTGGGTACAATAAAATATATGTCGACTGATAAAATTAAACTCAGTGTCAAAGATTCTTATAATATAACTGGCTTTAGCATAAGTCCTTTAGAACTCTTTGAAAAGTTAAAAGAAATTGGATGTAATGGAAAAATTAATTATAAACCTGATTTTAGAAATAAAATAGCTGAAACATGGCCAAAAGAAATAGATGATTCAGTTGCTAAAAGAGATTGGAACTGGGAAGCTAATTACGGATTAGATGAAACACTAAAAGAAACTTTCAAATAGATTTAATCCATTTCCCTTCACTGTTTAAAGAAAATTTACCCACACATTCTTTTTTCCATGACTCAGGGTTAATTAAAGACAAAAAATATTCATTTGATTTATCAATGTATAAATAATATACATCTCCTATAACAGGTTCAAAAGAGAATTTAGAATTATAAATTATTTCGTTCCATTTGAAATCATCTATTAATTTTTCATAGTCTGATTTTAGTTCTTGAAATTTTAAACTAATTTTTTTATTGACTTTAGCAACGCCTCGCTCTTTCCAACTCTTATTATCTTCAATTTTTATTGATGGTGCGCCAATACTTGATGCATATGGTAAAATTGAAGCATTATACTTATTTGATTCTTTATCAAAAACAATATTATCAGGCTTGTTTTTTTTCATCTATTTAAAATAATTTAAGAATTTAATTACAAAAATAATGCTAAATTCGCATTTCTAATAAAAAAGGCCTCGTAGCATAACTGAATAGTGCACTTGATTACGGCTCAAGAGGTTGCAGGTTTGAATCCTGCCGAGGTCACAAAAAAAGGGGATTATTTAATCCCCTTTTTTTTAATATAAAAGTTTTATTAGTTATCCTTACGATAAACAATAATCCTTCTTATTTTTTGATCTACTATAAAAACATCTAAAACATCGGAAAGAGATTTCTCTTCACCATTTTCAGTTTGTTTGATTTCATGTCCTGTAATTACCCAGTCACCAACTTGACCATCCACATGCATTGTATATGAGAAGAAAGTGTTCCAAGTAGGATTAAATTCTTCAATGTATCCTTTTAAAATTTCTATATGAGTATCATTACCCATTAAATTTCTTCCATCCCAAAGGTTTAATACAATTGAATCATGATTCATACTAGCTATTGTTTCAAAATCTTTGTTATTATGGGCGTCCATATATTTTTCCCATATTGCTAAATTTGCGGGATCAGCATCCCTCGCATCAATTTTAGTTCCATCAGCTGTTAATAAATAACCAGGAGCTGGACCCTTTTTAACCTCTTTATTTGTTGTTTCACAAGAGAACATTAATAAAGAGACAAATGATAGTAATAATAAATTTTTCATAATAAATTAGTTTATAGTGTCTTCAAATATATGAAAACATTCAAAAAAGAATGTAGTTCTAATCCAAGTTTTTGATTTTTATATTTTTAAATTCAACAGGATGTCCCTCTGATTGAAGTGATATATATCCTTCAAAAAGAGACTCCCCTACTCTGTCAAGATAGTTGGCTGGAATTTTATCACCTCCTACTCTTAAATTAGAATAAGAAATCACCGTATCATTTTCAACAATATGAT
>CAJQMK010000018.1 GCA_905479415.1 uncultured Flavobacteriaceae bacterium | reverse complement strand
CGTTTTGAACTATTTATACAATTTGTTAATAAGTAAATAATCAACTAATACTAAAGCTGCCATAGCTTCCACAATAGGCACAGCTCTAGGAACAACACAAGGGTCGTGCCTTCCTTTACCTTTCATTTCTACTTCATTATTATTGGAATCTATTGTTTTTTGAGATTTCATAATAGTTGCAACAGGCTTAAATGCTACATTGAAGTAGATATCCATTCCATTACTAATTCCGCCTTGAATTCCGCCAGAATTATTAGTTTCTGTTTTACCGTCAGAATTAAATGAATCATTATGTTGACTTCCTTTTAATTTTGAGCCATCAAAACCACTTCCGTATTCAAAACCTTTAACTGCATTTATTGATAACATGGCTTTACCAAGTTCAGCGTGAAGTTTATCAAATACAGGTTCACCCAAACCAATTGGACAGTTTTCAATGACACAACTAACCTCACCTCCAACTGTATCACCTTCCTTTCTAATTTGTTTTATGAAACTTTCCATTTCAACAGCAGTTTTTGGATCTGCACATCTAACAGGATTATTTTCAATGGTAGAAAAATCTAATTTTGAATAGTGAGTATCAACCTTAATTTCTCCAACAGAGGATACGTGAGCAGTTATTTCGATTCCTTCAAGTATTTGTTTAGCAATTGCTCCAGCTACTACTCTACTGGCTGTTTCTCTTGCCGAACTTCTTCCTCCTCCTCTGTAGTCTCTGTGACCATATTTTTTATCATATACAAAATCTGCATGTGATGGTCTATACGTGTCTTTTATATGAGAATAATCTTTAGATTTCTGATCTTTATTATGAATTAAAAAACCAATTGGCGTTCCGGTTGTTTTTCCTTCAAATATTCCACTGTAAAATTGAACAGAATCTTCTTCTTTTCTTTGAGTAACAATTGAAGATTGCCCTGGCTTTCTTCTTTGCATTTCACTTTCAATAAAATCTAAATCAAGTTTTATTCCAGGTGGGCATCCATCAATAACACCACCAAGTGCTGGCCCATGAGATTCTCCAAATGTTGTTAGTTTGAATATGTTACCAAATGAATTTCCAGCCATTATTAAATTTTAAACAAAAATAGGTTTAAAATATTTCATAAAAAAGACTAGCTAATAAAAGGTTATTTCCAATTTTTAAGTTTACTAGTTTGCCCAATTCCAGGGTTGAAAAAATTAGTTGGATCTAAATTTTTATAAAACTCAATAAGAACAGGCATTGCTTTGTATTCGTGACCTACATTATGTTCGGCAGGATATTGTGCTCCTCTTCTGTCATAAATTTTTAACAATTCTTCTTTTAATTTATTAGCATCGACCCCTTTTTTTAGAATATAATTATGATGAAATACATGACAAAACAAATGACCGTAATAAAATTTTAATTCAAGTTTATCATTAATTTTTTTTGGTAGAGTTTCTAACCAGTTTTTTTCATTTCTTGGAAATGCTATATCTAAAGACATCATTTCTCCAATATTTTTTTTATTTAATGCTTGATATCTACCAATTGCACTAGCTGAAACATATCTGTGAAGCATTGCTTTTTTTCCTTCATTAGAATTACATATAAAAAAATCACCTTCTTTGTTCTTGAAAAAATCTTTAAAATAAGCCTCAGCTTCATCAATACCTTTGTCGGTCATTTCAATTATCCAATGATGTTCAAATTGATTTCTAAAAAGTTCCATTTTTTTAGGCAGATGATTAGGCCAAAAATTACTTAAAAACTGCATTAGTTTATCAGAAAATTTTTCAGGGAGAAATTTAACTTTCTCTGCTATGATGTCCACAATTCTTTTAAATTCAAAAAGTGATGGTAAAAAGTTTGTTCCAAGTCTTTCAATTACTACAAATGTGTCCTTACTGTATTTTTTTGCAGCATCGTAACAATCCCTGTGCATGTAATCTCCAAGTCTGGGAAGTTCATTAAAATTGGCAAGAATATCTTTTCTTATTTTCCAAAAATCATCTTGATTGTTAGAACCGACATAAAATACTTTACTTTTTTTCGGAGCTTCATATGTATCTAAACGTAACGCAAATACAGCAATTTTTCCAGCACTTCCAGAAGCAGAATGTAATAATCTTTTATCTGCATTAAAACGAGCTGGAGTGCTTTGGTCAACTCCTCTAACTATTTCAGAGTATTTATCATCTGAACCTAACTTTTTAGATTTTAAAATATCTGAATCACTGTAATTTTTGTTTTCTAAATTAAATAAAATCTCCTCAGGACTAGAACCTAGATTTATATCTAACTCGTTAATTAATTCTAGCTTACCATCCTTATTAACTTTTGCATATAATGCTAATTCAGTATAGGCTGGTCCTCTGTGAACTAAAGATCCACCTGAATTATTGCAAACCCCTCCTACAATAGAAGCTCCAATTGAAGTTGAACCAATAACAGAATGTGGTTCTTTTTTAAATGGTTTAAGTTTATTTTCTAAATCATATAAACTACTTCCAGGAAGAGCAATAATTTGTTTGCCATTTTCAATAACATGAATAGATTTTATTCTTAATGTATTTATAATTATAATTGATCTATCGTAACCCTTTCCAAAAGGAGTTGAACCTCCAGTTAAACCAGTATTAGCAGCTTGCATTATTACAATAACGTCATATTCAATACATTTCTGTAAAATTTTCCAAATATCTAATAGTGTACCTGGTTTAACAACAGCTAATGTTTCACCCTCTCCATATCTCCAACCCTTGCTAAACGGTTCTTTTCCCCATTTGCTAGTTATTACATGTTTATCACCCGTAATTAACTTAATTTCATTAACAATTTCACTTATAACTTTCATTGATAGCTATCAATATTTAAATATTATATTTGTCAAAGTTAAATTTTATTCAAACTCCAATGAAAAAATATATTTATTTATTATTAATTCTATTTATCTCATACGGTTGTTCAAATAATACCTTTACTATAAATGCTGAAACAAATCATGATGAAGATTTAAATGTTTTTTTGGTAAAACTTGGTGAAAGTAATTTGCCGGTTGTTGTAGATTCAACTAAAGTTTTTGAAGGTAAGTTTTCATTCACAGATTCAATATCTGTCCCAGAAATGCACTACGTGGTTTTTGACAAGCAAAGAGAAAACCTTCCTGTAGTTATTGAACCTGGAACTATAAATGTTAAAGTGTATAAAGACAGTTTAAGAACTTCCAGAGTGTTGGGAACTAAATCAAATGATGACTTTAGTACATACAAACTAAAAACTAAAGATTTTTATATTGAATTAAACAAGGTTCAATCTGAAATGAGAAATGCTAATTTTGCGAGTGATACTCTTCTTATGAGTGATCTGAACAGTCAATTTGAGTCATTGAAAGATAAGTTAAGAAAATATGAGGAAAGTTTTATTGTAGAAAATAATGATTCTTATTTATCATCTCTTATCCTTCAGAGAATGCTTATGAATAAAGAGATTGATCTTGATATTATTGAATCATATTTTTCCCGATTTACAGACATAATTAAAAGCACAAAATCTTCTACAGAAATTAAAAATAAAATAGAAGAGATGAAAAAAAATAATGATACTCCCTCTGTTGGAAGTTTAGCTCCTGATTTTACAGGGCCAGGTTTGTTTGCTGAACCTGTATCTCTAAGTGATGTTAAGTCTAAAGTGATATTATTAGATTTTTGGGCTTCTTGGTGTGCCCCTTGTAGAGTTGAAAATCCTAGCTTGGTTGATTTAAAATCTAAGTATTCTGACAGTGAGTTTCAAATTGTTGGAATTTCACTTGACAGAGACATGGAATCATGGGTTAATGCAATAGAAAATGATAATATTAAGGATTGGGTTCATATTTCAAATTTAAAATTTTGGGGAGAGCCAATAGCTAAACTGTATAAGGTTATTCAAATGCCCACAACTTTTGTGTTAGACGAATCCAAAAATATAATTGGGATTGATGTTAAGGGAAATGATCTAGCTGCAATGATTGCCAAGCAATTAAAATAAACTGTTTTTTTTATCGTAATAAAGTATAATAAATGGAGTTAGTAATAAAAACACTAACCAAGTTTGATTTGCTAAAATAGATGGCTGAATGAGTATCGTAATAATCATTCCGGCTATAGCTCCTCCTAAGTGTGCTGAATGTCCAATGTTTCCAGTGTTTTTTTTCATTCCGTATATTGAATATAAAATGTAGCATAATCCAAAAACATAGGATGGTAACGGTATTGGAAAGAATATTAAAGCTAGTTTCATTTCTGGAAATAATAATATAGATGAATAAACAATTCCAGTTACAGCCCCACTTGCTCCTACAGCAGAATATAAAATTTGATTTTTATGTTGTTTTAATGTAAATAAATTACCAAAATAAAGACTCAATAAGTAAATAATTAAATAATAGAGTCCTCCAAGTTTCATAAGTATAGCCCCAGAAAAAACCCATAAAGTAAATAAGTTAAAAAATAAGTGACTGTAATCAGCATGTAAAAATGCAGAAGACCACATTCGATATTTTTCTCCTTTGTTGATTGACTGGATTTGAAATTTATATTTATTAAAAAAAGTTAAATTTTTGAACCCTTTTATTGAAAATATACAAGTAATTATAATAATGATAAAAAGCATTTTTCAAAAGTATATAAAAAAAACCCAGAATATATTCTGGGTTAATTTTTTATAATAATTTAATTATTACCACTTTTTTACAAGAACTCTTGTGAATTTTCTTACAGTTTTGAAAGTATTCCAATCAACATCCTTATTCATTTTAAGTCTGTCTTTCATGTAATTAGGATTACTGATTCTAAAATCTCTATCTGATTCTAATAAATCACCATATGACTTATATCCAGCAACAAAGTAATGAGTTCCCTCTGGATGAACACCACTTCTAATGTTTCCGTGAATTGTTCCTCTATCTTTTCTTGGATATTTTTCGTTTAAGCTTTTCATAGTACTTCTCATAATATCACGACTTGACCAAGATTTTGAATTAATAATTGAAACCACTTGAAATGGAAATACGGTTTCTGAATTAAAATTTAAAACAGTAGTTCCATTTCCAGAACTTCCACCCTCTTTAAAATAATTATTCATTTTACTAAAAAATAATTGAGTTTCTAAATTAGGGCCTGAAGACCACATCTTATTTAATGCATCAGCATTTCCAGTAAAAATAACTTGGTGAGTCGCATCAAATTCTGAATCTGAAAACATAACACTGTACAGATATGATGTAACTCCTTCAGTTTTGTTTGAAGAGAATTGCTTATCAAGTAAAGAAACTACCGTTTCTTCATCTGAGCTATCTATTGAGAATGAATATGCTTGCCAATGGGTTCTTTCTTGAGAATAAATGCTTAATGCAAAGAATATTAATAATAAAGTTGTAAATTTTTTCATAATTGTTTTTATTTTAAATATATAAAAACATTCTTATATGAATTTAATTATAATCAATTAATTATGATAATAATATAATAGATTTGCAATAATGAATTTAATAACAAGATTTTTTATTTACCCTTTACTTTTATTTATATCAATTCTGCCCTTCAAAGTATTGTATTTTATTTCAGATTTAATTTTTTATCTGTCTTATTATATTATTGGTTTTCGAAGAAAAATAGTAAGAAAAAATCTTGAATTATCAAAAGTTGCAAAATCAAATAATGATTTAATTAGAATTGAAAAAGAATTTTATAAACATTTTACTGATGTATTTTTTGAAATGTTAAAATTTTATTCAATATCTCCTAAGGAGATGAAAAAAAGATTTTATATCGAGAATCCTGAGATTTTTTATGATTTAGAGAAAAAGAATAAAAGTGTGATGTTTATGACATCTCATTACGGTGGTTTTGAATGGTTTTTGTCTATTAATTATCATGTCCCTCAGCTTCCTTTTGCAGTTTATACTCCTCTATCAAATAAAAGTCTAGAAGTATTGATAAAAAAATTTAGATTAAGACACGGTTCAAAATTGATTTCAAGATATGAAGCGGGATCATACATTAAAAAACAACTTAAAGAAAACAAGTTATTTTTATATGGAATGGCAGCTGATCAATCAGCTCAAATTAGGTCAGTAACCTATTGGAAGGAGTTTTTAGGAATTAAAGTTCCAGTTTTTACTGGGTCAGAAAGAATTGCTAAACAGCATGACATTCCTGTTGTTTTTGGGAAAGTAGTAAAAGTAAAAAGAGGGTATTATAAGGTAGTTGTTGAATTAATTTCTGAATTTCCAAATGAGTATGAAGACTATCAGATTACAGATATATACTTAAATATGCTTGAGAAGCAAATAAGAGAAATTCCGGAATACTATTATTGGACACACAACAGGTTTAAACACAAGGATAAAGCGCCAAAAGATTAACTAATTATATTCTTAATTAAAATTTCAATTTCTTTAATTAACTCTGAAGCTTTATCGTTACTCTTAGCTTCACTATAAATTCTAATTATAGGTTCTGTATTAGATTTTCTTAATTGTACCCAGCTGTCTTTAAAATCAATTCTTACTCCATCTACTAAATCAATATTTTCGTTCTTATATTTTTCAGCAATTTGTCCTAAAATATTATCAACATCTAATGATGGAGAAAGATTTATTTTTTCTTTAACCATAAAGTATTTAGGATATGTTTCAAGCAACTTACTAGCAATTAATCCGCGCTCAACATACAATGATAGAAATAAACCTATTCCAACAATAGAGTCCCTACCATAATGACTTTTAGGATATATTACTCCCCCATTTCCCTCTCCTCCTATTACTGCTTTACATTTCTTCATTTTATCCACAACGTTAACTTCACCAACTGCACTGTAGTAATGAACTTGATTATGTTTTTTGGTAATATCATTTAGAGCTCGTGATGAAGACAAATTAGACACAGTTGAACCCGGTGTTTTAGAAAGTACGTAGTCAGCACAAGCAACAAGAGTATTTTCTTCTCCAAATAATTCACCATCTTCACATACAAAAACTAACCTGTCTACATCAGGATCTACAGCAATACCTAGATCAGCATTACATTCAATAACCTTTTTTGACAGTTCTGTTAGATTTTTTTTTAATGGTTCAGGATTATGTGGAAAATCTCCATTTGGCTCACAATAAAGTTTGATAACTTCAATGTTTAATTCTTCTAAAAAATCAGGAACAATTAATCCTCCAGTAGAATTTACAGCATCTACTACTACTTTAATTTTTTTTGATTTAATTTTTTCTACATCAACTAAATTCAAATTTAGAACACATTCTATGTGTTTTTTCATTGAATCATTAGACTTATAAATCTTACCTAACTCATGAACATTTGAAAAAATAAATTTTTTTGATTCAGAAATATCAATAATTTTTTTTCCTTCAACCGAATTTAAAAACTCTCCGTTTTCATCTAATAATTTTAACGCATTCCACTCAGTTGGATTATGACTTGCAGTTATAATTATTCCTCCATCAGCATTATATTCTTTTACCATTAATTCAACTGTTGGAGTTGTTGACAAGTCTAAATCGATTACATTAATTCCAAGTGATATTAAAGAATTTTGAACAAAATTTTGAATCATTTGACCGGAAATTCTTGCATCTCTACCAATAACCACAGTTGGTTTTTTATTAGGATTTCTGTTTAAAATCCATTGTCCGTATGCACAACCAAAATTTACCGCCTCAATTGGAGTAAGATTATCTCCAAATTTACCCCCAATTGTTCCTCTAATTCCTGAAATTGATTTAATTAATGTCATGCTTCAAAGATACAACTAGATTAATATTTTATATTAGTTTTATATAAAACATTTACAATTATGTTGAAAAATTCTCTTTTCTATTTATTGCTTATTGTTCAATTGATTTCTTGTGATAATAATTATAGAAGCGGGATGGTTGTTTCAGCGAAACATGAAGCTTCAAAAGCAGGTATCGATATACTTAAAAGAGGAGGAAATGCATTTGACGCTATGATAGCTACAGATTTAGCCCTTGCCGTTGTTTATCCAAACGCTGGTAATTTGGGTGGTGGAGGCTTTATGGTTTACAGATTGTCAGATGGCAAAAATGGAACTCTTGATTATAGAGAGAAAGCACCAATTAATTCTAAAGTAGATATGTATTTAGATGACAACAATCAAGTGATCAAAGGATTAAGTCAGAACGGAGCTCTTGCTATTGGAGTTCCAGGAACTATAGCAGGACTATTTGAGATCCATGATAAATTTGGATCTATTCCAATTAAAGAATTATTCCAACCAGCAATTGATTTAGCTAATAATGGTTATAAACTAACTTCAAATCAAGTAAATACTATCAATAATTATAAAGATTTGATACTGAAATTAAATGATTCTATAGATTTGTTTAACAAGACTTTTAAAAAAGATGATTTATTTATAAATAAATCTTTAGCTAAAACCCTTACTGCAATTTCAAATAATGGTGCTGATGAATTTTACAAAGGAGAAATTGCCAACACATTGTCTTCATACATAATTGAAAAGGGTGGGATTATCACTAAAGAAGACTTTGCATTATATAAGCCTGTCTGGAGAGAATCACTGGAATTAAAATATAAAAATCTAAATATTATTACAATGGGACCTCCATCAAGTGGTGGTATTGTTTTAGGTCAGATTTTACAAATGATTGAAAATTATGATTTAAATGAATTAGGACATAACAGTGAAAAATATATTCAATTATTAGTTGAAGCAGAAAAACTGTCTTTTTCTGATAGGAGTAAATATTTAGGGGATCCTGATTTTAATTATATTCCAATAAATGAATTGTTAGATAAAGACTATTTAAAGTCAAGATTTAATTTTTTTAGTTTCGACAAAGCTCTGCCCTCTGAAAATATTAGTCCTGGTGAATTATTAATTAATGAAAGTAATGAAACTACTCATTATTCAATTGTAGATAAATTTGGAAATGCAGTTTCAGTTACTACAACTTTAAACGGTAATTATGGATCAAAACTCATAGCGCCAGAACTTGGATTTTTTTTAAATAATGAAATGGATGATTTTTCTATTAAACCAGGTTCTCCCAACATGTATGGGTTAATTGGTGGAAAAACTAATTCAATTGAACCCGAAAAACGTATGTTGAGCTCTATGACACCATCAATTGTAGAATTAAACGGAAATCTTTCAATGGTATTGGGAAGTCCTGGAGGTCCAACAATTATAACTTCAGTGTTACAAACATTAATTAATTTTTATGAATTTGACTTTAATATGCAACAATCTGTTGATGCTTCCAGATTCCATCACACATGGCTTCCAGACATAATATTTTATGAAAAAAATATATTTTCAGAAAAAGTTAGAGATAATTTAGTTAAAAAAGGATATATAATGAATTCCAATTATTCCACTATTGGTCGAGTGGATGCAATATACATTGACGAAAACAAAATATTTTATGGTGGAGAAGATAAAAGAGGTGATGATAAAAGTATTGGATATTAAACAAAACTTCTTCTAAAAATTACAGATATTATCGTAATTTGCAACCTTGATTTTTTAAATGAGTAATAACATTTTAGTACAAGGCGCAAGAGTACATAACTTAAAGAATATTGATGTAAATATTCCTAGAAACAAATTTGTTGTTATTACAGGTATTTCTGGAAGTGGAAAATCATCTTTGGCATTTGACACTATTTATGCTGAGGGACAAAGAAGATATATTGAAACTTTTTCAGCCTATGCAAGGCAGTTTATTGGAGGATTAGAGAGGCCTGATGTTGATAAGATTGATGGACTATCTCCAGTAATAGCAATTGAGCAAAAAACAACATCAAAAAATCCAAGATCAACTGTTGGAACTATAACCGAGATATATGATTATTTAAGATTGTTTTATTCCCGAGTGGGTGAAGCGTTCAGTTATAATTCAAACGAAAAAATGATCAGTTACACTGATGACGAAATTATTGACTTAGTTTTTAATAATTTTAAAGAAAAAAAAATTACTATTCTATCCCCTGTTGTAAAGGCAAGAAAGGGCCATTACAGGGAACTTTTTTCTTCTATTCAAAAACAGGGTTTTTTAAAAGCTAGAATAGATGGTGTTATTACGGAATTAAAACCAAACTTGAAATTAGACAGGTATAAGATACATGATATAGAAATTGTTATAGATAGAATAATATTAAAAAATAACGAAACATCTAAAAAGAGATTAAAAGATAGTTTAATTACTGCGATGTATCATGGAAACAATTCATTGTTAATTGTTAACGAAGAAGACAATTCTAATACGTATTACAGTAGAAGTTTAATTTGTCCTTCAACTGGAATATCTTATGAAAAACCTGAACCTAATACATTTTCGTTTAATTCTCCCAAAGGAATGTGCAAAAAATGTAATGGTTTGGGAAAATTAAATAAAGTAAATATTGATTTAGTTATACCAGATAAAAGTATTTCAATCTATAGTGGTGGACTTGTGCCTTTAGGTAATTATAAGAGTAGCTGGATTTTTAAACAAATAGAAACAATTTCTGAACGATATAATTTTAGTATTAAAGATCCTATTAGCAAGATTCCTAAAAAAGCAATAGAAATTATTTTGTTTGGAGGAAACGAATCCTTTTCTGTCGAATCAAAATCATTGGGTTTAACCAGGAAATATGAAATAGATTTTGAAGGAGTTATACCTTTTATTGAAAACCAAGCAAATGAAATTTACAGCGCTAGAATCAAAAGATGGGCGAATGGATTTATGGATAATGTTAAATGTGAAACTTGTAATGGTTCGAGGCTAAACAAAGAGTCAAGTTATTTTTTTATTGACAATAAAAACATTGATGATTTAAGTAGCTTAGATATAGTCGATTTAAAAAACTGGTTTACTTCTGTAGAGCCAAAACTTAGTGAAAGAAATAAAATAATTGGATCAGAAATAATAAAAGAAATTAATAAAAGATTAGATTTTTTATTAAACGTAGGGCTAGATTATCTTTCTTTAAACAGACCTACTAAATCTCTTTCAGGTGGAGAATCTCAAAGAATTAGATTAGCTACCCAAATTGGATCTCAATTGGTTGGAGTATTATATATATTGGACGAACCAAGTATTGGACTTCATCAAAGAGACAACTCAAAGTTAATAGAATCTCTTAAAAAGTTAAGAGACTTGGGTAATACTATAATTGTTGTAGAACATGATAAAGAAATTATGGAAAAAGCAGATTGTATAATTGATGTTGGCCCATATGCAGGAAAAAATGGTGGAGAAATTATTTTTAATGGAACTTATAAAGAAATTTTAAAAACCAATACAATTACATCGCAATTTTTAAAAAATATTAAAACTATTCCTGTTCCAGAATTAAGAAGAATGTCTAAAAATAAATTAAGGATTGAAGGATGCACAGGAAATAATTTAAAAAACATAGATGTTGATTTCCCACTTGGTTTGATTATTGGTGTCACTGGTGTTTCAGGTAGTGGAAAATCTACTTTAATTAATGAAACATTATATCCAATATTAAATAATCATTTTTTTAACGGAGTTAAAGAACCTCTTCCTTATAAAAATATTAGTGGATTAAAACATATTGATAAGGTTATAGAAATCAATCAATCTCCAATCGGAAGAACACCAAGAAGTAATCCAGCAACATACACTGGAGTTTACAGTGATATTAGATCTTTGTTTTGTATGACACAAGAATCACTTATAAGAGGTTATAAGCCGGGAAGATTTAGCTTTAATGTTGTTGGTGGAAGATGTGAAACATGTCAAGGTGGAGGACTAAGAAAAATAGAAATGAATTTTCTCCCAGATGTTTATATTAACTGCGATGATTGCCAGGGAAAGAGATTTAATAGAGAAACATTAGAAATTAGATATAAGGGTAAATCTATTGCTGATATATTAAGTATGACTATAAATGAAAGTTGTGATTTTTTTGAAAATTTTCCAAAAATTTTAAGAAAATTAAAAACTTTAAAAGAAGTAGGTTTAGGTTATGTTACTTTAGGCCAACAATCTACGACATTATCAGGTGGTGAAGCTCAAAGAATTAAGTTAGCTTCAGAACTTTCAAAAAAAGATACAGGAAATACCTTTTATATTTTAGATGAGCCTACTACCGGACTTCATTTTCAGGATATTAAGGTTTTACTTGAAATGATTAATAAACTTGTAAACAAAGGAAATACTGTTATAATTATAGAACATAATATGGATGTTATTAAGACAGTTGATCATATTATTGAAATTGGTCCCAATGGAGGAAAACTCGGTGGGCAAATTATTTTCAGTGGAAAACCTGAGGATTTAATAAAAGTTGAAAGTAGTCCAACAGCTGTTTATTTAAAAAAAGAACTAACTTAGTTTTATGCATAGTAAAAATTTGAAAGGTTGGAATGAGGTAAAAACAAATGACTCTTGGTCTGTATTTAAAATAATGGGCGAATTTGTTGAAGGATTTGAAAAACTCAGTAAAATAGGTCCATGTGTTTCTATATTTGGTTCTGCTAGAACGATGCCTGATCACCCACATTATGTATTAACAACTGATATTGCTGAAAAAATAGTAGATCTTGGATTTGGAATAATTAGTGGTGGTGGTCCAGGTATAATGGAAGCAGCTAATAAAGGCGCTAAAAAAGCTTTAGGATCTTCAGTTGGGTTAAGTATTAAGCTCCCTTTTGAATCTAGCACAAACCCCTACGTTGATGATGATAAATCATTGCTCTTTGATTACTTTTTTGTTAGAAAAGTAATGTTTATGAAATACGCCCAAGCTTTCGTTGTTATGCCAGGTGGGTTTGGAACTTTAGATGAACTATTTGAAGCTCTAACATTGATACAAACTAAGAAAGCTGAAAAGTTTCCTATAATTTTAGTTGGAAAATCGTTCTGGAAAGGTTGTATTGATTGGATCAAAGAACAATTATTATCAGATCATAATTATGTTTCAGAAAAAGATCTAAATCTTATATCTATTGTTGACTCTCCTAAAGAAGTTACAGACATATTAACTAAGTTTTACGATAAGAAAGGGTTTAAGCCTAACTTTTAATTTTTTTAACTATTCTTATGAGAAAATGTTTATCATTACTTTTTCTTTTTTTAATAAGTAATGTATTTTCTCAAGAAAACGAGTATTTTATTGAAGCAAATTTTGATGTTAATAATAGATTAGTTGAGATTTATCAGACTATAGATTTTACTAATACTACTTCTAATAGTTTAAATTATATTATTTTAAATGATTGGGCTCACTCCTACTCAAATCCTAAAACTCCACTTGGAAAACGGCTTTCTGAAGACTTTACTCTTAACTTTCAAAGGTCTACTAAAAATCAAAGAGGCTTTACTAATATAATTCATATAAAGTCTGACAGTATCATTCTTGAGCATACAAGATTGAAAGTAAATATTGATTTAGTTAAAGTAAAACTTTCGAATGCCTTAAAGCCAAATCAAAAAATTAGAATAAACATAAAATACAATATAAAAATCCCTATAAGTGATTTTACAGGTTATGGAATAGATAAAGAAAATAATATCAATCTTTCTGAATGGTTCATAACTTTAGCTAAAGTTGTAGATAATGATTGGCTAATTGAAAGTAACCTAGATTTAAATGATAATTCATTAGACCCTTCATTTTATAAGTTTAAAATAACTTATCCTTTAAAATTCAAGTTAATTTCTGATTTTAAAATAGATTCAGTTATAACTAGTGATACATTTAAAACTTTAATTTCTGAAAAGGAAAAGAGAATTTATAATCCGATCATAATTACTAATAAGAAATCCTTTGAAAGTTTTAAACTAAAAAATAACACAGTAATTACAGATATTGGTAATATTAAAAAAAATAAAACAGACTCTTTAATTTATAAAGTAATTAGTTATGTAGATAACAAAACTGGAAATAAATTAATATCTAAACCGGATTCAAATGATTCTTTAAATTTTGATTTGATTTTAAATAAGACTTTCAATTATGTAGAAAGCAAACTTGGTATCTACCCAATTAATAATATGGTTCTTTCTAAGTTTAATCAAGATAAGGATCCTGTGTATGGATTAAATAATATTCCAGAACTTTTAAATCCATTTGATAATACATTTATTCAAGAGTTTTCAGTTTTAAAACTTGTAATATCAAGTTATTTAAACAATTTATATCCTATTCATAAAAGAAAAAATTATTGGCAACTAAAAGGAATCGAAGTTTTTTTGTTGATTGATTATATTGAGAAATATTATCCAGAACTAAATTTAATCGGAAAATTTTCTAAATTATCCATTATTAAGAACAGAGAGTACTCAAAATTTAAATTTAACGATCAGTATAGAATATTTGATAATATTATCACAAGTAGAAACATTTCTCAGCCAATAGATTCACCAATAGATTCATTAACAATGATAAATCATAAAGTGATAAATCCTTATAAATCTGGACTTGCTTTAAAAATGGCAGACGATTTTATTGGAGACCAAAATGTGTTAAAAAGTATTTATGAATTTTCAATTGATAACAAACTTATCTCTAGCGACAAAACTTTTATTGATGTGTTTTACAAAAATAACGGAGAAAAGATTGCTTGGTTTATAAATTATCTGAAATATGATAATATTATCGACTTTTCAGTTAAAAAAATTGAATCTATTCAAAACAATCATAAGTTTTTGATAAAAAATAACTCCGGCATAAGTCTTCCCTTAAAAATTACTTTAAAAAATCTTAATAATAAATCTGAAACTAAGTGGATTAATCAGTTTAAAAATGACACCATTATAAATATTAATTCTAAAAATAAAATAATTATTAATCCTGATAAATATTTTTCAGAGTATAATTTTTCTAATAATTATTCTTCTATTGAAAAAATTAAGAAAAAAACAAAATTTGTATTATTTAGAGACTTTAAAAATGATTTAAATAATCAATTATTCTATATCCCTACTTTTGATTATAATCTTTATGATGGCTTAATGCCAGGTTTTTCTTTTTCAAATTCAACCCCAATTAAACGATCATTTAATTATAAATTTGAACCGAGTTATTCAACAAAACAAAATGAACTTTTAGGAACTATTAATTTAAAATATACTAACTACAATTCAAATAAGAATAACAACTTATATAGTGTTAATTATTTTGTTGGTGCTTCAACATTTCACTATAAAGACGATCTTTCATACAACACCTTCTTTCCCTCAGTTGTATTAGCTTTTAGAGATAAAGATTTAAGATCAAATTCTAGACAAATATTAAGTATGAGATATATAAGTGTTTTTAGAGAAGATAATTCTAATTCTATTGATTATCCAAACTATAATATTTTAAATTTTAAATATATATCAGCTAATTCAAGTGTTGAAAAAGCATTTAATTTTAAATCAGATTTTCAAATTAATAAAGATTTTATAAAAAGTTCAATAACATTTAATTACAGAAATTATTATAAAACAAATAGACAGTATAATGTTAGATTGTTTGTAGGAAAATTTATTAAAAATAATACTAAAGATGATTATTTTAGTTTTTCTTCGTTTAGAGCTAGAGATTATTTATTTAGCACTAATTTACTAGGAAGATCTGAAAATTCAGGATTTTATAGTCAGCAGTACATAGGATCAGAGGGTGGGTTTAAATCTAAAATTAATTATGAATATGCCAATGATTACATAATATCTTTAAATTCTGGAATAACTGTATGGCAATGGATTGAAGGTTATACAGGTATTTCTGCGATTAAAAATCTTAATGAAGATTTAAATTTTCAATATGAATCAGGAATAAGATTAAATCTTTTTACCGATTATTTTGAATTATATTTTCCTATTTATTCATCTTTAGGAAATGAGCTAAACCAGTATAATTACTTGAGTAAGATAAGATTTAAAATATCTCTAGATCCTGATACATTATCTGGTTTGTTTACAAGACGATGGTTTTAATAAACAAATAGGAATCAACATCTTTTTTTTTTAAATTTGCAACCTAAATTTCTCAATGGAAAACATCATTGATCTTAACAAAGAAATTACATTTGAAACTTTTAAACAACAAGTTTTAGAAGATTATAAAATAATAGTTACCAGTAGAGAAGCTAGTTTACTCGGAAGAAGAGAGGTTTTGAGTGGGAAAGCAAAGTTCGGTATTTTTGGAGACGGTAAAGAATTACCTCAAATTGCATTGGCAAAAGTTTTTCAAAAAGGAGATTTTCGATCAGGTTATTATAGAGATCAAACTTTTATGATGGCTATCAACGAGTTAACAGTCAAACAAATTTTTTCAGGTTTATATGCAAATACAGATATTGATGAAGAACCCATGTCAGCCGGACGACAAATGGGCGCACATTTCAATACCCCGCTTTTAAATAATGATGGATCTTGGAAAAAATCGATTGAATATAAAAATTCTAGTTCTGATATTTCATGTACAGGTTCTCAAATGCCAAGATTACTTGGTCTTGCTCAAGCCTCTAAATTGTATAGGAAATTAAATTTTAAAAACTCTAAAGATTTTACCAAAAACGGAAATGAAATTGCTTGGGGAACAATTGGCAATGCAAGTACTAGTGAAGGTATTTTTTTTGAAGTTTTAAATGCAGCTGGAGTTCATCAGGTTCCAATGGTAATTAGTATTTGGGATGATAAATATGGGATTTCTGTAGAAAATAAAGATCAAACCATTAAAGAAGATATTTCTGAAGCTCTTTCTGGTTTTAAAAGAACATCTTCAAAAAAAGGTTTTGAAATACTTACAGTTAATGGTTGGAGCTATCCTGATTTAATAAATACTTATCAAAAGGCTAGTGATATAGCAAGAGTTGAGCATGTTCCTGTTATAGTTCATGTTAAAGAATTAACGCAACCAATTGGTCATTCATCTTCTGGTTCACACGAAAGATATAAATCCAAAGAAAGGCTAGAATGGGAAAAAGTTAATGATTGCAATGTCAAAATGAGACAATGGATTCTTGATAATAGTATCTCAAACGAAGAGGACTTACTTGCAATAGAATCTAGATGTAAGGATAATGTTAGAATTTCTAAGAAAGAAGCTTGGGAAACGTATATAAACCCAATTCTAACAACTAGAGATGACTATATTAAATTATTAGATATTATATCAAAAAAACATTCAAATTATAAATTGAATGTTTTCATTTCAGAACTTTCAAGAATTAAAGAACCAAACAAAAAGGATATATTATCAAATGCGAGAAAAGTTTTACGTACACTATTAAATGAAAATTCTACATATATAGACTCCCTTAAAAACTGGATTGTTAGTTTTTCAACTGAACAAAATAAAATATATAGTTCAAAACTTTATAATGAATATAATACTAACTATAAAAGTGTTAAAAAAATAGATCCAATTTACAGTTCTGAGTCAAAGAAAGTAGATGGTAGAATCATTTTAAGAAATAATTTTGATAACCTATTATCTAAACATGATAATTTAATGATTTTTGGAGAAGATTCTGGAAAAATCGGTGATGTTAACCAGGGTCTAGAGGGTTTACAAGATATTCATGGTTTAGAAAGAGTATCTGATAGAGGAATAAGAGAAGCATCTATCGTTGGAGAAGGTATTGGTTTAGCCTTAAGAGGTTTTAGACCAATTGCTGAAATTCAGTATTTAGATTATATGTTATATGCTTTACAAATATTAAGTGATGATTTAGCTACTCTTCATTACAGAACTTTTGGTAGGCAAATCGCTCCATTAATTATCAGAACCAGAGGACATAGACTTGAAGGAATATGGCATTCAGGTTCTCCCATGGGTGCATTATTATCAACATTAAGAGGAATTAACATACTTGTACCTAGAAATATGGTACAGGCCAGTGGGATGTATAATTCTTTGTTACAATGTGAAGAACCAGCAGTAATCATAGAGTCATTAAACGGATATCGTTTAAAAGAAAAACAACCGGAAAATTTATCAGAATTTACTGTTCTAATTGGTGAATCTGAAAAAATTAAGAATGGAAATCAAATTACTGTAGTTTCGTATGGCTCTACTCTAAGGTTAGTTGAAAAAGCATCTATTGAACTAGAAGATTTAGGTGTTAGTTGCGAAATTATTGATGTTCAATGTTTAATTCCATTTGATAATTCTAATTTAATCATTGAAAGTTTAAAAAAAACCAATAAGTTGTTAATAATCGATGAAGATCTTCCAGGTGGAGCTTCCTCATATATTTTGCAAAAAATAATACAAGAACGTGATGGTTTTAAATTTTTAGATTCGAGCCCATTAACATTAACTTCAAAATCACACAGACCAGCTTATGGAACTGACGGAGATTACTTTTCAAAACCATCAGTTGATGATATAATTGAGACAGCTTACAGTATAATGAATGAATATGATCCAAATAATTACCCTGAACTTATTTAGCTCATTATTTGAACTATTAATTGATTAAGAACATTTTGTTGTGAGTTGCTACTCACGCTATATCCTTTAGATTTAAGATCAGTATTTTTAATCATAGTAATTATTAAAGATATCTTCTTCATTGGATAAATTCTAGATGCCTTATGATAATCTTTTACAAAAAATTTATTAATTCCAAGCGCAGAGGCTACATTTATATCAGATTTATTATTTAGGCTGTGAAATTGGAATAATTGAATAAAATAATTAAATAATGAACTTAAAACCAATTGGATCGGGTATGCTTTAATGTTACTAGAAAAATAATCACCAATAACTAATGCTTTACTTAAATTTCCTGATCCTATTGCATTTCTTAACTCAAAAATGTTAAAATCTTTACTTATTCCAATATTTTTTTCAATTAGCTTTGGATCAATATTGTTGTTTTCAGGTTTTAATAATTTTAGTTTATTGAGTTGATTGTTTATCATTTTTAAATCGCTCCCTAAGAACTCAACAAGCATTTGATTTGCTTTAATGTCTATTGAGTAATTATCTTCTTTTAATTTATTAGAAATCCAAGTAGAAACCTGATTTTCATAAGGTTTTTTAGAATTTAAAATCAAACCAAATTTTTGAATTGCTTTATAAATTTTTTTTCTTTTATCAAGAGTCTTGTATTTATAATTAATTATCAAAATTGTAGAATGCATAGGATTTAATAGGTAATTTACTAATCCATCGATTTTTGATGATAAATCTTGAGCCTCTTTAATTATGACTAATTGAAATTTAGACATCATTGGAAACCTTTTGCAAACAGAAATAATTTCTTCACAGGAGGTGTCTTTTCCATACAGTATTGTTTGATTAAAGCTTTTTTCTTCCTCACTCAAGACTTCATTTTCTAACAAATCATTAATTAAATCTATGTAATATGTTTCTTCTCCCATTAAAAAATAAACAGGACTGTAAACTTTGTTATTTATTTTTGAAATAATACTATTAATTTCTTGTAAATTCATTTTTTAAACATGATAAAATTAAATTTTCCAGACTTTGAATTTAAGTTAAAAAAAATTGATAATAAAACTTTTATTTTCGATTCTTTTAGAAAAAAATTTATTCTTTTAACACCAGAAGAATGGGTTAGGCAGCACGTTCTAAATTTTTTAGTTTTAAAAAAAATTCCAATTACACACATTGCCGTTGAAAAACAAATAATAATCAATAGTTTGAATAAAAGATTTGACGTAGTAATTTACAATAATATGGGTGATGTAATAATGCTTGTAGAATGCAAGTCACCGTCAATTAAGCTAACTCAAAATGTTTTTGATCAAATTTCAATTTACAATCTAAACTTGAATTCAAAATACTGTATGGTAACAAATGGACTAGATCACATATATTTTAAGATAGATAAATTATCTAAAAAATTTACTTTTGTTAAAGATTTTCCAATTAAATGAAAGTAGCTATAGTAATTCTTAACTGGAATGGTTTAAATCATCTCAAAAAATTTTTACCAAGTGTTGTCAAACACTCTGATAAACATAACATATATGTAATTGATAATAATTCTTCGGATAACTCTGTTAAATATTTAAATAAAAATTATCCGAAAATTAAATTAATTATAAACTCTAAAAATTATGGTTATGCAAAGGGCTACAATCTAGGTCTTAAAGAAATAAAAGAAGAAGTTTATTGTTTGTTAAATAATGATGTCCAAGTAACAGAGGGTTGGTTAACTCCAATTATTGAAGAGTTTTATAATAATAAATCTGTCGTAATTGCCCAGCCTAAAATTTTAGATTTTAATGAAAAAGATAAATTTGAATACGCAGGTGCGGCAGGTGGATTTATTGATTACTTTGGATATCCATATTGCAGAGGGAGAATGTTTAATACAGTGGAAAAAGATAAAGGCCAATATGACCAAAATATTGATATTTTTTGGGCATCTGGCGCATGTTTTTTTATTAGAAAAGAAATCTTTGAGTTAATTAATGGATTTGATGAAAATTTCATAAATCATATGGAAGAAATTGATTTATGTTGGAGATTATCAAACTTAAAACCAAATTTTAAAAAACGTTTTTTGTTTAAAAGTGTTGTTTATCATTTAGGTGGTGGTTCATTAAATTATGATAATCCAAAAAAACTTTTTTATAATATCCGAAATCAAAGATGGATGTTAATAAAAAATATAAATCTTTTTAAATGGTTATCCCCTACTCTAATTATAATTCAATCTGTTAACTTATTATTAGCTTTTTATTATTTATTTACTAAAAATTTAAATCATTTTAAAGAAGTTTTTAATGCTATAATTCAAAATTCAATTAGTATAAACGGTTCTAAGTTTAATATTTTGGATAAATATTATGATTCGAAACCAAAAAGTTCAAAACCTAAACATTATACAATTAAATCAATTCTCGTTCAGTATTTTTTTAGAGGAAGAAAAAAATTTTCAGATTTAACTTAACTTTAATTTTTAATCTTGATTTTTTATTTAAATTTGAGTATAAAATTATATTATGAAAAAATTAATTCTTACTATTTTAACTGTTTCAGTTTTATTTCCGTCTTGTATTTCTAAAAAAGATTATGCTGCTTTAGAAGCAACTAATAAACAAAATAAAGATTTGTTAAATACAGCTACAATAAAACTTAATGCTTGTATTGAAGACAAAACTAACTCAGAAGCAAGTCTAAAAACTTTAAAAGATCAAGTTGCCTTTTTGAAAGCCAATAATCAAGATCTTATAAACAACATGGGTAATTTAACAACCCTTTCACAAAAAGGTGCTGAAAATCTTGAAAAATCTTTAGAAAGTATGAAAGAAAAAGATTTAACGATTAACACAATGAGAGATGCTGTAACGAGAAGAGATTCCGTAACATTAGCATTGGTAACTAGTTTAAAAGGTACTTTTATAGATATAAATGATAAAGACATTGAAGTAAATGTTGAAAAAGGAGTTGTATTTATTTCTATTTCCGATAAATTATTATTTAATAGTGGTAGTTATGTCGTTTCTGAAAGAGCAAAAGAAGTTCTTGGAAAGGTAGCTAAAGTTGTATTAGATAAACCTGAAATTGAATTTTTAGTAGAAGGACATACTGATGATCAGTCAATTCAAAATGAAGTATTATTAGATAATTGGGATTTGAGTGTCAAAAGAGCAACATCTGTTGTAAGAGTTTTACAAAATGATTTTGGAGTTCAACCTGAAAGAATGACCGCAGCTGGAAGAAGTTACTACGTTCCTGTTGCTGATAATGATACTGCTGAAAACAGATCAAAGAACAGAAGAACTAGAATTGTTGTTCTTCCTAAATTAGATCAATTTTATGATTTAATTGAACAAGGAATGAAAGCCGTTGGTTCAAAATAATAGCTTATTTATCAATAAGATTAAAAAAGCATGTCTATTAAGTCATGCTTTTTTTTTGTATAAATATCTTTGATTACCAATATAATAGTCGACATTTGCACCCTAAATTTAGAAAGTGAATAATTTTAAAAATCTTGGAATTGAACATAAGTTAATTGAGTCAATTTCAGAACTAGGATTTGAAAACCCTACACCTGTTCAAGAAAAAGCAATTCCGTTAGTATTAAATGATCGTTCTGATTTAATTGCATTAGCACAAACTGGAACAGGAAAAACTGCAGCGTTTGGTTTACCTAGTATTCAACAAATAGATTTAAAAAATAAAAATATTCAAACTATAGTTCTCTGTCCTACTAGAGAATTATGTATTCAAATTTCTAAAGACTTAATTTCATATTCAAAATTTTTAAAAGCTATTAAGATTACACCTGTTTATGGTGGTGCTAGTATAGAAAACCAAATAAAAGCTATAAGA
This sequence comes from uncultured Flavobacteriaceae bacterium, assembly GCA_905479415.1. GTDB lineage: Bacteria > Bacteroidota > Bacteroidia > Flavobacteriales > Flavobacteriaceae > MAG-121220-bin8. The sequence continues at coordinate 8,684 of CAJQMK010000018.1, read as the reverse complement.
AAGGGAACCCATATTATTGTTGGGACACCTGGAAGAACAAAGGATTTAATTAAAAGAAAAGTTTTAAATTTTAAATCAGTTAACAGAGTTGTTTTGGATGAAGCTGATGAGATGTTAAGTATGGGATTTAAAGATGATTTAGATTTTATTTTAGATACAACATCCGAAAACAGACAAACTTTGTTGTTTTCTGCAACAATGTCAAAAGAAGTTCGTAGTATATCAAAGAGATTTATGAACGATGCAAATGAAATTACTGTTGAAAAACTAAACTCTGGATCTAAAAATGTTGAGCATCACATATACAATGTAAGTTCCAGAGACAAGTACGCAACTTTGAAAAGAATTTCTGATTTTAATCCTGAAATTTATGGAATTGTATTTTGTAGAACAAGAAGAGAAACTAAAGATATAGCTAGTAAATTTATTAATGATGGATACAGTGCTGATGCTATTCATGGTGATTTAAGTCAATCGCAAAGAGACGATGTAATGTCAAGATTTAGAGATAAAACCATTCAAATGCTTATAGCTACCGATGTTGCAGCTAGAGGGCTTGATGTTAATAGTTTAACTCATGTAATAAATTATTCTCTTCCTGATGATCCTGAAGTTTATACTCACCGAAGTGGAAGGACTGGAAGAGCTGGTAATAAAGGTATATCTGTTGTAATTTCTAACTCAAGAGAATCTAGAAAAATAAAATCTATTGAAAATAAATCTCAGATTAAGTTTTTAAAAATGGATGTTCCCTCCGGAAAGGATATTTGTTCCAAACAACTTTTTAAATTAATTGAAAAAATAGAAAAAGTCAAAGTAGATGAAAAACAAATTTCTCCATTTCTTCCTGATATTTATGAGAAACTAAATTGGCTAAGTAGAGAAGATTTAATTAAACATTTTGTTTCTGCTGAATTTAATAGATTTTTGGATTATTATAAGAAAAGTCGAGATATTAAAAGTGACAATGGAACTGATAATAAATCAAAAGATTTTTCTAAATCAAGAAGACGTTCTAAAGATTTTGAAAATCTTTCTGTTAATGTTGGTAGAAAACAGGGTATAACTCCAATAGAGTTAATCTCTTTAGTAAATAGAATTACTAAATCTAATGAAATTGAAATCGGAAGTATTGATATTAGACAATCTTATACAATTTTTGAAATAGATAAAACTATTACTAAATCTTTGATAAAATCTAGTTCAAAATTAGATCACAACGGAGTCGATTTAAAAGTTACAGTTTCTAAAGAAAAAATTGAAAAAAAATATAATAGAGAAAAAAGTGAAAGGAGATCGAAACCAAAAAGGGATTTTAAAAATAAATCTAGGTCTAGGTCAAGAAACAGGTCTGAAAGTAAAGGTAGAAGAAAATACAGAGGTTAACCTACTTTTTGATATTTTGCAAATTTTAATAATATTTTTTTTAAACCGCTTGTTTCAAATTTTACCTCAGCTTTTTTATCTCCCCCAATCCCCTCTGTAGTTAATACTGTTCCCTTTCCAAATCTATTGTGTATTATTGAATCACCAATATTTATATCAATATAATCCAATACACTATTTGAGGGAAAAATTGTTTTTGTTATTTTTTTTAATGCTAACTTTCTTTCTGGTTTTTTAAATCTTATCTTACTTTCTGAGCTTTTATTAAAATTTACTTTACTGTTTATTATATTATTTATTTTAATAAATTGAGGATTAATTTCACTTATAAACCTACTAGGTTCACAATCATTTAATTTACCCCACCTATATCTCGTTTTCGAATGAGATAATATTATTTTTTTCTTCGCTCTAGTTAGGGCTACATAAAATAATCTTCTTTCTTCTTCTAAATCAGATCTAGTTGTTGAACTTAAAGCAGAAGGAAATAAGTCCTCTTCTAAACCAACTATATATACATTAGAAAACTCCAAACCTTTAGCTAAATGAATTGTCATTAGAGAAACTTTTGGTTCTGATTTATTACTGTCTTTATCTAAATCCGAAATAAGAGCAACATCTTCTAGAAATTCACTCAAAGAACTTTTTGAATCAACAATCTCCCTCTGACCATCAATAAAGTCTTGAACTGCATTTATCAATTCTTCGATATTTTCAATTCTACTTATAGATTCTGGTGTTCCTTCATTTTTAAGTAAATTAATAACACCTACCCTTTTCAAAACTTCATTTAATATTTCTAATGCATTAAGATTCTCATTTTCAATTTGGAAGCTTTTAATCATACATAAAAAATCATGTAACTTTTGTTTTGTGCCATTATTAATTCCGATGTTAGAATTATTTATATCTTCAATTACATCAAAAATTGTAAGATTATTCTCGTTCGAAAATATTTGAATTTTTTCTAATGTTGTTTGCCCTATGCCTCTTGGGGGATAATTTATTATTCTTTTTAAGCTTTCTTCATCACTTGGATTAACAATTAATCTTAAATAAGCTAAAACATCTTTTATTTCTTTTCTTTGATAAAATGATAAACCTCCAAAGATTTGAAAAGGAATATTTTTTCTTCTAAGAGCATCTTCGATTGATCTTGATTGAGCATTTGTTCTGTAAAGAACAGCAAATTCGTCATTTCTTAACTGTTGGTTATATTTTGCTTCAAATATTGATGAAGCGACAAACCTACCTTCTTCAGAATCTGTAATAGTTTGATTAATTTCAATTTTTTCACCAATTTCATTTTCTGTCCAAACCTTTTTGTCTAATTTGTTTAAATTGTTATTAATAACTGAATTAGCTGCGTTCACTATATTTTGAGTAGATCTATAATTTTGCTCTAATCTGTAGACAGATGAATTAGGATAATCTTTTTGAAATGATAAAATGTTTTCAATATTCGCACCTCTAAATCCGTAAATACTTTGTGCATCGTCTCCAACTACACAAATATTTTCAAACTTGTCAGCTAATGCTTTTACGATTAGATATTGCGAATGATTAGTGTCCTGATATTCATCTACATGAATATATTTAAATCTTTGCTGATACTTATTTAGAACTTCTGGAAATCTATTTAATAGTTCATTAGTTTTAAGTAATAAATCATCAAAATCCATAGCTGACGCTTTAAAACATCGATTAACATAGGTTTGATAGATTTTACCGAACATAGGTCTTCTAGATTCTTTATCTTGTTGTATAAGTTCTTGGTTATTGTAATAAGCCTTAACAGTAACTAAGTTGTTTTTTAGTGATGATATTCTATTTCTAATATTTCTGTATTTATAAAGATCTTTATCAAGCTTTAATTCTTTTATTATTGAGGATATCAATCGTTCAGAATCTTGAGTATCATAAATTGAAAAATTTGAACTATACCCCAAATAATCTGCTTCTGATCTAAGTATTCTTGCAAAAATTGAATGAAATGTTCCCATCCAAAGTGTTTTAGCTTTAGAGGCCCCGACAATTAAACCAATTCTTTCTTTCATTTCCCTTGCTGCCTTATTAGTAAAAGTAAGAGCTAAAATTGAAAATGGATCAACTCCCATTTCCATTAAATAGGCAATTCTATAAGTTAAAACTCTAGTTTTTCCTGATCCAGCGCCAGCAATTACCATTACGGGCCCGTCTTTGTGTATAGTAGGAAGCTTTTGAGAGTCATTTAACTGATTTAAATAGTCTTGCAAATCAATGAGTTTATAATTAAAATTAATAGAAATATACTTCTATTTTTTCCCTTATAAAGTTAATAAATTATATTAGTGTAGTGAAAGAAAATTTATTAAATACTTCAATTGATTATTTGAAAGGTGTTGGTCCAAACAGAGCTGAAATTTTAAAAAAAGAATTTCAAATTTTCACTTATTTAGATTTATTAAATTTTTTTCCCTTTAGATATATTGATAGGACTAAATTTCACAACATTAATGAAATTCAGAAATCTATTGCAGACGTACAAATTATTGGAAAATTTACAGATCTCTATTATTTTAAAAATATTAAAACTAATAGATTAATAGGAACATTTAAAAATGGAAATGATACTATTGAAATAGTTTGGTTTAAAGGTGCAAAATGGATAGAAAAATCAATCAAATTAAATACTGATTATGTCTTGTATGGAAAACCAAACTGGTATTTAAATAAATTCTCAATTGCGCATCCTGAACTAGATTTGCTTTCAGAATTTACTAAAAAACAGATTAAAGGATTATTACCAATCTACAGTTCAAATGAAAGGGTTTTATCAAGAGGAATAACTAATAAGTTTTTTAGAGAAGTAATTTTTAATACTTTAAAACAATCGAGTGATTGTTTAAAAGAAAATTTAAGTAAAGAAATTAATGAAAAACATTCTTTAATTTCCAAACAACTGGCTTATAAAAATATTCATTTTCCTACTAATCATATGCTTTTATCTAAAGCAGAATTTAGATTAAAGTATGAGGAGTTTTTTTACTTACAATTAGAATTTTTAATGAGTAATATCTTTAAAAAGTCTAAATTCAAAGGATTTAATTTCTCGAAAGTTGGTAAAAGTTTTAATAAATTCTATAATGATCATTTATCTTTTTCACTAACTAATGCACAAAAAAAAGTAGTTAAAGAAATAAGAAAAGATTTTTCATCAAATGCACAAATGAATAGACTTCTTCAGGGTGATGTAGGATCAGGAAAAACAATTGTTGCTTTACTAAGTTCGTTAATTGCAATAGACAATCACTTTCAGGTTTGTTTTTTGGCGCCTACAGAAATTTTAGCTCAACAGCACTACAATAGTTTAAACGATTCATTAAAAAATATAAATATTAATGTAAACATATTAACAGGTTCTTCTTCAAAAAAAGATAGAGTTAAATTATTTTCAGATCTTAAAGGCGGTGAAATTGATATTTTAGTTGGAACACATGCAGTTTTAGAAGATAATGTAAAGTTCAAAAATTTAGGGTTTGTTATAATTGATGAACAACATAAATTTGGAGTAGCTCAAAGATCAAAGCTTTGGAAAAAAAATATTAATCCTCCACATGTTTTAGTAATGACAGCCACTCCGATTCCAAGAACATTAGCTATGACCGTTTATGGAGATTTGGATATTTCCATTATTGATGAACTTCCACCTGGAAGAAAAATAGTAAAAACAGTTCACAGATCAGATAGTAATAGGCTTGAAATTTTTAGATTTTTAAAAGATGAAATTAGAAAAGGTAGACAAGTATACATTGTTTATCCTTTAATTGAAGAATCTAAAACAATGGATTATAAGGATTTGATGGACGGATATGAAAGTATTTCTAGAGAATTTCCTAATAAAGAATATCAGTTAAGCATTTTACATGGCAGAATGAAATCTGAAGACAAGGCCTTTGAAATGAAAAGATTTAAAGATGGAAAAACTAATATTATGGTTTCTACCACTGTTATTGAAGTGGGTGTGAACATTCCTAATGCAAGTGTAATGGTAATAGAAAGTTCAGAAAAATTTGGATTGTCGCAATTACATCAGTTAAGAGGTAGAGTTGGAAGAGGCTCTGAGAATAGTTATTGTATATTAATGACATCTGATAAGCTTAGTTCTGATGCAAGGAAAAGAATAAAAACTATGACAAGTACAAATGATGGTTTCAAAGTTGCTGAAGTAGATATGGAAATTAGAGGTCCTGGAAATTTATTGGGTACTCAACAAAGTGGATTGTTAAATCTTAAGATAGCTAATATAATTACAGATAAAGAAATTTTAGAATCAGCTAGACACGATGCTGAAAAGATTATTTCTAGTGATCAAAAATTAATTAAAATTGAAAATAAATTAATTAAGGAGGAATATAATAAGAAAACAAAAAACACTCTTTTGTGGAAACATATTAGTTAACATATTATTTAATTTAAATATTCTTAATTGTATCTTTGAAATTCAAATAATAAAATCTAATGAACATTTCATTTAATTGGTTATCAGAATTTTTAAAAATTGATTTAAAAATTGAAGAAGTTTCAGAAATTCTCACTGATATTGGTTTGGAAGTTGAGGGCATTGAAAAGTTTGAACAGTATAAAGGTAGTCTCAAGGGACTTATAGTTGGAGAAGTTATTTATTGTGAACAACACCCAAACGCTGATAGATTAAAACTTACCAAAGTTAATGTTGGGAATGAAAACATATTACAAATCGTTTGTGGCGCACCTAACGTTAAATTAAACCAGAAAGTGGTTGTTGCAACTGTTGGTACAATTTTACACCCTTTAAATAATGAAAAATTTAAGATAACTAAAAGTAAAATTAGGGGTGAAATTAGCCAAGGTATGATTTGTGCTGAGGATGAAATCGGAATTGGCAATTCCCATGATGGTATTATAGTTTTGGATGCTAAATACAAACCTGGAACAAAAATTTCAAAAATATATGAAAATTATAGCGATCAGGTATTTAATATTGGTTTAACACCTAATAGATCTGATGCCATGAGTCATCTAGGTGTTGCTAGAGATTTAAGAGCAGCTTTAATGCACAAAGGACATAAAGGTGAATTAATAACGCCATCAGTTTCTTCATTTCATATAAATTCAAGAACTCAAAAAGTTAATATAAATGTACAAGACTCTAATTTATGCCCAAGGTTTACAGGAGTCTGTATTGAAAATATTTCCGTAAAAGAATCACCTTCTTGGTTACAAAACAGGTTAAAATCTATTGGTCTAACTCCCTTAAATAATGTTGTTGATATTACAAATTTTGTTTTACACGAGATTGGACAACCACTACATGCTTACGATTTTGATAAAATCACAACTAAATCAATTAATGTAAAGACGTTAAGTGAAGGAACAGAGTTTACTACTTTGGATGGTGATACAAGAAAACTTCTTAAAACTGACTTAATGATATGTGATGCTGACACTCCAATGTGTATAGCTGGAGTTTTTGGAGGTCAAAATCACGGAATTACTAATGAAACGAAATCGATTTTTCTAGAAAGTGCTTATTTTGACCCAGTATCTATTAGAAAAACAGCCAAGCATCATGGAATTAATAGTGATGCATCTTTCAGGTTTGAACGTGGAATTTGTATTGATTCTGTTGATTATGCTCTTAAAAGAGCTGCAATTTTAATTTGTGAACTTTGTGGTGGTAATATATCTAGTGATGTTATTGATGAATTCCCAAAAAAGCCAGAAGAAAAATCAATACTTTTAAATTTTAACAAAACAAATAAATTAATAGGACAAGAAATTCCAAGAGAGGAAATTAAATCAATTTTAACATCATTAGATTTTAAAATTAATAATATTACCGAAACCGGTGTTGGTATTACTGTTCCTTTTTACAGACATGATGTTACTAGAGAATGTGACGTAATTGAAGAAATTCTTAGGATTTTCGGCTATAATGAAATTAAATTATCAAATAACTTATCACTTCCAATTATTCAAGAGAGTTATAACAAGAATCATAAAACAGAAAACACAATAGCCAACTTATTAATTCCTTTCGGATTTAATGAAATAATGAATAATTCACTAACCAGTAACAAATTAAATGTTTTAAATAGAGAAAGTGTAAATATTATTAATTCTATTAGCTCAGATATTTCTCAATTAAGAACGAGCTTACTCGAGTCAAGTTTAAAAACACTAAAATTTAATTTGAATAGAAAAAATAAGAATAATAAATTTTTTGAGTTTGGAAAAATATATGAAATGATCAACAATAAAACTACTGAATCTAAAAGACTTAGTGTAGTTTTTGCTAATGACTTATTTAATAATACTTGGAACAATAAATCTGCTAGCTCAGATTTTTATTACCTTAAAAATATAATTCTTAATATTTTTAGCAAATTATCTATAAATACAACGGAAAAAATAATTAATCATGACGCATTCAATAATACTTTAGGATTGTTTCATAAAAAAAATAATATAGCACTAATTGGTGATGTCAAAAATCAATTGCTTTCTGAATTTGCTATTAAAAATAAAGTTTATTATGCATCTTTAGATCTTGATTATGTTTTAGAATTAATAAATGATGATTTTATAAAATATAATCAACTATCAAAATTTCCAAACGTAAAAAGAGAATTAAATTTCTTACTTGAAAATAATGTAAAATATAATGAAATTGAGAACTACATATTAAATCAATCTAATATTAAAAATTTAAATAAAATGACTTTAAGTGATGTTTACGAAGATGATAAATTACCTAAAGGAAAAAAATCATACACATTAAACTTTACATTGCTTGATCAAATAAAAACACTTTCTGAGAAAGAGATATCACTAACAATGAATAAAATTCAATCAAAAATTGAATCAAAATTTAATGCTGAGCTCCGTTCTTAAGATTATATGAAGGACAAACAAGTACTTTTATATAAAGGTTCTTTTATTAATTGCAAAAGATTAGAACTAGAACTCATTTCAGATAAAATCAACCCAATTATTGTAAATAATAAGCAGTCTGCAATACTATCTGGTTTTGGTTATAACCCAAACGACAACATATTTGTTTATGTATTTGAAGATCAAATAGAAAAATCTAAAAAAATATTAGAAAGTTTAACTGTATAGTTTAGATCTTAGCTCTTTTATCTTCGGATCATTTATATAAGAATCAAATGTTGTTAACCTGTCTATAACTCCTTTGGGAGTCAGCTCAATCACTCTGTTTCCTACAGATTTAGCAAATTCAAAATCGTGAGTACTTAAAATTACATTTCCCTTAA
>CAJQMK010000017.1 GCA_905479415.1 uncultured Flavobacteriaceae bacterium | reverse complement strand
CAACTTGTTCAATTTGAATTGCTAATTCTCTTGAGGGAACTAAAATCAATGCTTGAACATCGTCACTATCTGGATTTAAAACTTTAATAATAGGTAATAAAAAAGCTAATGTCTTTCCAGTTCCTGTCGGTGAAAGAAGAATGGTGTTAGTTGTATTATTAATCACAGGAATTGCTTCCTCTTGCATTGGATTTAAAACATGAATATTTAATTTTTCTAAAATATCTTGTTGTTCTTTTATACTATTTGCCATTCTATATTTATAATATTTGGTAAAACTACACATTACACCATAGCATCCCTATTAAATGCTAATTAATTGGATTATAATAATTTTAATCAAAAAAAACATACTTTAAAGAATGTTAATTGAAATTTTTTAATATATTTATTAACTTAAAAAACAAACAATAATTATGAAAAAAACATTACTAACATCAATTTTAAGTTTTGCCTTTATGTTAAATCTAAATGCACAACAATGGATTGAAGACACATCATGTAACAAAAAAGCTTCTGAAATCGTAAACGAAGCTATAACTTCACTTTCTAATCTTGAGCATTTAACTGCTATAGGAATGGCTAAAGCTGCATTAGTTGTAGATAATGACTGTGAGTGCGCTAATTTAGTATTAGCTGCTGCTGCTGGAAATAATAACGGAACTAGAACTGAAAAATTAAAAACAATAAATGTAATGCAACTTTCAGATATCGAAAAAGCATGGTATTCGCTTTTATCAACTCCTAATGATAAGTTCAATGAAGCAGCTCAAAAGGCTTTAAATAACCATCCTAATAGCGCATTAATTAATTGGTTAAATGCTGGACAAGACACTGAAGCAAATAAAGCTTTTGCAAATAAATTTCCCGCTCTTGCGGCTGGTGCTTATAACACAATTGCATATGCATTCGCAAGAGATGGTGATTATGAATCTGCTTATAAATCATTGGATTATTCTCTTAGACTTCACAATGGATTAAACGCTTTAGATTCAAGAGCTGAAATTGCTGAAATGGAAGGTGATTATCAAAAGGCTTTTAACAATCAATTAAAGGCATTTGATAATGCTCCTTTTGCCTCACCATATCAACCAAAATTAGTTACATACTGGAGAAATTTAAATAAAGAAAAACTTACAGAAGATTTAAAAGAAGCTCAATCGACTGTTCAACAAGCAATAGAAGATCAAAATCTTGAAGAATGGAAAAAATATGTTACTGAGGATATGATGATAACATCTGGAGATTCAAGTTTAGCAGAATTTTATGTACAAACTGAGGAGCAATTTTTAGCTAAAAGAAATTTTACTTGGGATAGCTTTGATTTAAGAGACATTGAAGTCGATTTTTCACCTGATATGAACACAGCTGTGTTAAGATTCTATGCAAATGGAGCTTACACATTTACTGATACTAATGAAAAAGTTGATTACAGTACTAGAGCGTCTGCAGTTTGGATTTCTACAGGTTCTGGATGGAAAATGGTTCACGCCAACTGGGCTCCTTTTGGAGGTTCAGGAATTCCAAAATAATAATTATGCTTGTTTAATTTGAAAGAAACCCTTGTAATCAACTTGCAAGGGTTTTTTAATACCCATATTTATCTTTCCAATTTTTTTTTAAAAACTCCCTTTGAAGATTCTCTCTTGAATTATTGCCAGGTTCATAAAATACAGTCCCTTTTATTTTTTCGGGTAAAAATTCTTGACTTATAAAGTTATTTTTAAAATCGTGAGCATATTTATAATTTTCACCGTAACCCAACTCTTTCATCAATTTTGTAGGAGCATTTCTAATTTCAAGTGGAACAGACATATTTCCAGTTTCTTCAACTTTTTGTTGAGCTTTATTTATTGCATTATATGTTGCATTACTCTTTACCGAACATGCAAGATAAGTGGCGCATTGACTTAAAATTATTCTAGATTCAGGATTTCCAATTATAGAAACAGCTTGAAATGTATTATTTGCAATTACTAACGCTGTTGGATTAGCATTACCAATATCCTCACTAGCAAGAATAATCAATCTTCTAGCTATAAACTTGACATCTTCCCCACCCTGAATCATTCTAGCTAACCAATATACAGCCGCATTAGGATCGCTTCCTCTTATTGATTTAATAAAAGCAGATATAATATCATAATGTTGGTCACCAGACTTGTCATAATGAATTGTATCATTTTGAATCATGGATGTAACGGTCTTATCAGTGATAATTATTTCTTCACTTTGATAAGCATTGATTATCAACTCAAAAATATTAAGAAGTTTTCTAGCATCGCCACCAGAAAATTTCAATAAAGCATTAGTTTCCTTAAGTTTTATTGATTTTTTAGACAATACTTCATCTTTTACTATGGCTCTATTCAAAAGCGTCTCTAAATCATTTTTATTAAACGAATTCAGCGTGTAAATTTGACACCTTGATAATAAGGCAGAAATAACTTCAAAACTTGGATTTTCAGTTGTCGCACCAATTAAAGTCACCCATCCTTTTTCTACCGCTTGCAAAAGAGAATCTTGTTGAGATTTACTAAATCTGTGAATTTCATCAATAAATAAGATTGGATTTTTTGCAGTGAATAAACCACCGCTTTGCTTTGCCTTGTTAATTATGTCTCTAACGTCCTTAACTCCTGAATTAATTGCACTTAAACTGTAAAATGGCCTTTCAGATGTTAAAGCAATAATATTTGCTAGTGTAGTTTTTCCAATTCCAGGTGGACCCCAAAAAATAATTGAGGGAATTAAACCTTTTTTAATATGTTGAGTTAAAACACCTTCTTTCCCGACTAAATGAGATTGACTAATGTAATCTTCTAATTTTTTTGGTCTTAATCTTTCTGCTAATGGTTCATTCATAATAGAAATTAATTATTTATAAATTTTAACATCTATTTCACCTTTTGAATTTATATGAGCTCTGTACATACCAGAGGTATTCATTTCCATAGCTATATTTCCCTGATTATCAATAGCGATTACACCACCATCTCCTCCCATTTTGGAAATTTTTTCTATAACAGTTTTAGCTGCTTTTCTGATGGAAAGGTTTTTGTATTCCATTAAAGCAGCAATATCATAAGCTACTACCCCTCTTATAAAATACTCTCCCCAACCTGTTGAAGAAACTGCACAACTTTTATTATTAGCATATGTTCCTGCACCAATAATTGGAGCATCCCCTATCCTATTCCATTTTTTATTTGTCATTCCTCCAGTTGAAGTTCCAGCTGATAAATTACCAAACTTATCCAAAGCTACACATCCAACAGTACCAAGTTTCTGTACTCTGTAATCACTATTAGACAAATTTGAAACTTTATTATTTTCAATGTTTTTAATTTTTTCTAAACTATTAATTCTTCTTTCTGTTTTAAAATAATTTTGCTCAACCGTTTCCATTTTATGTTCGACTGCAAAATCATCTGCTCCTTTTCCAGAAAGCATAACGTGAGATGAAGAATTCATTACTTTAATTGCAGTTGATATTGGATTTTTTATTTTTTTAGATCCTGAAATAGCCCCTGCATTCAAATTTTTACCTTCCATAAAAGAGGCATCAAGCTCTACTTCACCGTCAAAATTTAAAACAGCGCCTTTTCCTGCATTAAACAATGGGGAATCCTCAAGATAATTAATAGTTTTTTCAACTGCTTTTTGACTAGTCCCACCATCGTTTAATATTTCATAGCCAATTACGACTGCTTCCTTTAAAGCATTTTTATATTTTTCCTCAAGCTCTAAAGTCATGTTTTCTTTTAAAATAGTTCCTGCACCTCCATGAATTACTATTCCAAAATTATTCTCTAAATTATCTGTGGATGAACATCCGATTACAAATAATATCAATAGGTATATATATTTCATTATTTAAAATTTAAGTTTAGCTAAAATAGGATGATGATCAGAAGCCCAGCGACCCTCAGGCGTTTTAACAATAATGTGACGTGAATTTATAAGTTTAAAGTTCTTTTCAAATACATAGTCAATTCTACTTTTTGAAACAAAATTTAATTTAAAATTATTAAATGTACCATAAGATTTATCTGTTTTTTCAAGGTTTTTATTGGTGTCATTAAAATTACTTTGAAGATTCATTATCGGTTTAGAATCATCTAATAAATTAAAATCTCCTGTAAGAACTACATAGTCTTCAGGTTCAGTTAATTTATTGATCACACTAATAATAAGATCAGCTGATTTTTCTCTTGCCTCCATTCCAATATGATCGAAATGAGTGTTAAATACCCAAATATTTTTTTTATTTGTTTTACTCTTAAATACTGCATAAGTACAAATTCTTTCCATTGAAGCATCCCAGCCTACAGAAATTTTATCTGGTGTTGAGGAAAGCCAAAAGGTATCTGACTTAATTAAATCAAATAAATTATTATTATAAAAAATTGGGCTATACTCTCCTTTTGTTTTACCATCATCACGACCAACACCAACAAATGAATAGTTTGATAAATTAGAGTTTAGGAATAATAATTGTGCATGATTAACCTCTTGTAAACCTAAAAAATCAGGGTTTTCGTTTTTTATTAAATTTACAATTGTTGATCTTCTATTTTCCCATATATCTTTACCATCATTTGGATTATTGTAGCGTACATTATAAGAAATCACCTTTATCTCATCTGAAACTAAATTCGATAATAAAAAATAAATAAAAAGAAAGATTCTCATAATTAGCAATATTTAATAACTTTAAATTACTAATACATATTTAAATTTTTAATTAAATGAGGATATATTTTTTATTGATTTTATCACTATTGTTATTTGGATGTCAAACAAGTCAGACGATTGAAGTTGATTTATCTGAAAAAATAGTTACACCAAAGCATTATGTAGTAAGTAAAACATTAGATTCAATTTTGATTGACGGTATGGATAATGAAAATGTATGGAAACAAGCTAAATACAGTGATGATTTTATTGATATTGAAGGAGTTAAAACTCCAAATCAAAAAACTAATGTAAAGTTACTTTGGGATGAAAACTATTTATATGTATTTGCTAAATTGTATGAAAATCATATTTGGGGAGATATAACTAAAAGAGACGCTGTAATCTTTTATAATAATGATTTTGAAGTGTTCATAAACCCAAACAATCACGTGTTTAGTTATGGTGAAATAGAAATAAATGCCTTAGGAACAGTTTGGGATTTATACTTAAATAGACCATACAGATTAAAAGGCAAGGCAGATAACAGCTGGAACATTGAAGAATTAAAATCAGCAGTAAACATAAATGGAACAATTAATAATTCTAATGATATTGATAATTTCTGGACTGTAGAAATGGCTATCCCGTTAAACAAAATATCACAATTAAAACAACCTTTAGATTATGATCATCCAAAATCAGGAGATGTATGGAGAATAAACTTTTCAAGAGTAAATTGGGATTACGAATTAAACAATGGAAAATACTTAAGAAAAAAAATAAATGATAAATACCTTCCCGAGTATAATTGGGTTTGGTCTCAACAAGGTACTATTAATATGCATCTTCCTGAAAACTGGGGTTACTTAGTTTTTTCTGAGAATAATTATGAATATTTAAAACCAAAAGAAGAAACCCTTAAACATATTCTTTATGCGCTATTTAGGGAAGTGTCATTTGGTAATTTAAAATATTTAAAAAAATTAAATACTAATACTTTTATAAAAATCAAACTAAAAGACAACAATAAAAAAGTTTCATGTAATTTTCTTAAAACTGACAAAGGGTTTACCTTGTCTATTAAAGATGGAAATATTAAATTTTCAATAGATGAAACAGGAAAAATTAAAAATAAATTATGATTAGAAAACTTATAATGCTGGCAATATCAATTTTGTTTATTAACTGTGGAAATGAAATTAAAGAGAATACTTTTACAATAAGTACTTGGACTGGAGCGGGTAAGGAATTTGTTCAAAAAAATTGGGAGAAAAAATTAAGTTATTACGATTCTTTGGGAATAACAGAAGTTTTAATTCATGGATCACCAGAAATATTAAGAAAAATTATTCCAATTGCTAATAAGAGAAAAATAAAAGTGCATGGATGGATGTGGACAGTAAATAGACCTGGAGATACTATTGCAAATAAAAATCCTGATTGGTATCAAGTCAATAGAAATGGAGATAATTCTTTAGACTACAGGGCTTACGTTAATTATTATCAATGGCTTAGTCCATTTCATCCTGATGCCAGAAATCATATTATAAATAATGCAAAGCAGTTAATGGAGGTTGATGGTCTTGAATCTGTACATTTGGATTACGTAAGATATCCAGATGTTATTTTAGGAGCAGATTTACAACCTAAATACAATATTGTTCAAGACACTGAGTTACCAGAATATGATTACGGTTACCACCCGATAGCTATTAAAGAGTTTAAAAAAATATTCAACAAAAATCCATTAGAAATGAGAAACCCTCAACTTTCAACTGAATGGAGACAATTTAGACTTAATGCAATCACAAGCTTAGTTAATGAGATTGTTGATATTGCTCATTCTAAAAATAAAAAAGTAACTGCTGCTGTTTTTCCTTTTCCTGAGATGTCAAGACAAATGGTTAGACAAGCATGGAATGATTGGAATTTGGACTCTGCATACCCTATGTTATACAATAATTTTTATAGAGAAAATATCAATTGGATTGGATTTGCAACTAAACAAGGTGTAAGTGATGTAGACTTCCCAATTCACTCTGGACTTTATACTGGAGCATTAAAGAATCCTGGAGATTTTGAAAAAGCTTATAATATTTCTAAAGAAAATGGAGCCAGCGGTATTTCTATATTTACAGCAGATGGACTAAATGATGAACAGAAGTCATTTCTTGTTAACTTAAAAAATTTAAACAAATAATAATTTTATGAAAAAATTATTAGTATTAATTTTTATAATTCCTTTAATATCGTTTAGTCAAAATAAAAATAATTATTCATACCTAGCTCTTGGAGATAGTTATACAATTGGAGAAAGCGTTAAAGAATCTGAAAGATGGCCCGTACAATTATCTAATTCGTTAAAAAATAAATTAAACAAGCCGATTATCATTGCCAAATCTGGTTGGACTACTGACCAATTAATCGACACTCTAAACAAAATAAAATTTAATAAAAAATTTGACTTTGTATCATTACTAATTGGAGTTAATAATCAATATAGGGGAAGAAGTATTGATAAATTTAAACAAGATTTCATCTTACTTTTAAATAAATCTATTATATATGCTAATGACAAAAAGGAAAGAGTTATTGTTGTCTCAATTCCTGATTGGGGAGTAACTCCGTTTGCAAAAGACAGAAACAGATCTATAATTACTAATGAAATTAATGCATTCAACAAGGTGATTCATGATGAATGTAAAAAAAATAATATTACATTTTTTAATGTGACTGATATGTCAAGAAAGGCTTTAAATGATAATTCATTAATAGCTGAGGATGGATTACATCCAAGCAGAAAAATGTACAAGCAATGGGTTAAAATCATAAAACCTTACTTTAAAAAGTTTTAAAAATGGATTTAAAAAAAATTGCAATTGAAAAAGACAATACAGATAATTTAAAAACTTTTAAATCAAAGTTTATAAATAACCCAAATGAAATATATCTAGACGGAAATTCTCTAGGAAAACTTCCTGTTGAAAGTATTAAAAATTTAAATGAAGTAATTAATAATCAATGGGGAGTAAATTTAATTCGTAGCTGGAATGACAATTGGTTAAAATTATCCGAAAAAACTTCTTTTAAAATGTCAAAACTAATTAACTCGGATAATGAAGAAGTTTTAGTAGGCGAATCAACATCAGTAAATCTTTACAAGATTTTATATTCTCTGTTAAATAGTTGTCAATTTAAAAAGAACCTAGTAACCGACTGTTTAAATTTTCCAAGTGATATTTACATTATTGAAGGGTTAAAAGAGTACACAGAAAAAAAAGAAATTACAGTTATAAATTATGGTAACAATTTAAGCTGTAACATTAATATTTTAAAAAAATCAATTAAAGAAAATCCTGGAATATACTGTTTAAGTCTTGTAACCTATAAAAGTTCTTTTCTTTATCCAATTAAAGAATTAAATGAATTTGCTGAAAAAAATAAAAGTATAATTGTTTGGGATTGTAGTCATGCAATTGGAGTTATAGACATTGATGTTAAAGCGTCTAAAACAAAAGCTGCTATTGGTTGTACTTATAAATTTTTAAATGGTGGTCCAGGCTCCCCTTCTTTTTTATATGTATCTAATAATTTATTGAGTCATATGCAAAATCCTGTAAAAGGATGGTTTGGACATTTAAAACCTTTTGATTTTGAAAATAAATATGAACCTGCTAAAAATATAAATAAATTCAAAGCAGGCACACCTGCTGTACTTTCACTAGTTCCCGTCAATAACGGACTAGACCTTGTACTTGAAGCAGGAATAAAAAATATTAGAAATAAAAGTATTGAATTAGGCGAATATTTAATAAAAATCATAAATATTGAGCTAAATAAATTTGATGTAAAAATAACATCACCAATTGAATCAAAATCTAGAGGTTCACATATTACAATTCAACATAAAGATGCTTGGAAGATTTGCAAACTCCTTGTTAAAGGTGAGAAAAATAGAAAAAAAATAATTCCTGATTTTCGACCAGAAAACAACATTAGATTAGGCTATTCTCCTCTTTATGTGAGTTTTATTGATCTTTATGAAACTGTTATAACTATTAAAGAAATTTTAGAAAACAAAGAATACTTAAAAATCGATGACAGTAAATCTGAAGTTACCTAAAAACTAATCTAAACAAAGTTCAGTTGTTTTAAAACCAAGATTTTTATATTCACTATGAATTGTTTTAAGCAAAGAATATTCAGAAAAAGAATCTTGACCTAACTCCCATATCATAATTCCAGAAACTTGCTCTCCAGCAAGCTTTACTTTTGATTTAATTGTTGGTCTACCGTTATAAAATTTAGATCCAACATTGTCTAGTTCAGAATAAGAACTGTTTAAAGA
Source organism: uncultured Flavobacteriaceae bacterium (assembly GCA_905479415.1). Classification (GTDB taxonomy): domain Bacteria; phylum Bacteroidota; class Bacteroidia; order Flavobacteriales; family Flavobacteriaceae; genus MAG-121220-bin8. Next base: position 11,253 of record CAJQMK010000017.1, on the reverse strand, counting down.
AACCATTTGTCCAAAAGTGAAAGATGTAACATTTGAAGAATTCGTAAAATCATATCCATAAAAAGGCACACCTAAGGTTAATTTTGAACCTGAAATACCGACAGTATTTTTCCAATAATTTATTGATTTAATAGCATTATCATATGAGCTATGCTGACCTGATGCGGTAGGATTCCATGGGCCAGTAAAATCATAAACCATAAGGTTAATAAAATCGAAAGTTTCTAAAGCTTCATTAGTTATATTATTAAATCTGGTTGTTCCAGGGAATGCTGCTGTCATTCCTTTTCCTTTACTTGTCAATGCACTTTTTAATTCTATAACAAAATCACTGTAACCCTGAGTAACAGCTTCCCATTCCAAATCGACATCAACTCCATCAAGATTATTATCAATTACAAAGGAAATAATCTTATTTACAAGTACTGATCTATCTTGAGAGTTAGTAAGAAAATTCTTCCATCTTTCTAATGCTTCAGACCCAATGCCACCTCCTGCCAAAGAAATATAGATTTTAATTTCATTGTTATTAGATTTAGCTGTCGATATTATATTTTGTAAGGTAATTCCAGACGAGTTATTAGGAAGCATGATAGTACCATCAGATTCGGGATTAGCAAACGCTATATTTAAATGGGTGAGTTTACAATATTCAATTTTATCATTTTGTGAAAACCTATACCATGGTAAGTATCCAATAACTTTTGCACTTGCATTTGGGTTAACAATAATTTCTTCTTCAAAAGAGTCATCTTTTGAACAGGATACAAAAACTATAATACACAAAAAAAGTAAACGTTTATACATTTTGATTAGTTGATTTATTATTTAAATATATAGCTAAAAAATATACTATTGGAGTCATTAGCACCCAAGTTAATTGAGATTGAAAAGTTACAGGTCTTCCATAGATTTCAAAAAGAGTGGGATTGTAATACGAACCCAATGGCATTAAAGGACCCCATGACAAATCTCCACTTACACCTAATTGCAAATGATATATAAATACTTCAACATAAATATTTTGCCCTACAAACCAAAAAAGAAAAACAATAAAAACAGACCAATTCCACTTTTCAAATGGATTGATAGTTTTGTTAAATATTTTCTTAACTAAAAATAATCCAATCCATACAATAAAAACATCTCCTAGTGAATTTAAAACCCAATTTAAATCTTGAGGAATAGCACAATTTAAAGCATCAGATCGTCTTTCGCTCACTGGAAGACCATCAAAAAGACCGTAGGTTAGCCATAATTCAAATCCAGCTGCACAAATAAAAAAAGTTAAACATAAAATAATAGACGTATTATATCTAATATTTTTTTTAATTAAATAATATAACCCTAAAATAACTGGAGACAAAGCAAAAGCATAAAGTCTAACAACAAGCCAAAGTTCATCATTAGTTAATTCGCACATATTTAATTAGTTATGCTTATAAAGTTAATTTTTTTTTACAAACTTAATTTTTCCCATTTCTTCATAAGAGAATCTAAATCAGATTTTTTCTTTTCATAATTAGAAAAGAAATTATCTCTAGAAATTGTTTTCTCATAATCTTCTTCCAAATCTTTGTCAATAATTGAAATTTCATTTTCTAATCTAGAAATTTTACTCTCAATATTACTGATCTTTTTTTTCAAATCTCTTTCAATTAAGCTGTCAATATTTTTATTCTTTTTTACATTTATTACTTTATCTTTCTTTTCAATTTCTCTAAAATCTTCTATTTTTCTTTGATTTAAGTAAAAATCAATATCACCTAAATATTCTTTAATATTTTGACTTTTAAATTCGTAAACTTTATTAGTTAGATCTTGTAAAAAATCTCTGTCATGTGAAACTAATATTAAAGTTCCGTCAAATTTAACTAGTGCTTGCTTTAAAACACTTTTAGATTTAATATCCAAATGATTAGTCGGTTCATCCATTACTAATACATTAAATGGTTGCAAAAGAAGCTTAGCAAGTGCTAATCTATTTCTTTCACCTCCTGAAAGTACTCTTACATATTTTTCAACATCATCTCCTTTAAATAAAAAAGAACCCAATACGTCTCTAACTTTAGATCTATTTGTTTCATTTGCAGAATCTATCATTGTTTGCAAAACAGTTTTAGAACCATCTAAATATTCAGCTTGATTTTGAGCAAAATATCCAATTTGAACATTGTGACCTAGTTTTGAATTTCCTGAAGATGGAGTTAATTCACCAACCATAATTTTTGCTAATGTTGATTTACCTTGTCCATTTTGTCCAACGAATGCAATTTTACTTTTTCTTTCAATAAGTAAATTCACATTAGACAGTACATTATTATCATCATAACTTTTTGATAAATTTTCAATTTCAGCAACAACTTTCCCTGGATTTATTGAAATATTAAAATTTAATTTCATGACACTATTGTCGTCTTGATCGACTTCAATTCTATCAATTTTTTCAATCTTCTTCATAAGGGATTGAGCCATTGAAGCTTTTGATGCTTTTGCTTTAAATTTTTGAATTAACTTTTCAGTGTGTTGAATGTGTTTTTCTTGATTTTTTTGAGCACTAATTTGTTGAGACTTTATTTCTTCTCTTAAAACTAAGTATTTTGAATAAGGTTTATTAAAATCATATATTCTTCCTAGAGAAATATCTATAGTTCTATTAGTCACATTATTCAAAAACATTTTATCATGCGAAACTATAACCACTGCTCCTAAAAAAGATTTAAGAAAGTTTTCAAGCCATATTATTGACTCAATATCCAAGTGGTTCGTAGGTTCATCCAATAATAATAAATCATTACTTTGAAGAAGTAATTTCGCTAATTCAATTCTCATTCTCCATCCTCCAGAAAAGGTATCTGTACTCTTGTGAAAATCATCTCTTTTAAAACCAAGACCTTGTAATATTTTTTCGGTTTGTCCTTGATAATTATATCCTCCTATCAATTCATACCTATCATTAACATCACTTAAATCATTAATTAGTTCTAAATATGAATCACTTTCATAGTCAGTCCTCTCACTTAGTTGGGTGTTAATTTCATTTTGTCTTTCTTCAAGTATTTTAATTTCACTAAAAGCTTGATAGGCTTCCTCTAGAACAGTCCGACCTTTGTCAAAATCAATATCTTGTTTAAGAAATCCTATTCTTAAATCTTTCTCGTAGGCAATAGAACCTGAATCCATCTCAGTCTCTTTGGATAAAAGTTTTAACAAGGTTGATTTTCCTGCTCCATTTTTTCCAATCAAACCTACCCTATCGCCTGATATTAATTTAAATGAAATTTCTTTAAACAAATATTCACCGGAAAAGGAAACAGATAGGTTGTGTATGTTTAGCATCAACTAAAATTTCTGGCAAATGTAAATAATTATATCAATGATGTTTTAAGAGTTTATCAAAACTATTTGAACTTTTCATTAACTCATTATATTCAAGAATATTTGTTCCTGAATTTGAATTAATAACTTGATATATCATTGCTTTCGAAATATTGATCGCCGAAATACTTTTGTACTTTGAAAATCTTCCAAAAAGAAGTTTATCTATTAAAGAAAATAAAATTTTTCCGATTTTTTCACCAACTCTACTTTCATTTCTTTTTCCTAAAATTATACCTGGTTTTACAATACTTAAATGATTTAATGAAATTTTAGAAATATCTCTTTCAATTAAGCCTTTAGTTTTAGGATATAAAAATGTTGAATTAGGATCTGATCCAACTGATGATATTATGGATATACTTTTTATTCCACAATTACTTGCTATCCTTGCCAAATCAATACAATAATGATAATCTACTTTTGTAAAATTTTCAGCACTACCCGCCTTTTTTCTTGTAGTTCCTAATGCAATATACAAATGATCAACACCATTCAATTCACTTTCAATATTTAGATTATCAAAATTAACTACAACGTTTTGAATGTTAGGGTTTGAGTAATTGACTTTTTTTCTGGTTAAAGTAACTACTTTAGGGTAGATTTTTGATAAATTTTCTAATAAATGAGAACCAACTAACCCTGTAGATCCTGCAATACATGGGATATGTTTTTGGTCAATCATTACATAATAAAATTATATAGTAAACCAGCTAAAATTGCTCCAAGAATTGGCCCTAGAACAGGAATCCAGCTGTAAGACCAATCAGCATTTTTATTCTTTCTAGGTAGTAATGAATAAACCAACCTAGGACCGAAATCCCTAGCTGGATTAATGGCAAAACCCGTAGTACCACCAAGTGTCATTCCTATTACCCAAACTAATATACCAACAGGCAGAGCGTCAAGAGCTCCTAAACCAAAATTAACCACTTCACCTTCAATTTTTAAGTTGGGTTCAACTATATAAAATATAGCAAATACTAAAATAAAAGTTGCAATAGCTTCACTAAAGAAATTGTTTTTATAACTTCTGATGGCAGGTCCTGTACAAAAAGAACCTCTTACTGTATTTTCGTCTTTTGTTAGTCTGTAGTGGTCTATATAAACAATATATGCCAACCAACTACCAAACATCGCGGCTACAACTTGAGTAATTAAATATCCGGGGACTAATGACCATGAAAATTTCCCAGCTATTGCCAAACCAATCGTTACGGCTGGATTTAAATGAGCTCCACTAAATTGCCCAGTGATAAAAACAGCAACAAAGACTGATAGTCCCCATGCCATACTTACTAGTATCCAGTTGGAGTTTTCGCTTCCTATTGTGTTTTTTAAACTTGTATTTGCATTTACACCAATTCCCAGTAACATAAGAATTGATGTGCCTATAAATTCAGCTAAAATAGAGTCCATATTATATTTTATTAATATTAGTTAAATTATAAAAAGATTTGAGTTGTTTATCAATCCATACCTTGTCTTTAGAAAGTTCATTTGACATGATTTCAGCAACCACAGGAGCAATTCTTATACTTTCTTTTGTATTTAAAAATAAGCATCTAGAGCGACGTGACATAATATCATCTAAATTTAATGCCATTTCATTTTTAACATAGTGAATTATCATTTCTTTAGACAAGAAAAAATCATCGCTTAAAGATTCTTTTGAAAAATCAATATCGATTAAACCATTTTTAATTTTTAAATCACTAGTCTTACTTTTAACAAATGGTAATTTTGTTTTTTTTAATGCAAGATCTATCACATTTTCGGCCATTCTTCGATATGTTGTCCATTTACCTCCAATAACACTAACCATCCCTGATTTACTCACTATTATTTTATGTTTTCTTGACAAATCTTTGGACTTAGAATTAGAATTATTGGCAACTAATGGTCTTAATCCAACAAATACACTTTTTATATTATCTCTTTTTGGATATAACTCTAGATAATTTTTAACATTTTCTAATATAAAATCAATTTCTTCCTTTGTTGACTCAGGATTAAAAGAAGGATTATCAACAACTGTATCAGTTGTGCCAATAATTACATGATCTTGCCATGGAACAGCAAACAATACTCTACCGTCGGATGTTTTCGGCACAAGTATTCCAAAATTTCCATTTAAAAAACATTTATCAACTACCAAATGAACTCCTTGACTAGGTCTAATTACAGTTTTTAATTTATTAGAATCCAATTCCATAATTGATCTTGAAAAAACTCCAGTTGCATTAATTACATTATCACTATTAATAGAAAAATTACTATTATTTACAGAGTCATGTGCAATCACCCCCTTAATTTTACCATTTTCTTTAATCAATGATTCTACCGACATATAATTGATTAGAACTGCATTATTAATTTCTGATGTTAAAGCAATATCAATTCCGAGTCTTGAATCATCAAATTGGCCATCAAAATAAACAACCCCTCCCTTTAATTTTTGTTTTTCTACATTAGGAACTAATTTAATAGCACTTTCTCGGTTAACTGTTCTAGATTTTTCAAAACTTAAATTACCTGAAATAAAATCATATATTTTTAAACCAAAAAAATAATAAAACTTTAAAAAATAATTATAAACTGGTATTAAAAAACCGACTTGTTTAACCAAGTGAGGTGCATTTTTTATTAAAATATCTCTTTCTTTCAAAGCTTCGTAAACCAGACTAATTTGACCCTTTTCTAAATACCTGACTCCACCATGAATAAGTTTTGTACTTCTAGAGGAAGTTCCCTTGCAAAAGTCAAATTTTTCTAATAATACAACAGAATATCCTCTCGAGGATACGTCCAATGCACAACCAAGTCCAGAAGCGCCACCTCCAATTACTATAAAATCGAATTTTTTATTATTATTTAATAATTTAATATTTGAAGATCTGTTCAATTTTAAAGAACTTTTTTAATTCTATTTTCCCAATTAGAAATAATTTTTTTGTCATACTCTTGTATTTTAGGATGAAAATTCTTTTCAACATCCCAAATATTTTTTATCTCATCAACTGAACTCCAAAAGCCTGTTGCCAGCCCAGCAAAGAAAGCAACACCTAAAGCGGTTGTTTCTGTAATTTTTGGTCTAATTACTTGGGCTTGCAGTAAGTTAGCTTGAATTTGCATTAGAAGATTATTATTACTTGCTCCTCCATCTACTTTTAATTTATCAAAAGTAGTTCCTGAATCTTTTTGCATTTCAATTATAATCTCTCTTGATCTCAATGCTATGGCTTCAAGTGCAGCTCTAGCAATATGTCCTTTTTTAGTTCCTCTTGTTATTCCCATTATAGCACCTGTAGCATTTGGGTTCCAATAAGGTGCTCCTAGTCCAGATAAAGCAGAAATAAAAGTAACTCCTCCGTTATTATCTACCGTCTTTGCTAAATCTTCAATTTCTGAAGCATCATTAATAATATTCAATTGATCCCTTAACCATTGAACTATCGCTCCTGCGATAAAAACACTTCCTTCTAGGGCATAAACTGTTTTATCACCAATTTTCCATCCAATTGTAGTCAACATTCTATTATTTGATTTAACTGGCTTTTCTCCGGTATTCATCATGCAAAAACAACCTGTTCCATAGGTGTTTTTAACATCTCCTGGCTCAACACACATTTGACCAAATAATGCAGCTTGTTGGTCACCTGCGATTCCAGAAATAGGAATCTCAAAACCTAAAACATCAAAATCAGTTGTTCCTATTATTTTAGAACTATCATAAACTTTAGCTAACATATTTTTTGGAATTTTTAAAAGAGATAATAACTCATCGTCCCAGTTTAAAGTATGAATATTAAAAAGTAATGTTCTGCTAGCATTTGTGTAATCTGTGGCATGTAGTTTTTTATTTGTTAAGTTCCATATAAGCCATGTATCTATTGTTCCAAACAAAAGATCTCCGTTTTGAGCAGCTTGTCTTATTGATTTGTCTGAATCTAAAATCCATTTAATTTTTGTACCAGAGAAGTAAGCATCCAATAATAATCCAGTTTTGTTATAAAAAGTATTTGCCTTTCCTAAATTATCTAACTCATCGCAAAACGAAGCAGTTCTTCTATCTTGCCAAACAATTGCATTATAAACAGGTTTTCCGGTATATTTATTCCATACAACTGTTGTTTCTCTCTGATTTGTTATGCCAATAGAATCAATTTCATCAATACTAATCTTAGATTTATTTATAACATCATGGATTGCTTTTAACTGAGTATCCCAAATTTCAATTGGATCGTGTTCAACCCAAGATTCTTTTGGAAAAATTTGGGTGAATTCAAACTGTGAAATTGAAATTTGAGTTCCATTTTTATCAAACAAAATAGCTCGTGAACTAGTTGTTCCAGCATCAATAGATAATATGTATTTTTTCATAAATTTTAATTATTCAATTATTAGTTCATCAGCAAATATCCATGAAGGTAAATCGGCTCCATGGTGCCATATAGGCGCTTTACTCATGTTATCTGCTATTATTTTTATATACCTAGTATTTAAATTTTTAACGTCAATAGAAAATGTTTGAATATCATTTACTTTGCTTTTTGGAGATAACTCAAATTTATTAGATGCTTTACCTAAACTTTTCCAATTTAGATTATCTTCGGAATAAAAGAACTCAACTTTTTCTGGAAAAAAAACTATATGATTAGTTACCTGAAGAAAGTTAATACTTATGGATTTTATATCTTTCTTCTGATCTAAATCTACGACTGCGCTCAAATCATTCCCTTCAAAGCCTAACCAATTTGAATAAAAACTGTTACCACCCAAAGCTCCATCAGTCAATACATTGGGATCTTCATTTGCATATTTTTTTGGGGATGTAAAAAGGGTAATGTTTTTTAAACTTGCAAGATTTTTTTTAACTGCAGTCTTCAATGCATTTTTATAGTTAATTACATAATCAGAAACTGTAAAACCCATTTCGTTCATCAATGTAATATTATTATTAATGCAAGTATTTTTAAAATCATTAAGTCTTTTTATCAATTTTGGATTAACACTTTTTATGTCATTTTGAAGTACAGTCAATTGAAATGAATCAGAAAAGTTTTTTCTGTAGGATTCTAAAATCGCATAATCTATAGAAATTTTGGATCTAAGAATTCTTTTGTAATAACCTGAATTTAACTTAACGCTGTTTAATGCCTTGTCAAATAACAAGTCATAGCTTAATAGATTTTCAGGACTTAAAAAAGAGTCAAATCCCTGTGAAGGATCACCATATAAAAATAGAAAAAAAGAAGTTTTATCAATCTGGTTTTGTATTTTATTTACATACTCAGAAATATACTTACCTCCACTTCCATAATACCTATTATTAAATTGATTTAAAAGAATTTGAAAATCTAAATTAGGATCCCAAAGTAGTTTAGCCATAAGATAACTTCTAAGCTCAAAAAGCTCACTATTATTATTTGAATGTTGTTCAAAAATCCATTTTGCATTATTGTCAACAAACAGATTTATATTTGGTTTTATGGTTCCCCAATTTGGAAAGGGTGCAAGAAAATTTGTAAACTGAGTAGTATAATCCCAAATTCTAATGTTATCGGTTAACCCAGACCAACCTTTTAAATCAGAACTGAAATCTTTACATCCTATTTCTATTGGAACACTTCTATCACATTCAATAGAGCATAATGTTATTAAAACATTTTCTACAGGTTTAACTTTTGGTGGTTTTCTGGTATATTGATAAGCTAGTGTTGATATTGTTTTGTTGGGAAAAGATTTAGCAACTTCATTAACAAAATGTATCATTGTTCCGGCTGGACTTCCCTCTTCCAAGTCAATCTTTGAACACTTGTCACATTTACAATATTGAGTGTTATCATCTTGGCTAACAGAAATCACATCAGAGCCTGGAAACTTATTGAAAAAAGACTTTACACTGTCTTTCACAATATTTAAAACATCAGGATTTGTTAAACACAGTTGTGTAGGCAGTCTTTTATTCCCTCTTAAGGCATAATATTCCGGGTTATTTTCGTAAAAAACATCATAAGGAAGAAAGCGATGAAAAGTATGTACTCTGGCATTTGGCACATATCTAGGAAATGCTTCATTTGTAACTTTTAATTTATCAGCAAAAACAGAATCTTTATAAAATAATTTTGAATGAACTGTTCTAGTCAAGACTGGTGGTTCATAATAATAAGAATAGTTATTTGGAAAATTTATTGATTTTAAATCACTGTAGTAAGTAAAATCAGTTGATAGCCAATTTACGTTCAAAAACTTTTCAATAAAATCATAAGTAGCATAGTATAAATTTTTTTTATTATTTGCAGAAATTGTAATTAAGGAGTCCTTATAATTTATAGAAATAAAATCTTTATTATAATCAGGCTTTTCAGTTAAAATTATTGATCTATTTTTCTTTTTTTCTGAAATCTCTAATGTTAAACCTAAAGTTTTGTCTAAATAAACATTTAATGTGTCTGCGACATCATTATAAGTAGTAACGATATTATACTTAGAAAGAGTAGAAATGTCAATTGAAACTTGATTTTCGGAACAAGAAAAAATAAGAAATAAAATTATAAAATATAGCTTTTTCATATGAAAGCTATAAGTTAAGAAAACTATTTAAATATTAAATCTAGGTTTTTTAAAAAGTAACATTTTTTGAAGATATTTTATTATCTCTTTTGTACTCAACCTTAACTAAATCACCACTTTTTAATTTAGATAAAGCTTTCATATAAGACATCATATCATCAATTTTGGCTTCTCCTAATTTAGTAATAACATCACCCTTTATAAAACCTGCAATTTCAGCAGGTCTTCCTGACGAAACTCCGTCAATTCGCATTCCTTTACCATCGTATAAATAATCTGGAATAACTCCTAATGAAACTTTAAATCTTGGCGATTCTTGACTTTCATTTTTTGTTTTTCTAAACGGTAACTTTCCATTGTCATCAAGGTCTGAAATAATAGAAAATATGTAGTTTGAAATTAAATCCAAGCCTTTGTAATTAATCAAATCACTATCATCACTAGGCTTGTGATAGTTTTCATGTTGGCCAGTAAAAAAATGTAGAACCGGAATATCTTGCAAATAAAATGATGTGTGATCAGATGGGCCTATACCAGATTCATTTTCAATAATTTTAAAAACATTATTATTAGATTTAATAGTTTGTTTAAAAATAGGAGAAGTTCCAAGTCCATAAATTGCTAGAGAATTTTCATCATTTAATCTTCCAACCATATCCATGTTTATCATGTAATTAATTGAAGAAATATCAATTGTAGGGTTTTTGACAAAGAAATTTGAACCAAGAAGTCCCATTTCCTCTCCTGAAAAAGCAATAAACAAATAATTATTATTTTTATTTTCATCAATTAATTTAGCTGCTAAATCAAGCACTAATGAAACTCCACTTGCATTATCATCTGCACCATTATGAATTTTAATTTCATTTCCTCTATATAAAGAGCCTTCGTCTCCAAAACCCAAATGATCATAATGAGCACCAATAACAACAGTATTTAATGAATTATTGTTTATAAAACCAATTACGTTATTGCCTGTAATTCCATTACTTTTCAAGGAATCATTAAACTTAATTTCTTCGTGAGGATGAGATTTTGGTTTAAAAGAAAAAGGATGTAAATAATCAATAGACCCTTTAGCTTCTACATTCAATTCTTTAAATCTTTTTGAAATATAACTAGCAGCAATTCTTTCTCCATCACTTCCCGTAGCTCTACCCTCTAAATCATCAGAAGACAAAAACGTTAAATCCGCTTTAATTTGATTGTTGTAAACAACGGGTGAAGTACAAGAAATTGAAAAAATTAAAAAGAAGATGATGTAAGTCAAGGGATTTCTCATAATTTGTATATTTTTGC
>CAJQMK010000016.1 GCA_905479415.1 uncultured Flavobacteriaceae bacterium | reverse complement strand
CTTCCTTTTTATTTAGTACAAATTTTTATTTAATTATTATATAGATTCCTTTTTGTTACATTTGAAATATGTTTGAATTTGATTTGTTTTCATGGCATTATCCTCTGTTAATTCTTGCTGGATTTATTGCTGGGTTTATAAACACAATGGCAGGAGGAGGCTCTTTATTAACTCTTCCTTTACTTATTTTCATGGGATTACCATCTGCAGTTGCAAATGGAACTAATCGAATAGCGATATTTATGTCCGCCTTTTCAGCTACAGCTGGATTTAAAAGCAAAGGAGTTTCTAACTATCCTTTTAATGCTTATTTAGGCTTTGCAGGTCTTTTAGGCGCATTAATAGGAGCACAGATAGCAATTGATATTGAAGGTGATCTTTTTAACAAGATTCTTGCCGTTATAATGATTATAGTAGTTTTGTTAATAGTTTTTAAACCTGATATTGATTACAAAAACCTTTCAGAAAGACTTACTGGTAAATATCTCTTTATATCAATGATTGCATTCTTTTTTATTGGTATTTATGGAGGTTTTATTAATGCAGGAATTGGATTTGTTATAATGTTGTTTCTTCATTATTATAATAGATTAGACTTGGTAAAAGTTAATGCGACTAAAGTTGTTATTGTTTTAATTTATACAACTGGTGCTTTTGTAACTTTTGCTTTGGCTGATAAAATTAATTGGGTTTATGGATTGTTTTTGGCTTCAGGAAATTTTCTTGGTGGATGGACATCAAGTAGATGGTCAGTTAAAAAGGGTGAAAAAACCATTAAATTTTTCCTTTTAATTATGGTGCTATTAATGTCTGTTAAATTATGGTTCTTTAGTAATTAATATATTCAACAATTTCTAATCCATAACCTGTCATTCCAACTCTTTTTATCTGAGTACTATTTGTTAACAATCTTATTTTATGAATTTTAAGATCGTGAAGTATTTGAGCTCCAATTCCAAAGTCCTTTTCGTCCATTACAACAGGTGGTGTTTTGTATTCTCCTTTAGATTGTAGTTTCTTTATTTCGTTAAGTCTAAATAAAACATTTACTGGGTTAGGAGGTTGGTTAATAAAGACTATGACGCCTTTCTCTTCTTCATTTATTTTATTAAAAATACCATCAAGTTTATTTTTTGATTTGGACGTAAGAGTTGTTAGCAAATCATTGTTTGTGATCGATGAGTTTATTCTAACTAAAACTGGCTCATTTTCTTTCCATTCTCCTTTTGATAATACTAAATGTATTTGATTGTTATTTGTTTGTTGAAATGCTGATAAATTGTAATCTCCAAACTTTGTATTAAAAATAAAAGATTCTTTTTTAGTAATTAAACTATCATGTTTCATTCTATATGCAACTAGATCCTCAATTGATACAATTTTCAAATCTAATTTCTTAGCTACTTTAATTAGTTCAGGAACTCTAGCCATAGATCCATCATCTGACATTATTTCACAAATAACACCTGCGGGTGAACAACCTGCTAGTCTTGCAAAGTCAATAGCTGCCTCTGTATGCCCAGTTCTTCTTAATACACCACCTTCTTTTGCAATTAACGGAAAAATGTGACCAGGACGCGCTAAATCATCTGGTTTTGTATTGTTGTTTACAATTGCCTTTATAGTTTTTGATCTATCTGAAGCAGATATACCAGAAGTTACCCCAGAACCTTTTAAATCTACAGAAACTGTAAATGCCGTATCCATGGGATCAGTATTATTGGTAACCATTGGATATAAATTTAACTTTCTTGATCTTTTTTCTGTTATCGGAGTACATATTAGCCCTCTAGCATGTTTAGCCATGAAATTTATCGACTCAGGCGTAACTAGATCAGCAGCACAAATAAAGTCTCCCTCGTTTTCTCTATTTTCGTCGTCAACAACGATAATAATTTTCCCTTTCTTAACATCTTCAATTGCATCTGAAATTTTATCTAAAATTACTTTACTCATATTTATTTTTTTAATCGAAATTTTATAGAACTAATTTTTTTCAAAAATAGTCTAAAAGGATATGATATTTTATCAAAATTAAATATAGATTTATCAGAACTAGCTCTGTAAATTAAATATAATCCTAGTGGTAACATTATTGCATTAGGAATTATACTACCAATTAGTGCGTCTATACTTCCATCTTCTGCTGCATTTCTGCTGAAAGTTCCTATAAAGTGATAGCTGAGAAATAATATTAATGAAACAACCATTGGAAGTCCGATACCACCTTTTCTAATTATCGCTCCAAGTGGAGCGCCAACGAAAAATAGAATCAAAGAAGCAAACCCTAAAGCATACTTATCATATAAATTAGATTTATGAAGATTAACTATTTTTTCTTTAATAAAAAAATTGTCCTTTTGGTTTAATAAAACTTGAACATGACTGTTTGTTAAATTTAAAGATTCGTTTAATACGTCTAATTGTTTATTCCTTGGGAAATCTTTTAAATGCGAATTGTAGTTTGTGTATAAAACTGAATCTTTAAAACTGTTATCAGCTCTAACGTTTCTTCCAAAATTTGAGATTCCAGTTCTAGCATAAAAATTTTTTGCAAAATTATTATATCTAAAAACTAAGTTTTTTGATAAGGAATCAATACTGAAATTTAACTGAGAAATATTTTGCATTCTGTAAGTATTACTGAACTTTTCATCATCAAAATCAACTTTGTTGAATTCTCTCAAATCTATATTCATTACATGCTTTTCGAAAGAAACTAGGGTATGGGGTGAAACTTGTTTGTTGTTTGGACTTCTACTTTCTATTTCCTCGTATCTTTTCCCGTTATTTAAAACTAACTGTAAAATTTCACTTGAATCTTGACTTCTAAGTTCCCCAGATTCAGCTTTAATAACTAAGGTGTTTCTAGAATTAAAATTATTTTGGTGTATAATTATATCCTCGAGAAGATTATTGTCTGGACCGTATTTTCTTTCAACTTTAATATTCATGTTGTTTATATCACTGAAAACACCCTCAGTAATGGCCAAAGCTGGTTTTAATTTAGCAAGATTTTTTCTAAGATTATAAGATTTGAATTCTGCATAGGGAATAAGGCTATTCGCTATAAAAAACATTCCAATACATAGAATAATATTAACAACTAGAAGACTTCTCATTGATCTAAAAAGTGATATTCCAGAGGATTTTATAGCAGCCAACTCATATTGTTCAGATAAATTTCCAAAAGTCATTATAGATGCTAGTAAGACTGTCAATGGAATAACTAACGGCAGTAGTTTAGGTGAGTAGAATAAAAGAAATTTAAATATTATTTCAAAATCAACTTCTTTTCCAGCTAAGTCGTCAATAAATACCCATATTATTTGAATAATAAAGATAAACATCAATATAAAAAAGAAGCTAAAAAATATCTTTAGATAAGATGTTAATATATAACGATCTATTATCTTCATTTTATAATTTTTCTATGTAATAATCTTTATAATTATTTTCATTAAAAATAAAAATATCTTTTTCTAAAACAGGGTCAAAAACAATTGAATCTACACTAAGTATTGTTTTTGTTTTATTTTTCCCGATTTCAATAAGTTTAGAAATATTATCATTTGAAATATTAATTCCAAGAAGTAAATAATCTATATCTGAATTTGAATTGCTTGGGATTAGCTTAACAAATTGGATTTTACTTTTATAATCTGACTGAAGTTTGTCCCATAAAATTAAGTAGCCTTTTCTATAAAAATTTAACAACTTCGACGGTTTTATGGTTTGTTCTTCTTCTTCTTCAATACTAGAAATTATAACTTCTTCATTTTCTGGAACAATGGAGTAGATATTATTAGAATCACATATTTGAGTAATTCCCATAAAATTCAATAAATAATTGTCTCCCTGGATAGTCACAGTTCCGTCTACGTCTTGGTTTATTCCCTCTAGTTTATTTTCTAAAGTATACTTAAAATTGATTTTATAACTTTTTGCTAAATCAATTTTATTTGAAACTTTAGCTAATAATTTTTCTGCTCTGGGATCATTTTGAGCATTTATGCTTAAACTAAATATTATTATTGTAAATAAAATGTTTTTCATTATTAATTTTTTTCACTCTCTAATAGAGTATTTAGTGAAGCTAAATCTAAAACTAAAACCTCTCTAGCTTTACTTCCTTCAAACGCACCAACTATCCCCGCAGCTTCTAGTTGGTCAATAATTCTGCCCGCTCTGTTATAGCCTAGTTTCATTTTACGTTGCAATAATGATGCTGAACCTTGTTGAGCGATCACTATAATTTCAGCAGCTTCTCTAAATAAAACATCCCTATCCTCAATGTTATTGTCCAAAGAACTTGAACTTTCTTCACCAATATATTCTGGTAATTCATAAGCTGTAGCGTATGCTTTTTGAGAACCTATGAAATCTGTAATTTTATTTATTTCAGGTGTGTCAACAAAAGCACATTGTATTCTTACTAATTCATTTCCTTGTGTATAAAGCATATCACCTTTTCCTATTAACTGATCGGCACCACCACTATCTAATATAGTTCTGGAATCGATTTTTGACGTGACTCTAAATGCAATTCTTGCAGGAAAATTAGCTTTAATGATTCCAGTTATAACATTTACAGAGGGTCTTTGAGTAGCGATTATTAAGTGAATTCCTACAGCTCTAGCTAATTGGGCTAACCTTGCAATAGGAGTTTCAACTTCTTTTCCTGCTGTCATAATTAGATCCGCAAATTCATCGATAATTAAAACTATATAGGGAAGAAAAACATTTCCAGAATCAGGATTTAATTTCCTTTGTTTAAATTTAGTATTGTATTCTTTTATGTTTCTACAAAGAGCATTTTTTAACATTTCATACCTGTTATCCATCTCGATACATAATGAATTTAAGGTTTTAATTACAGCCTTGTTATCAGTAATAATAGCTTCATCCGTATCTGGAAGCTTTGCTAAATAGTGTCTTTCAATCTTATTAAATAAAGTTAATTCAACTTTTTTTGGATCAACTAAAACAAATTTTACTTCAGAGGGATGTTTTTTATAAAGAAGTGATGTTAAGACTGCGTTAAGTCCAACTGATTTTCCCTGACCTGTAGCACCTGCCATTAGCAAGTGCGGCATTTTGGCTAAATCGACAACATAAGTTTCATTACTTATGTTTTTTCCTAATGCGATAGGAAGTTCCATTTCAGCTTCTTGATAATTTTTTGAAGCTAATACTGATTTCATTGAAACAATAGTTGAATTTTTATTTGGAACCTCTATTCCAATTGTTCCTTTTCCAGGTATAGGCGCTATAATTCTAATTCCTAAAGCAGCTAGTGATAAGGCTATGTCGTCTTCTAAATTTTTAATTTTTGATATTCTAATTCCTGCTTCTGGAATGATTTCATAAAGAGTTACAGTTGGTCCAATTGTAGCTTTTATTTGATCAATACCAATTTTATAATTCTTAAGAGTTTCAATTATTTTTTCTTTATTCTCTTCTAACTCTTCTTCATTTATAGTAATAACTCCTCCATTGTCATATTCGTTTAATAATTCTATTGATGGAGTTTTGTAGTTTTTTAATTCTAAAGTGTGGTCATATTCACCAAATTTCTTTACTAATCCTTTGGCGATAGCATCTTCATCAAGTATTTCTTCTTTTTCATTATTTTCGATTTCAATTTTGATTTCACTTTCGCTATTTTCACTTGGCTTAAAATTAGGTTTATCTTTGTATGATGAAAAATTTGCAATTGTAGGTTTTAGATCTTCACTTTTTATATTAAATTTTGATTCAGTTCTTTCTTTATTTAATTTATTTGAGAGATCAACTTGGATTGGATTAATTTGATTTTCATCAATTAATTCACTTTTTACTTTAGGGTACATTTTTTTAAAAAAATCAACAACTTTTTCTGGGGTTACTTTCAATCTAACAACAAGGTAAGTTAGTAATCCAAAAATCAGTATTGAAACTATTCCGATTTCTCCAATATAAATTTTTAAAAACTCATTTACTTCAAATCCAATACTGCCTGAATAAATATAATTTGAAGAATAATACCCAAAAAACAATGAAATCCAAATCATTATTAATATACCCCAAAACCATCTATTATAAAGTTTTGCTAAATCTGCATTTACAAATAAAGTTAGTCCAGAAATAAATAATAAAATTGGTAAAATAAAAGAAGAAACACCAAACATTAAATAAATCAAAAAATGACTTATCAAAGCACCAAATTTGCTAGCGATATTGACTGAATCTACATCTTTATCAAAGAATTGAATTAGTTCTGACTGATCAGATCTCCATGTTCCAAAATAAGAGATTAAAGAAGAAAAAATAATAATTGAAAATAGCACTAAAAAAACTCCAAACATGATTTGTTGAGTTCTTGATAATGAAAAATATTCTTTTAACTTACTTTTAGTTTTAGACATAAGAAGTGTATAACAAAAGTAAATATTTATAATTAATAATATTAAGCTTTCTTAATTTCAAGTTTTTTGATTTTATAATTTAACCCTGCAACTAGTAACGTCATAAAGAAACTTAACCAATTAAATATAGCGTAAAAGAAGTAATCTATTACACTAACGCCTAAAACTCCAGACTGATATGCTCCACAGCTATTCCATGGTATTAACACAGATGTTACTGTTCCAGTATCTTCCAATGTTCTGCTCAAGTTTTCTGGTGCTAAATTTTTCTCTTTAAATGCTTTTTCATACATTTTTCCAGGTATTACAATAGCTAAATATTGATCTGATGTTGTCAAGTTAATAGCTAAACAGCTTCCTGCCGTACTTGCAAATAAAGAAAAAGTTGATTTACCTAAGTTTAGTAATGATGTAGTTATTGTTTTTAAAGCACCAATTGATTCCATAACCCCTCCAAAAACCATTGCACTAATTACTAACCATATAGTGTTCATCATTCCAAACATGCCTCCACTTTTAAATAGATCATTTAATTCAGAATTACCAGATTCAATATTTGTATCTATTGTTATTGAATTAATAATTGCACTGTAGGCACCATCAAATGTTAATGAACTAGAATTAGACAATTGAGTTAAAATATCTTGTTGAAAAATAATAGCGAATATTGCGCCTAAAATTGTTCCAGTAAATAGAGCAATAATTGGTGGTGTTTTTTTTATGATTAAAATAATTACTATTAATGGAACAATAAAAATTAGAGGAGTTATATTAAAAGTTTGATTAATTGCTTCAAGTAAAACAGTATTGTCTGTCGTTCCAGAGGAAACCATGTAAAAGTTTAAAATAACAAATATTATTAGGCTAATTGTTATTGTCGGAATTGTAGTTATTGTTAAATATTTAATGTGAGTAAATAAATCTGAACCAGAAATTGCAGGGGCAAGATTTGTTGTATCACTCAACGGAGATAATTTATCTCCAAAATAAGCACCCGAAATAATTGCGCCAGCTGACATTTCTACAGGAACTCCTATTGCCTTAGAAATACCAATTAATGCTATTCCAACAGTAGCAGATGTTGTCCAACTACTTCCAGTCGCGATTGAAATAATTGCACAGATGATCAAACATGCAGGAAGAAAAATTGATGGATGAAGTATATTTAATCCATAATATATCATTGAGGGTATAATCCCACTTATTAACCATGTCCCAGATAATGCACCAACAAAAAGTAAAATGACTATTGCACCAGTTACAGATTTTAAATTTTCAGCAACTTGACTCATCATATTACTAAACTTAAATCCTTTAAAAATACCTAATCCAATTCCAGCAGCAGCTCCAAGAAGAAGTATAAATTGATTTGAACCTCCCATGGCATCATCTCCATATACATAAACATTAAACGTTAAAAATATTATAAGAAGAACTATTGGAAATAACGACTCATTTAATGATAAATTAATTTTTTTCTGATTTTTTTCACCTGCTTTAGTCATCTAGCTAATATATAATTTAGTTCAATTAAAAGGTAATTGATTTATGAAATAAATTAAAACATTTGTATTTTTGAAAAAAAGAAAAAATGGAGCATTTTGATGTTGTTGTAATTGGTTCAGGACCCGGAGGATATGTTTGTGCTATAAGATGCGCGCAATTGGGTATGAAAACAGCTATTGTTGAAAAATATAATACATTAGGTGGTACCTGTCTAAACGTTGGATGTATTCCATCTAAATCATTATTAGATTCTTCTCACCATTATCATGAAGCTTTGCATAATTTTTCAACCCACGGTATTGAAATTGAGGGTTCAATTAAAGTGGATTTAAATAAAATGATTTCTAGAAAAAACCAGGTTGTAGAACAAACAACCAAAGGAATTGAATATTTAATGTCTAAAAACAAAATTAATGTTTTTAATGGCATTGGTTCTTTTGAAAATAATCAAGTCATTAATATTGATGATACTGATAAAATTAAATTTAGTAATGCTATTATAGCTACTGGATCTAAACCAATTTCATTACCATTTGCAAAGATTGATAAGAAAAGAATTATCTCATCAACTGAAGCTTTAAAACTAAAAGAAATACCAAAAAAATTAATTGTTATTGGTGGAGGTGTTATAGGGCTAGAACTGGGTCAGGTTTACAGTAGATTAGGATCAGAAGTTTCCGTCATTGAGTATTCTGACAAAATTACTCCTTTTATGGACGGTGCTGTTTCTAAAGAATTATTAAGAATATTTAAGAAGCAAAAAATAAAATTTTATTTATCCCACAAAGTTACTTCAGTAATTTCTGAAAACAACTCTATAATTGTAACTGCCGAAGATTCAAACGGATTAAATGTTAATTTTGATGGAGATTATTGTCTTGTTTCAGTTGGTAGAAAACCTTACACTAATGGACTAAACCTAAGTTCAGTTGGAATTAATACAAATGATAAAGGTCAAATTGAAGTAAATGATAAACTTCAAACTAATGTTGAAAATATATACGCCATTGGAGATGTTATTAAAGGGCCTATGTTAGCCCACAAAGCAGAGGAAGAAGGAGTCTTAGTAGCTGAAATACTAGCGAAACAAAAACCACATATTAATTACAATTTAATTCCAAATGTTATATACACCTGGCCTGAGGTTGCATCTGTTGGTAAAACTCAAGAACAATTATCAATTGATGGTATTGAATTTAAAACTGGGCAATTTCCTATGAGAGCATTAGGAAGGGCCAGAGCAAGTATGGATATTGATGGTTTTGTAAAGATTCTAGCTGATAAAAAAACCGATGAAATTCTCGGTGTTCACATTATTGGTGCCAGAGCTGCTGATTTAATTGCAGAAGCTGTAACCGCAATGGAATTTAGAGCTTCTGCTGAAGATATTTCTAGAATGAGTCATTCTCATCCTACTTATGCTGAAGCTATTAAAGAAGCAGCATTAGCAGCTACAGAAGACAGAGCTTTACATATTTAATCTAGTGCCTTTTTCATTTTTAGTTCTATTTCTTTCAAACAAAGATTCCCGATACTACCTTTCAGGGAATGATTAAAATCTTTTTTTGGAGTATAATTGTCATTTTTTATATCATCGGATATTTTTAAATAAGCATCCCTGAAAGAATAGCCACTATTAACTAGTTCGTTTAAATTTTCAACTGAAAACACATATTTGTATTTATCATCATCTAAAATATTTTTTCTGATTTTGATTTTATTTATTGAGTAGTTCAATATTTCTAAGCAGTTTTTAATATCAATGATGGACTCTATTATTTTTCCTTTATATAGTTGTAAATCTCTGTGATAACCACTTGTTAGATTTATAGAAATAGAATTGAATTCACCTATTAGAGATTGTATAATATTACATTTGCCTCGGATTAGTTCAAATACATCTGGATTTTTTTTATGGGGCATTATACTTGAACCAGTTGTTATTTCATCTGGAAATGATATAAAATTTAATTCTTGAGTCATATAAAAGCAAATATCAGCTGAAAACTTTGATAATGTACTAGCTAAAGAACCAATAGCAATAGCTACAGATTTTTCAACTTTTCCTCTGTTCATTTGGGAAGATATTACATTGTACTTTAATTCATTAAACCCTAATTCTTTAGTTGTAAAATCTCTATCTAATTTAAATGAACTTCCATACCCTGCAGCACTCCCAAGAGGATTTTGATCATTAATTTTAAAAGCAGTATTTAAATAAAATATATCATCAATCAATGATTCTGCGTAAGAAGAAAACCATAAACCAAAAGAAGAAGGCATAGCTACTTGTAAATGAGTGTAACCTGGAAGTAGAAGATTTTTATTTTTTTTTGCTAATTCAATTAATGTATTAAATAAACTTTTTGTTAAAATTTTTATTTCACTTATTTCATTTTTTAAATAAAGTTGTGTTGCAACTAATACTTGATCATTTCTAGATCTTCCAGTATGAATTTTTTTCCCAATTTTTCCCAATTTTTCAATAAGTATTGATTCTATTTTTGAATGAATATCCTCATAATCGTCTTCAATTGTAAATTGTCCGGTTTTAATATCACTATCAATTTTTTTTAATTCTGAAATAATTTCAGCAAGTTCGGAGTGAGTTATAATCTTAATATTATGTAACATTTTTGCATGTGCTATAGTAGCCCTAATATCGTATTCAGCTAAGTAAAGATCATAGTGTCTATCATTACCTACAGTAAATTTTTCAATTTTAATATTTAAATTATCTTCTTTGTTCCAGAGTTTCATGATTAAGTTATTTTATTTAAAAGTTTAATGTATAATGGTATTGCATTTTTAATTTCATCAACATATATGTATTCATCAGCACTGTGTGATCTTAAAGAATCACCAGGACCCATTTTTATGGATGGAAACGAAATTTTAGATTGATCTGATAGAGTAGGTGAGCCGTATTTTTGAACTCCTAATTTATTAGCTGCTGAAACAATTGCATGATCAGTAGAAATTGATGAGGAATTAAGATTTAATGATCTGGGTATAATTTCACATGGTGAATCTTTTTTTAAAATATCATATATCTCTTGATTTGTGTAACAATCATTTACTCTTACGTCTAAAACTATTTTTAGCTCTGAAGGCACGACATTATGCTGATTCCCAGATTGTATCTGAGTTACTGTAGCTTTTACATTTCCTAAAAATTTAGATTTCTTTTCAAATTTTAAATTTTTAATCCATTTAAGTACTTCAATTGATTTAATAATTGGATTATCATCATTTATGTGCGCTGCATGACTTGATGTTCCTTTAATTTTAATGTCAAATACAATCAACCCTCTTTCAGCAATTGCCATTTTCATCAACGTTGGTTCACCAATTATTGCAAAATCAATTTTTGGAAGAATTGGAATAATTGAAGCAATTCCATTTTCGCCTGAACATTCTTCCTCAGCTGAAGCAAGAAGTATTAAATTATATTTTAAATCTTTTTTGTTATAATAATAAGTAAAAACTGCAATTAGAGAAACTAAAGCTCCACCAGCATCATTACTTCCAAGCCCGTATAGCTTACCATTCTCTATCTTGCTATTAAAAGGATCATTTTTATATCCTTTATTTGGTTTTACTGTGTCATGGTGAGAATTCAGTAGTATTGTGGGCTTATTTGAATCATAAAATTTATTATAAGCATAAACGTTATTTTGATTTCTTTTAATTTCTATCCCATGTGATTCCAACCATTTTTCTATTCTATTTCCTGTTTTATTTTCGTTGAAAGAATAGGATTCAATCTTTATTAAATCTTTTAATAATTGAATCGCTTTGTTGGTTAATTTATTCATTATAAAATAATTTTAGTACAATTTTCTGTTGTTTTTATTATATTATGATCCCCGATAAAAATATTACTTACCCCATTTTCTAAAGCATAATAGCAACTTTCAATTTTAGGTACCATTCCATCATAAATAATTTTATTTTTAATGAGTTGTTTATAATCAGTTTTATTAATTGTTTTTTTAAAACTTAAATTGTCATTTTTATCAGTTAAAATACCAGGTTTGTCAAAACAATACTTTAAAGTAATATCGTAATTTTTGGATAGTTTTATTGAAATTTCAGATGCAATACTATCTGCATTTGTATTTAATATTTGACCTTCTCCATTATGAGTTAGAGAACAAATAATTGGAGAAATTTTTAATTTCAATAATTGATTAATAAAATTATCATTTATACTTAAAATATCTCCAACCAATCCATAATCAATTTCTTTAATCTCTCTAATTTTTGATGTAATCAAATTTGCATCTGCACCACAAAGACCAATAGCATTACAATTGAACTTTTGAAGAATTGAAACTATATTTTTATTTATGAGTCCAGCATAAGTCATTACAGCAATATCTAATGTGTCTGAGTCTGTTATTCTTCTTCCTTCATTCATTTTGACTGGAATTCCAAGTCTAATCATATAATTAGACGCAATAACACCACCTCCGTGAACTAATAATTTTAATCCCTTGATTTTGGAATAATTTTCTAAAAAAATTTCAAATAATTTTCTTTCATTTAATATTCCTCCTCCAACTTTTATAATAGTTAATTTATTTTTCATTACTTATTAATTCTTTTAATATAGTTTGAGTAGCATATGTTCTATTATTGGCCTGCTGAATAACAAGTGATCTATTTGAGTCTAATACTGAATCTGTTACCACTACATTTCTTCTTATCGGAAGACAATGCATGAAAAAAGCATTGTTAGTTAATTTCATTTTGTTTTCATTTATTATCCACGAGTCATCATTTAAAAGTACCTTACCATATTGGTCATAACTAGACCAATTTTTAGCATAAATTAAATCTGCATTTTTAAAAGCTAGTTCTTGATCGTTTATAATTTGAATTCCCTCAGTAATTTTTTTACTTAAATCATATCCTTTTGGATTTGTAATAGTTAAGTCATAGTTATTGATTTTACACATATTTATAAATGAGTTAGCTACAGCGTGGGGAAGAGGCTTTGGATGAGGTGCCCATGATAAAACTATTTTAGGATTGTTGGTATTTATATTTTCATTAATCGTAGCAGCATCAGCAAGTGCTTGAAGGGGATGTGCTATTGAACTTTCTAGGTTTAAAATGGGAATAGTTGCGTATTTAACAAAAGAATTAATTATTTTATCACTATTATCAATTTCTTTATGTTTCAGTTCAGCAAACGCTCTAATTCCTAAAATGTCACAATACTGAGATATTACTTTAGCTGCATCTTTTACATGCTCTGCTTTATTTCCTGACATAATAATATTCTCATCAAATTCAAGTTGCCATCCATCATCCCTAAAGTTCATTACAATAGATTTAAATCCAAGATTCATTGCTGCCTTTTGTGTACTTAATCTGGTTCTAAGACTTGGATTAAAAAATAAAAGACCTATAACTTTGTTTTTTCCAATAAAACTTAAGTCTGACTTATCATTTTTATGTTTATTAATTTCATTCAATAAATACTGATAATTAATTATATCACCCGAGTTTATAAAGTTTTTCATGATAATTCTATTTTTAATGCATTGTAAAGTTTATCTATATGTTTTTTTTGGATATTCAAAGGAGGAAGAATTCTTAACAAATTCTTGTTTGCACTTCCTCCAGTGAAAATTTTATGTTTAAAAATTAAATTCTTTCTTAACTCAGATGCATCGAAATCAAATTCTAAGCCCAACATTAGTCCTCTTCCTTTAATTTTTTTTACTGCCCTAATTAATGAAATTTTTTCTCTAAAATAATTTTCAAGAGACTTTGAATTTTGTAATAACTTTTCTTTTTTAATAGTATTTAGCACTGCTAAAACTGCAGAACAAGCTAAATGGTTTCCTCCAAATGTTGTTCCTAGCATTCCATATTTTGATTTAATATGATCTTTAATTAAAATTCCACCAACAGGAAAACCATTACCCATTCCTTTGGCTATACAAATTATATCAGGTTCGATACCATGCTTTTGAAATGCAAAGAAATCACCTGTTCTTCCAAAACCAGATTGAACTTCATCTGCTATTAAACAAGTATTGTGTTTTTTACATTGTTTTGAAATATATTTTACAAATTTAGTTTCTGGTTCATCTAATCCTCCAACGCCTTGAATTGATTCAAATATTACTGAACTTACATCTCCTTTAGAAATTTCTTTATCAAAATTATTATTATCATTAAAATCAAGAAACGTTACATTTATTTTTTCATTTAATTTAGATTTAATACGAGGATTATCAGTAATACTTAATGCTGCATTACTTCTTCCGTGAAAAGAATTTCTAAATGCTATTATCCTAGATTTTTTTGTGTAAAATGAAGCAACTTGTAGGGCATTTTCATTTGCCTCAGCTCCGCTATTAGAAAAAAACAGATTATAATCAGTACACTTAGATTGAATTTTAATTTCATTAGCAACTCTGAGTTGTAATTCATTTATAATATAATTTGAATAAAATCCTATATTATTTAACTGATTAGTTAATGCTTTGACATACGTTGGATGACTGTGTCCTATTGATATTACTGCATGGCCCCCATATAGATCCAAATACTTTGTTCCATTTTTATCATATACATAACACATTTTAGCATATGATGGTGTCATTTTATACAAGGGGTAAACATTGAATAAACTCATTTTTATATTTTAAAAAATTGATGATTTAAGTCTTAATCCCTCAGTTTCATTTAATCCAAACATTAAATTCATATTTTGAACAGCTTGCCCAGATGCTCCTTTTAATAAATTGTCGATAATTGAAGTAATTATTAATTTTCCATTTAATAATGAAAGATGAAGAATACACTTATTAGTATTAATTACTTGTTTTAAATTGATTTCATTTTCAGAAATGATTATAAAGGGGTGGTTATAATAAAATTGCTTATAAATCTCCTTAACATCATTTATTTTAGATTCACAATTAAAATAATTTGTTGAAAAAATTCCTCTTGTGAAACTCCCTCTTAAGGGAATGAAGTTTAAATTATATTTTTTTATAGATTTTTTATTGAATGTATATTTAATTTCATCAAGATGTTGATGATTAAATTCTTTATAAGACGAAACATTGTTATTTCTCCAACTGAAATGAGTAGTGTTAGATGGTATTATTCCAGCCCCAGTGCTTCCAGTAATTGCATTTGAATGTATTTCACCATTTATAATGTTTGAATTAATTGACGGTAATAAAGCTAATTGTAGTGCCGTGGCAAAACATCCAGGGTTTGCTATATTTTTTGAGGATTTAATCAGGTTTTTTTGTAATTCAGGTAACCCATAAGTAAATTTTCTTGTATTTTTTCCTATTTTAATAGATTTCTCTAATCTAAAATCTTGACTTAAATCAATGATTTTAGTTTTTTGATTAATTGAACTTGTTAATAAAAAATCATACGATTTTCCATGACCTTGACATAGAAAAATTACATCACTTTCTTTGATTGTATTAGTAAATTCAATATTAATCTCATCAATTAGTTCAGAGTACACATCACTAACTAATTTACCATTGTTAGTTGTACTGTATGCAAATACTATCTCAACACCTTCATGATGAACTAATAGTCTTAAGAGTTCTCCTCCGGTATATCCAGATGCTCCAACTATACCTACTTTAATTTTATTTTTTATTGACATACTGATGTATTTTGTTTTGATTTGAAACTATTTTTATAAAGCCTTTTGCATCATCTGCAGACCATTTATTATTAATTTCCCCATATGTTCCGAATTCTCTGTTCATTAAATCATTTTTAGAACAAATTCCATTTAACTCAAATCTGAAAGGGTGTAATGTAATATGAACATCTCCATTCACATTTATTTGACTGCTTTGAAGAAAACTTTCAATATCTCTTAAAACAGGATCCAAGTATTGACCTTCGTGTAAGTGCATTCCATAAAAATTAGAAAGCTGATCTTTTTGGAACTGTTGCCATTTTGTTAATGTGTGTTTTTCTAAAAGATGATGGGATTTAATTATCAACATAGGTCCGCCCGCTTGAAATCCTACCCTTCCTTTAATTCCAATTATACTGTCACCAACATGAATATCTCTTCCAATACAGTAATCGTTACATTGTGTTGAAATTAATTCAATACATGTAACTGGATCATATTTTTCTCCATTTATTCCACTTATTTCTCCATTTTTAAATGTTAGGGTTATTTCTTTAGAACTTTTATTTTTTAAACTTCCTGGATATGCTTTACTAGGTAATTTTAAATCTGAAGTCAAAGTCTCATCTCCACCTACACTTGTTCCCCAGAGCCCTTTGTTGATTGAATATTTTGCTTTTTCCCAAGATAATTTTATTCCCTGCTGATTTAAAAAATCAATTTCTTCCTCTCTTGTTAGTTTTAAATCTCTTATTGGAGATAATATTTTTATTTCTGGAGCAAGTATTTGAAATATAGTATCAAATCTAACCTGATCATTTCCTGCACCTGTACTTCCATGAGCTATGTGAGTTGCTTTGTTTTTTTTAGCATAATTTACTATTTCCATAGCCTGAATTGTTCTTTCAGAACTTACTGATAGGGGATAAGTGTTATTTCTCAATACATTTCCAAAAACTAAATATTTAATTATTGTATTGTAAAATAAGTCAACTGCATCTATAGATGTGAATGAATAAGCACCTAATTTTATAGCTTTTTCTTTAATTTTATTAGATTCTTCAATTGTATAACCTCCAGTATTAATATTAACTGCATGAACCTCATTATCAATTGATAATTTTTTTAAGCAATATGAGGTGTCCAATCCTCCACTGTAAGCAAGTACTATTTTTTTCATGATTTATTTTTTGGTTCATAAAGCATCCCCGTGCAAAGACACATGGATTTATTTGTTCTGTTTAATACGTCGTAATTTTTACATGTTTGACATCCTTTCCAAAATTCTTCATCGCTTGTTAACTCAGAAAAAGTTACTGGTTTATATCCCAATTGATAATTTATTTTCATAACTGGTAAGCCAGTGGTAATTCCAAATATCTTAGCGTTTGGATATTTATTGATTGAATGTTCAAATGTTAATTTCTTAATTTTTTTCGCAAGTCCTTTTCCTCTAAATAATGGATTAACTATTAGTCCTGAATGAGCAACATATTTTCCATGCCCCCATATTTCTATATAACAAAATCCAGCAAAATCATTTTTTTTGATTGCAATAACAGCGTTGCCATTTTCAATTTTTTTTCTAATGTATTCGGGTGATCTTAAAGCTATTCCTGTTCCTCTAGTTTTTGCTGAAGAACTAATAGATTTTGATATAATATCACAATATTTTATATGCTTCAAAGAAGCAACAGTAATGTCCAAGATGTTAAAATTTTAGTTAAGAATGAATTGAAATGAAACTGGACTCACCTAGTTTCCTAAATAGATATATACCCAAAAGGGCGGGCACGACGGGTTGCCGATGCGTTTAAAGAAAAATTAAAATATCTATTGTTAATCACATTGTAAATGTCTACAAAAATATTTAACAAACAAAATATATTTTAAAAAAAACAATTAAGTAAATTTGAAGAAAAAAAAATTGAAAAGATTTTCTAAAAAATTTAAACATGAAGATTTAAATCTTTTTAGAGATAAATTATTAAAGTGGTCAAATAAGTTTACTTACTCTTCATTTTTAAATTCAAACAACTACAGTTCTAATATTAAACAATATGAGTGCATATGTGCTGTTGAACTGGAGTCGGAGATACCTTTTACAAAAAATAATTCCACACAGAAACTGGATAATTATTTAAAAAAAGTTGATGACTGGGTATTCGGATATTTAAATTATGATTTAAAAAATGAGATTGAAAATTTAAAAAGTAATAATCCTGACAATTTTAACTTACCTAATCTATATTTTTATCAGCCAAAAAAAATATGGATC
Organism: uncultured Flavobacteriaceae bacterium; assembly: GCA_905479415.1. Taxonomy (GTDB): domain Bacteria; phylum Bacteroidota; class Bacteroidia; order Flavobacteriales; family Flavobacteriaceae; genus MAG-121220-bin8. The sequence continues at coordinate 3,861 of CAJQMK010000016.1, read as the reverse complement.
ATTAAAAATGATTATGTTGAAGCTTTGTATTTAGAATCTAATTTAATTATTGAAGATTGGAACACTATTAATAGTTTGAATTGTAAAAATGAAAACAATCCTTTTAATCCTCCTACACTAAGCCAAAAACTTAATAAAGAACAATATTTAAATAAGATAGATGTATTAAAAAACCATATTAATAGAGGAGATGTATATGAAGCCAACTTTTGTTTTGAGTGGTTTAGTGAACATGCTAAAATAAATCCACTTTACGTTTATAAAAATCTTAATAAAATATCTAAATCTCCAATGAGTGTTTATTTTAAAAACAAAAAATTACATTTAATTTGCTCTTCACCAGAAAGATATTTAAAAAGAAATAATAACAAACTAATTAGTCAACCCATTAAAGGTACAAGTAGACGAGATATAGATTTTGTTATTGATAAAAAATTAAAGGATAATTTAAGCCTTGATCCTAAAGAAAGGTCTGAAAATATAATGATTGTAGATTTAGTAAGAAATGATATGTCAAGATTTTCAAAACCAGGTTCTGTTAAGGTTAAGGAATTATGTGAGGTTTATCCTTTTAAACAAGTTCATCAAATGATTTCTACAATTGAATCTAAAGTTGATTCTTCTTTGAAAATTAGTAAAATAATTGAGGGTAGTTTTCCAATGGGCAGTATGACTGGAGCTCCTAAAGTTAAAGCAATGAAAATAATTGATGAACTTGAGGAAACAAAAAGAGGGCTTTACAGTGGAGCTATTGGTTTTATAGATCCTTATGGTAATTTTGATTTTAATGTAGTTATAAGGTCACTTATATATGATTCTGAGAGTAAACACTTGTCTTTTCATGTAGGTAGTGCTATTACTGCTAAATCAAAAGGGGTAAACGAATATGATGAATGCTTGTTAAAAGGTAAAGCAATGATTTTATCATTAACTTAATTTATATACTTTTTTAATGTAATATTGTTAAGAATGTTAGATCTAATTAATAAACACATTGATAATGATTTGTCTTTTTTACATGGCAAAAAATTATTGGTTTGTGTTAGTGGAGGTATTGACAGCGTGGTTCTTTTGCACCTTTTAAATAAAATGAATTATAAAATTGGAGTTGCACATTGTAATTTTAAATTGAGGCATAAAGAAAGTGATGATGATAGTTTTTTTGTTGAAAATTTATGCAATAAAATATCTGTCCCGTTTTATATAAAAGATTTTAATATTAATATACCTAAGCATTCAGTCCAAATGGCTGCTAGAAAATTAAGGTATGATTGGTTTTATGAATTACTTGAGTTATATAAATATGATTTTATATTAACTGCTCATCATTTAAATGATTCTATAGAAACATTTTTTATTAATTTAACTAGATCTACTGGAATTGATGGTCTTACTGGTATAAATTCAATTAATAATAAAGTAGTTCGACCTTTACTGCCCTTTAATAAATCTCAAATAATTGATTATGCTAATGATAATAATATTAAATGGAGAGAAGATTCTTCTAACTTAAAAAACGATTATTTGAGAAATAAAATTCGTAATAAGTTAGTTCCAGTCTTTATTGATATTGATTCTAATTTTACAAGTAACTTTTCTAAAACCTTAGTTCGTCTAAATGAATCTAATTTAATCTTAAAAGAACATACAGAAAATTTTAAGTCCATTAATTTTAAAACTAAAAATGATGAAATTTTAATCTTAAAAACAGCACTTAAAGATTTGTCAAGTGTAATGATTTTTAATTTGTTTACTGATTATGGATTTAAAAACACAGATCAAATTGTTAGTTTATGTAAAGCTGAAACTGGAAAAATTATTACTTCTAAACTATATTCTATTTTAAGCAATAGGACACATCTAATAATTAAAAAAAATACTAAAAATATTAAAATAGATTATTTTTATAATAACCAAAATGATTTCTTGTTACCAGAAAATATCCTAGTAGAAGAAGGTAATTACGTTAATGACAAAAAATCTTTATACTTAATTAAAGATCAAATTAATTTTCCTTTAATAATCAGAAAATGTCAACCCGGTGATTTGATTTATCCAACAGGGATGAATGGAAAAAAATTAGTGTCTAAATTATTAAAAGACAATAAGCTGTCTAAATTTGAAAAAGATAAACAATATGTGCTAACTGATCAAGATCATATTTTATGGGTGATTGGCATAAGATTTGATAAAAGAAAGTATAGTGACACTGATTCTAATTTAAAAATATCATTCTTTGAAAAATAATTTTTTAGTAATATTATTTTTAACTCTAAGTTTTCTTGGTTATTCTCAGGATCCAATAACTTTTGAGACTAAGGTAAAAAAGATTTCTGAAAACACTTTTGAACTAGTTACTACAGCTAACATTCAGAACAAGTGGAGGTTATATTCACAGAACTTATTATCTGGGGGAGCGATTCCAACAGAGTTTATTTTTGATAATAAATCACAATCCATTAAATTAATTGGAGATGTTAGTGAGTCTCAATCAATAACAAAATTTGATCCTATTTTTCAGATTGAACAATCTTATTTTGAAAATCAATCAACTTTCACACAATTAATTGAGACTAATAAAATTATTGATAATATATCTGCTGTAATTGCATATCAGGCTTGTGACGACGTTGTGTGTATTTTTAGAGAAGCAAATCTTATTTTTAATTTTGACGGATCAACATTAGCTATTGAAAATGTAGATTTAACATCCGATATCTATGAAAACAACAATGCATTAGCAATTGATTTAAAAAACACGGAATTATTATCTACAATTAACGATAGTTCAGCTTTGACTTCTAATTCTTATTTAAATCTATTTATACTTGGATTCATTGGTGGTTTATTAGCTCTGCTAACTCCATGTGTATTTCCTATGATCCCATTAACAGTCTCATTTTTTACTAATAATAAGTCTAAAAATAATTCCAAGTTTAATGCAATTACATATGGTCTTTTTATAATTGGTATTTATTTATCTTTAAGTATACCTTTTCATTTTCTTGATTCAATCAATCCAGAAATATTGAATAGTATATCAACAAATGCAGGGTTAAATATTTTCTTTTTCATAGTTTTTGTTCTATTTGCATTTTCATTTTTTGGTTTTTATGAAATAACAATTCCTTCCAAATGGGTTAATTCAATTGATTCTAAATCTAATTCAATTGGTGGTTATATAGGAATATTTTTCATGGCATTGACTTTGGTTTTAGTGTCATTTTCTTGTACAGGACCAATACTAGGTTCTCTACTAGTTGGATCAATTTCATCTCAAGGTGGTGCTATTCAGCTCACAATAGGCATGTTAGGCTTTGGAGTTGCTTTAGCATTGCCATTTACAATTTTTGCTTTGTTTCCAAACTTACTTAGCACACTTCCTAAATCTGGTAGATGGATGAATACTTTTAAAGTAATTTTAGGTTTTTTAGAGTTAGGTTTTGCATTTAAATTTTTATCAAATGCTGATTTAGTTGAACATTGGGGAATACTTAAAAGAGAAGTTTTTATTGGAATATGGGTATTGATTTCTTTTGCTTTATCCATGTATTTGTTAGGTTTATACAAATTCCCTCACGAGAATAAAAGTGTTATTACTTCAAAATTTAATCTTATTCTTGGTTTTTTTGTTCTTGGGTTTTCCGTTTATCTATTTCCAGCTTTGTTACAAAACGGTTCTGATAAGGCTAGAATTTTAAGTGGTTTTACTCCTCCTGCATTTTATTCTATTTACAGTAAGTCAAATGATTGTCCTTTGGGCTTTACATGCTTTAAAGACTTTGATTCAGGTCTTAGTTACGCTAAATCTCAAAACAAACCAATATTATTAGATTTTACAGGATGGGCATGTGTAAATTG
>CAJQMK010000015.1 GCA_905479415.1 uncultured Flavobacteriaceae bacterium | reverse complement strand
AGAGGTATTGGAAGAGGAATAGCACTAGTTTTAGCTTCTCACGGAGCCAACATTGCTTTTACTTATTCTAAATCTGTTGATTCAGCTAATGAACTGATTGAAGAAATGTCAGAATTTAATACTAATTGTAAAGCCTATCAAAGTGACGCAGCAATTTTTGAGGATTCACAAAAACTTATTGATCAAGTGATAAAAGATTTTGGAACTATTGATGTTTTAATAAACAATGCTGGTATTACTAAAGACAACTTACTGATGAGAATGAATGAAGACGATTTTGATAAAGTTATTGAAGTAAATTTAAAATCTGTTTTTAATATGGTAAAGGCTACACAAAGAACATTTCTTAAAAATAGATCAGGAAGTATAATAAATATAAGTTCAATTGTTGGAGTAAAAGGAAATGCTGGACAATCTAATTATGCAGCTTCTAAAGCAGGTATAATAGGGTTTTCTAAGTCAATTGCATTGGAGCTTGGTTCGAGAAACATAAGATCTAATGTTATTGCTCCTGGATTTATTCAAACAGAAATGACAGACAAGCTGAATCAAGACGTTGTTAATCAGTGGATTAGCGGAATTCCTTTAAAAAGAGGAGGAACACCTGAAGATGTTGCAAATCTTTGCTTATTTTTGTCATCTGACCTTTCAACATTTATAACTGGTCAGGTAATTAATGTCGATGGTGGCATGTTAACTTAAAAAATAAATAATCAATTAAATAAATAAAAAATGGATAGAATTAATAAAATCGGTTTGCCAGTTGTACTAATAATTATGTTTTCAATTATTGGATTAATGAAATCAGCTGTTAACATTGGATACGGTGAAGCTGGAGTTTTGTTTAAAACTTTTGGTGAAGGTACCGTAGTTGACGAACCTGCACTTGGTGAAGGGTTTCATCTAATATTACCTTGGAATAAGGTTTACTTGTATAACGTAAAACAACAAGAAGTTTTTGAAAGTCAAATGCAAGTACTTTCTTCAAATGGTCTTGAAATATCTTTAGATGTTTCAGTTTTATATCAACCAAAAGCTGATCAGTTAGGGTTGTTACATCAAACTAAAGGATCAAACTATTTAGATATTGTAATAGTTCCTAACATTAGAGCTGTAGCAAGAAGTGTTGTTGGTAGATATACACCTGAACAGCTTTATTCTACTAAAAGAGATGCTATTGAAAGTGAAATATATGATGAATTAAAAAAAGGAGTTGAAGCACAGTATGTTCAAATTAATGATGTTTTAGTTAGAGATGTTACTTTACCTAATACTATTAAACAAGCGATTGAAAGAAAACTTAGTCAAGAGCAAATGTCTTTAGAGTATGAATTTAAACTTGAATCTGCTAGAAAAGAAGCTGAAAAAGTTAGAATTGATGCTAAAGGTAAAGCAGACGCAAATAGAATTTTAAATTCCTCTTTAACAACAAATATTTTAAGAGATAAAGGTATTGAAGCTACTACTAAATTAGCTGAGTCTCCAAATTCAAAAGTAATTGTAATTGGAAGTGGAAAAGATGGTTTACCAATAATTCTAGGAAATCAATAAATTTTTTATAATATTTGTATTTCAGTTTTAAACAATGAAATTTAACCGTAACAATCATCATCATTTAAATATCCTCAAACGAGTGATGTGATGATATTGTTATATTATTATATAAGCCCGTTTGTTAATTCAAACGGGTTTTTTTTTTATAAAAATTTAATAAATGAAAAAACTAAAAATCGCGATTCAAAAATCAGGAAGACTTAACACGGACTCTTTAAATCTTCTAAACAAATGTGGAATTAAAATAGATAACTACAAGGACCAGTTAATGGCATCTGCTAGAAACTTCCCTATTGAAGTTTATTTTTTAAGAAATAGTGATATTCCAAAATACATTAATGATGGTGTGGTTGATCTGGCTGTAATCGGTGAAAATTTACTTATAGAAAAGGATTTTGATATTGATGTTATTGAAAATCTTGGGTTTTCAAAATGTAAAGTTTCAATTGCTGTTCCAAAATCAGTAGTGTTTGATTCAGTTTCTTATTTAAATGATTTAAAAATTGCAACATCTTACCCAAACACTCTAAAAATGTTTTTAAAGAAAAACAATATTAGTGCAGATATTCACGTAATTAACGGTTCAGTTGAAATAGCTCCAAATATTGGTCTTTCTGATGCGATATGTGATATAGTTTCAAGTGGAAGTACACTTTATAAAAATAACTTGAAGGAAGTTTTTGTGATTCACGAATCACAAGCTGTATTAGCTGGAAATAAACAAGTTTTAGAATCTAATAAGTACTTGTTAGATAAGTTTTTATTTAGAATAAGAGCAGTTTTAAAAGCAAAAGAGTCGAAATATATACTTTTAAACGCTCCAAATGATAAAATAAATGCTATTTCAAAAATACTTCCAGTTTTAAAAAGTCCAACTGTTCTACCTTTAAATAAAGAGGGTTGGAGCTCATTACATTCTGTTATAAATGAGAATACTTTTTGGGAGGTAATCGATAAAATTAAAGAAGCTGGAGCTGAAGATATTTTAGTATGTCCAATTGAAAAAATGGTTTTATAATGAATAAAGTATTTAATCCTGAAAAAAACACATGGTCATCACTTGCAAAAAGACCTTTATACAGTCTTGACTCTGTAAAAGGTATTGTAGATGAAATTTTTACAAATGTCAAATTGTATGGAGATAGAGCTTTAATTGATTATACAAATAAATTTGACAAGGTTGATCTAAATGATTTGATAGTTAGTGACCAAAAAATAAATAACTCTGAAAATGATATTGATAAAGATTTAAAAGAATCCATTAATATAGCTTTTAATAATATTTTCAAATTTCATAAAAATCAGATTTTTAACTCTAAAAAAACTGAAACAACAACTGGTGTGTTTTGTTGGCAAGAAAAAAGAGCAATTGAAAATGTTGGTTTATATATCCCTGGAGGAACAGCTCCTTTATTCTCTTCAGTATTAATGTTAGCAATTCCAGCTATGATAGCAAATTGTAAAAACATAGTTCTTTGCTCTCCTCCAAATAATGATGGTGAAGTTCATCCTGCAATATTATACTGTGCTAAACTATGTAAAGTAAATAAAGTTATATGTGTTGGTGGAGCACAATCAATAGCAGCTATGAGTATTGGTACGGATTCAGTCCCAAAAGTTAATAAGATATTTGGCCCAGGAAATCAGTACGTTACCTATGCAAAATTAAAATCTATAAATTTTAATACTGCAATAGATATGCCTGCTGGTCCTAGTGAATTATTAGTATTAGCAGATCAGTATGCTAATCCTGAGTATATAGCCTCAGATTTATTATCTCAAGCGGAGCACGGACCTGATAGTCAAGTGATCTTTGTGAGTCTTTCAAAGTCTTTAATAAATAATGTTGAAAAATGTATAATTGATCAGATTGAAAATTTAGACAGAAAGGACTTTATAAATAAATCAATTTCAAATTCTAAACTTATATTTTTTGATAATAAGGAAGAGGCAGTTGAATTTATTAATCAATATGCACCAGAGCATTATATAATTAATGTTCAAGACGAATCTTTTTTCATTGATAATATAGTAAGTGCAGGATCTGTATTTATTGGTAATTACACAGCTGAAAGTGCTGGTGATTATGCCTCTGGAACAAATCACACACTTCCTACAAATGGAAATGCTAAACAATACAGTGGAGTTAATTTAGATAGTTTTTTAAAGACTATAACGTTTCAAAAAATATCAAAAGAAGGTTTATTGAATATTTCTAAAACAGTTGAAACTATGGCTGAGGCCGAAGGTTTACAAGCCCACAAAAATGCAATATCAATTAGAGTAAAAGATTTAAACAATTAAAATGAATATAGATACTCTTGTCAGAAACAATGTAAAAAACATGTCCTCTTATTCATCGGCAAGAGATGATTACAGTGGGGGAGCTAATAAGAAATTAATTTATTTAGATGCAAATGAATCTCCTTTCGATAATGGAATTAATAGGTATCCGGACAATAAACATACTGAACTAAAAAAGGTGATTTCCAATATCAAAAATATTAATGTAAATCAAATTGTATTTGGAAATGGAACTGATGAAATTTTAGATTTAATTGTAAGAGTCTTTTGTAATCCTAATAAGGATAAAATCATTACTCTTCCGCCAACTTATGGAATGTATGATGTCATTGCTAAAACCAATGGAGTTGAGAATATTGAAATTCCATTAAAAAGTGATTTTTCTATTGATAAAAATGAAATCCTAAAATTAAGTTCAAAAACGACTAAAATTTTGTTTTTGTGTTCACCCAATAACCCTACAGGAAATTCATTTGATACAAATGATTTAATTGACTTAATTAAAGGATTTAATGGGGTTGTTGTGGTTGATGAGGCTTATATAGATTTTTCATCTAAACAGTCTTTAATCAGCTTAATAAATGAGAATAATAACTTGATAATTACTCAAACTATGTCTAAAGCTTATGGAATGGCTGGAATAAGACTTGGCATGGGCTTTTCAAATCAAAAAATTATTAATTATTTAAATAAAATTAAACCACCATACAATATAAATGTACTTACAGAGAGAAAAGCTTTAGAGGAGCTGAACAAGATCGATGAGATAAAAAAGAATATTGATCTTGTATTAAATCAAAGAAAGCTATTGATATCCTGTTTAGAAAAACTTGATTTTATTGATAAAATATACAAATCTGACGCAAATTTTCTTCTAGTTAAAGTTGATAATGCTGATTTTAGGTATAATCAGTTATTAGAGAAGGGTATTATTGTTAGAAATAGATCTAATCAACCACTGTGTCAAAATTGTTTAAGAATCACGATTGGAACAGAAAATGAAAATAAAAGTTTAATTAAAATACTTAATCAGTTATGAAAAAAATTCTATTTATAGATAGAGACGGAACTTTAGTTGAGGAACCTAAGATTGATAAACAATTAGATAGTTTTGATAAATTATCTTTTTTTCCTGGTGTATTTAAGTATTTAAATAAGATAAGTGAAGAGTTAGACTTTAAACTGGTTATGGTTACTAATCAAGACGGTTTAGGCACAGATTCTTTTCCAGAGGAAACGTTTTGGCCTGTTCAAAATTTTATTATTAATTCATTTAAAAATGAAGAGGTTAGTTTTTTTAAAACTCACATTGATAAAAGTTTTGAAAATGAGAACTCCAATTACAGAAAACCAAGAACTGGAATGTTAACAGAATACATTGAAGATGCTAATCTTGATATAAAGAATTCATTTGTAATTGGAGACAGGGAATCTGATATGCAACTGGCAAAGAACTTGAACTGTTCAGGAATTCTTTACAACGGTTTAGAACTTAATGACTCATTAAATGAAGTTGTTAAACTTAAAACAGATTCTTGGAAATCAGTCTACGAGTATTTGAGCGGATTAAACAGGTATTCTACCTTTAAAAGAAATACAAATGAAACTAAAAT